>NZ_NTFS01000281.1 GCF_002289455.1 Brunnivagina elsteri CCALA 953
ACGATATTATTCGCTTCCAAGATGATTATTCTCGTATGGGGAAAGGGGAAAATAACAATACCATTATGAACACGGGCTGCGGTGCTGGGAGAACGATCGATGAGTTGCCCCCCTAAGTAAAGACTTGTAGAGCTTCCTCCGTCTAAATTCAGCGCGTTAACACATCCCATTTTCTGCATGAGTTGGGCATGTTCCGCTAGGGTTGGACCTGCTCCTCCAGCGCGGTTATGGGTAGATGCGATAATGACTGTGCCGTTGGCTGTGGTGCAGATGGCGCTACGTATAGCTTTTTCCCTAATAAATGCATCACTAAATTTTTCGGCTTTGGCATCGAGGACAATTTGACGATTTTGTACTAGTAAAGGTCCTGCACCAATAATGTTGGGATAGCGGTTAAATTCGGCGGGTACTGTAGCGCTTTCTATTTTTAAGTTTGTACCAGTAGGAAATAAATCAGTCGCAGTGCTAATTTTTCCGCGCAATGTCAGTAAGTAACCGTCGAGGGGAATTACAACAGGGTTTTCTCCGGCTTTTCCTGCTTTTACTTGGCTTGTAACTTGATTTTTTTGGACAACTATTATTGTTTCATTGTCGGTAAGTGGTGTGTAAATATTACCCCAAGCTGGTGTATACCGGGCAATACCACTTTGAACATAGCCACTATTGAGGAAAAGTATAGGGGTTTTCACTGTTCCTTGGGGTCCAGTTGTCACTAAATTGTCTTCGAGACTGAGACGACCTACGTAAAATTGTCCAGAATTATTCCATGCGATCGCACCTCGATTTAATATTGGACTCGACAACCATTTTCCGTTGCTACGAATTGCTCCCAAGGGATATTTATTATTCCGATTGAAATAACCGCCGTTAATACCTGCTACTGCTAAGTATTTTGGCGCTGTCTGAATCCAAGGTGCTGTACCAATCAGTGTATCCGCGTTTGTAACTATTGGTCTTAGCTGGACATTACGGGGATTTGCTTCTAACCAGACTACTGGGAATTTTTCTTGCCCTAACTGCATCCACTGTTGTCGCCAGCGCAACCCATTTGCCCAAGCAATATTACGGGGTATTAATGCGTCGGGACGAATTTCGACAATTAAGCTGTTGGGTTCTGATTGAATACGAGGTGCGAAACCAAAGGGAACACTGACGCGAATTAATGTTTGATTGTTAACTACTTCAACTTGTTTGACTGTGGCTTCCGGCGGGGTAATTGGAATCGGTCTAGGTATCGGTTCTGGTACGGATAGCTGTTTTCCAAAATTCGGCAGTGGTGGAATTACTGGGAATGTAGATGGTGTTACTGGTGTTGGTGCTGGAGTGATGGGTGTGTAGCGCTGAACTAATGCGGGGTCAGCAATTCCATCGAGAATGATTGTCCATTCCCGATTGGGAGGGGCTGTTGGTTGAGGGTTAACTGCATCTGGGTCTACAACTCTTTTGGCTGGTAATTCTTGTCTTATTTGCCAAGGTGTTGGTCTGTCAAGTTTGATAGTGACTCTTTTGGCTGCTGCTGTCTGGTTGGATACCTGTGCTGGTAATGACGGTTTGCTATTTCCTATCAATACTTGGGTGGCGGCTGTATAACTAGCTTCGCTAATAGCGGTAATTCTGGTTGACGGGCTAGTGAGGTTTAATACATTACCTTGCGTTTGAATTTGCCAGCCTGATGTTTTTGCTAAATTTGTAATATCGAGATAGCGGAAACTTCCTGCTAATTGTGCTGTCAAAATTTGCGGCTTTGTTGGGGAAGAAAACCACTGTATCGGTTGTTTTGTGGGAATATTAGTATCTAATAGGTCTATACCAATTAACTGCTTTAAGTAACCATCTCCAATATGAGTGGTAATTTTGTTTTTACCTGTTTGACGCTGAAACCATGCTCCTGTAACAATTCTACCGTTGAGAGATATCTGATTTCCATTTGCGATGGTCGATAGACCACTTCTACGGAGTATCGCTCGCGGAGCCTGGGTTTTGCCCTCAGGTAAGGCTTTACCCATCGGCATCGTTCCCCGATTATTGGGAACTGTTATTGATGGTTTTACTGGTGTTGGTGTCTGAGCATTGATAACATAACTATCAGTTGTTAATGACAGCAAGCTGGAAATTATCAGGAAGAGCCATTTCTGGGAAGCTTTGATAATAGAATCATCAACGTTTTTTCGACGAGATTTTCCTAAGTATTTTTGCGGTTTTATATCCATTGTTTTGTTACTTATTTTGGAAAGTTGAATTATGAGAATACACCTTGAATAATTTTTGGAAATATCAGCAAACAGTGACATTACTTTTAAGTAAGAACGTGATAATGTAAGGGTGGGCTTTTGTCTCTTGTAAGCCAAAAAGCATTTTCCTAATCGAGCAAATGCGCTATAGATGTACTTAAAAACACTAGTGCAAATCAAGCAACTGCAAGCCAAATATTGGCGAAAGTCTTGGTAATTGTTGGGAACTTAGATGTTCATTCCTCACCAGTGGTTGCTACTTAAGTGGGGTAGAACTAGTAGCAATGCAGGTGACAAAGGATAATCGGTACAAATCGATTAGCAACAAAAGATTTAGCTAGGAATTGTCAAATGGGTATGTAGTGTAATACGCTGATTTGGTTGCTGAATGAGAAGATTTTCAGCTAAGGAATTTAGTCAAGCTTTTTGCGTTAACTTGATTCAGGTATGTCTCAAAGACTATACCTAAAAACTTAGTTCTGATTAGGAACAAGGAAATTGAGAAAATAAATACTTGTAAGGCATAAATAAACACTGTTTAGGCAAAATGATGTAGTTTGCCGAACTCAGCATAAACCTAAAAAAATAGCGATATGATTTTAACATGGGTATAAAGTTTAAAGACAAAACCCGAAGTTAGAATTTTTTTTCTCTAAATTCCGGTGTTAACTAAATTCTAGATTGCTTTGTTTAGAAAAAAAAAATTCGCAAAATTGTCAAAATCAAGTAGTAAAAATCACAATGGGTTGGTATCAGGCATAGTGTATGAATAACGAGTCAACAAATCAAGAGCGGAAAATGACAATTTCGGAAAATTCCCATAGTTCATCTAGGTGTATGTATCAAGGGCAAAAATGGTTGGTAGAAGAACGTGATGCTTGTGGTGTAGGCTTTATTGCCCATCGTCGAAATCAAGCTAGCCACGGAATTATCGAGAAAGCTTTATCAGCTTTAACCTGTTTGGAACACCGTGGTGGTTGCAGTGCCGATCGCGATTCTGGCGATGGTGCTGGTGTTTTGACTGCGATTCCTTGGCAGTTGTTCCAACAGTCTGTACTGTTAAATAAATCACATACACTTGCCGCACAAAATATAGATTTTTCTAATAATGGTAAAAATGCAGTTGGGATGCTTTTTTTACCTCAAGATTCCCAAACATCAGATAAAATACGTAATACATTTGAACGAGTAGCATCCGAAGAGAAATTAACTGTACTGGGCTGGCGAGAAGTTCCAGTAAATCAGAATGTATTAGGAATACAGGCACGTGAAAATCTGCCTCTGATGCAACAAGTATTATTGGTATCAGAAGATAAAAGCGGTGATGAACTCGAACGTCAGTTATACGTAGTTCGTCGTCGTTTTGTGAAAGCGGTAAAAAATCTTTATCAAGACATTTACGTAGCTTCCTTGTCGAGTCGGACGATTGTTTATAAAGGCATGGTGCGATCGGCTGTGCTGGGGGATTTTTACGACGACCTCAAAAACCCAGATTTTACCAGTGCTTTTGCGGTTTACCACCGTCGTTTCAGCACCAATACCATGCCCAAATGGCACTTAGCTCAACCAATGCGGTTGTTGGGTCATAATGGTGAAATTAATACTTTGCTCGGTAATATCAACTGGATGACAGCGCGTGAATCCAGCTTTAATCATCCAATTTGGGAAAATCGCTTTGACGAACTCAAGCCATTTGTGCAAATTGATAACAGCGACTCGGCAACCTTAGATAATGTTTTTGAGGTGATGGTGCGATCGGGACGTAGCCCCTTGGAAGCATTAATGATTATGGTTCCAGAAGCTTATAATAACCAGCCTGAACTACGTAATTACCCTGAAATTGTAGATTTCTACGAATATTACAGTGGAATGCAAGAAGCTTGGGATGGTCCAGCGTTATTAGTTTTTAGTGATGGGCAAAAAGTAGGAGCAACCCTCGATCGCAATGGTTTAAGACCAGCTCGTTACTGTATCACCAAAGATGACTACATTGTTGTGGCATCGGAAGCTGGTGTAGTAGAGTTCCCCGAAGAAGATATCATCGAAAAAGGTCGCTTGGGTCCAGGGGAAATGATTGCTGTTGACCTGGAAACCTCGGAAATATTGAAAAATTGGGAAATAAAGCAGCGCATTGCAAAGCAGCATCCCTACGGTGAATGGTTGCTAAAGCATCGTCAAGAATTAACGTTATTAGTTAATGGCAATAGTAATGGTAATGGTAATGGTAATGGTAACGGTAACGGCAACGGTAACGGCAACGGTCATTTACCATCAATAACTGGTCATGCTTTAAACGGCAAAGGACAAATTACCAGCAATAAAGAACCAGTAAATATTGATCGTCAAACCCTACTGCACCAACAAACAGCCTTCGGTTACAGTAGCGAAGATGTGGAAATGGTAATTCAACCAATGGCACAGGATGGCAAAGAAGCCACATTCTGCATGGGCGATGATATACCTTTAGCGGTATTGTCAGAAAAGCCGCATTTGTTGTACGACTATTTCAAACAACGGTTCGCCCAGGTGACAAACCCAGCGATTGACCCGTTACGGGAAAGTTTAGTCATGTCGCTGAAGGTTGAACTAGGTGAAAAGGGTAATTTACTCGACCCTAAACCCGAATATGCACGACGACTAAAGTTGGATTCACCCGTTTTACTCAACAATGAATTAGCAGTAATCAAAAATTCATCGTTTAAAACCCAAGAATTATCAACCCTATTGGCGATTTCCTCCGGTTCCGATGGCTTAAAAGCTGCTGTCGAAGCATTACAAGTCAAAGCGGCAGAGGCAATCAAGGCAGGGGCAGAAATTTTAATATTAAGTGATAGAAGTAACCCAGGTATCAGCGCAGAAAATACCTATATTCCTCCATTACTTGCAGTTGGTGCAGTTCACCACCACCTGATTCGGCAAGGGCTGAGAACCCAAGCATCCTTAGTCGTTGACACAGCGCAGTGCTGGAGTACCCACCATTTCGCTTGTTTGATTGGTTACGGAGCTGCTGCGGTTTGTCCTTATATGGCATTGGCAACGGTAGGGGATTGGTGGGCAGACCCGAAAACCCAGCAATTCATGGAACGGGGTAAAATTACAGCAATGAGCTTAGACAAAGCTCAGAAGAATTACCGTAAGGCAATTGAAGCGGGGTTACTCAAAATTCTCTCGAAGATGGGTATTTCCCTGCTTTCGAGTTACCAAGCGGCACAAATCTTTGAGGCAATTGGCATTGGTGGGGATTTATTAGAATTAGGATTCCAAGGTACTACTTCTCGCATTGGTGGTTTGAGTATCCGTGAACTTGCTCAGGAAATCTTATCCTTCCACTGCAAAGCATTCCCCGAAATCACAATCAAAAAGTTGGAAAACTTGGGCTTTGTTCAGTATCGTCCTGGTGGGGAGTACCATATGAACAGCCCCGAATTAGCGAAAGCGCTGCACAAAGCCGTTGATGGCAAGCAATACGACCATTACGAAGTTTATCAGAAACACCTGCAAAACCGACCAGTAACAGCATTACGGGATTTGCTCGACTTTGAGAGCGATCGCAAACCAATTCCCATCGAGGAAGTGGAATCTGTCAGCGAAATCGTCAAACGGTTCTGTACTGGGGGAATGTCCCTTGGTGCATTATCTAGAGAAGCCCATGAAACCCTCGCGATCGCAATGAATCGAATTGGTGGTAAATCTAATTCTGGGGAAGGTGGGGAAGACCCGGTACGTTACAAAATAGTCGATGATGCTCAAGATGGGCGATCGCAAATCCTCCCCCACTTGAAAGGGTTAAGGAATGGTGACACTGCCACTAGTTCCATCAAACAAGTCGCATCAGGTCGATTCGGAGTCACACCAGAATACTTGATGAGTGCCAAGCAAATTGAAATTAAAATTGCTCAAGGTGCAAAACCCGGTGAAGGTGGACAGTTACCAGGTGCGAAAGTTAGCCCATACATCGCCATGTTACGCCGTTCCAAACCCGGTGTCACCTTGATTTCTCCACCCCCACACCATGATATTTACTCGATTGAAGATTTGGCACAGTTAATTTTTGACCTGCACCAAATCAACCCCAAAGCCCAAGTTTCGGTGAAATTAGTCGCGGAAATCGGTATTGGTACAATCGCTGCTGGGGTTGCGAAAGCTAACGCTGATATCATTCAAGTTTCTGGGCATGATGGCGGCACAGGCGCATCGCCGCTAAGTTCGATTAAACACGCAGGCTCACCGTGGGAACTCGGATTAACAGAAGTCCACCGTGTCTTGATGGAAAATCAACTGCGGGACAGAGTAATTCTCCGGGTTGATGGTGGATTGAAGAGCGGTTGGGACGTATTAATGGGCGCATTAATGGGTGCTGAAGAATATGGCTTTGGTTCCATTGCCATGATTGCCGAAGGCTGTATAATGGCACGGATTTGCCATACAAATAATTGTCCCGTAGGTGTGGCTTCCCAAAAAGAAGAACTGCGGAAACGGTTTAATGGAATGCCCGAACATGTGGTGAATTTCTTCTACTTTGTCGCTGAAGAAGTCCGCAGCTTGCTAGCACGTCTGGGTTATCGTTCCTTACTTGAAGTTGTCGGACGTGCGGATTTGTTGACAACCCGTGCAGGTAGAAATTTAACCAAAACCGCAGCACTCAACCTCGATTGCTTGTTGAAGCTTCCCGATACCCGCGAAAACCGGACTTGGTTACAGCATGAAGTCGTCCATAGCAACGGAGCAGTCTTAGATGACAAATTACTTGCCGATGCAGATATTCAAGCTGCCATTAGCAACCAATCCAGCGTCACCAAGAACCTGAAAGTCGTCAACACCGATCGCACAGTTGGAGCTAGATTAGCAGGTGCGATCGCATCTAAATACGGCGACAATGGTTTTGGGGGACAAATCAACCTCAACTTCAACGGTAGCGTCGGACAGAGCTTTGGTGCCTTTAATCTGCCGGGAATGATTCTGAGTCTGGAAGGTGAAGCAAACGACTATGTAGGTAAAGGCATGAATGGTGGAGAAATCATCATCAAACCCCATGCTGCTGCTATCTACGACCCAGCACAAAATGTGATTATTGGCAATACCTGTTTATATGGAGCAACAGGTGGATACTTATATGCCAATGGGTTAGCCGGAGAACGGTTTGCAGTGCGGAACTCCAAAGCCACAGCCGTCATCGAAGGAGCAGGAGACCATTGTTGTGAATACATGACAGGTGGTGTAGTTGTCGTCTTGGGTAAAGTGGGACGTAACGTAGCTGCTGGGATGACAGGGGGGTTGGGATACTTCTTAGATGAAAATAGTGGATTCTCCGAATTAGTCAACCCAGAAATCGTCAAAATTCAACGAGTCACTAGCCAAGCAGGAGAAAAGCAACTGCAAGACTTGATTCGGGCACATTGCGATCGTACGGGTTCACCGAAAGCGAAAATGATTTTGGAAAACTGGCAAGAATACCTACCAAAATTCTGGCAAATTGTACCACCATCAGAAGCCGATGGTCCCGAAGCCAATCCCCAGTACGAAAAGCAATTAAGCCCCGTGTAAAATTGCTTGACCTCCCTACCTTAAAATGCCTTCCAGACTATCCCTCTCCTCCCAGGAGAGGGACAGGTTTGAGCGTTAGCGAAAACCAGAGAGAGGTCTTTGGAACCCGGTTGCTCCTCTACGCAGAATCCAAATTCAGTACAAAAGTCTCTGAAACCGGGTTTCTCTCCCACGAAAAAACCCCAAATAACCTTTGATTATGGACGATGATAGGGAGGACATTTAGGAACTGTATTACCAGCAGATGGAGTTGCATTTGCCACCAGAGCAATACCACCATCAGCAGTTTTTACCAAACCCTGTGCTTCAATAATTTCGGTAGTAGAGGAAGATTTATTTTCTCGTATTTCTTGTCTTCTTCCCCTTTCAACTCTTCCTCCATCATCCAAAGTCGCCAGAGGAATACGTGCCATACCCCATAACGGCTCTAATGGACTTGGTGGCAAACTACCATGTCCAATTATGGTGAAACTGCTTAGAGGTTTTATCAAAGCATCATAACCTCTGGGGCAAAGTTGACCAATTTGGTTACTTACATCAACTACATCATTTGGTAATTCGATTATTCCCTTTGTGGGGTCAGTATCAGGGGTATTAATTTCTGTGGTTCCACTTAAGGAAGGATTTGCACCTGTAGCGGTGATGTCGCTTTCTGGTGTGGGAAAACTTAGGGCTTGAGTACCGAAGATTCCTTTTTCAACAACCACTACCATCTTTACTTCCCTTTGTCCCAATTCTAAAAGGTGGCGAGAATGAGTCGGCAATCCGAGAAGCATTACAAATTTTACGTACAGATGAACAATTAAAAAAGCCCGTTCCTGATAGAAACTGGGCTTTTCAACAAGCAAAATTAATAATATTAAACCTCGTCTACGTTGAAAACCGTAGTTTTTCTTCATCTTCTTCAAGATGATTTTTTACCCACAAGCGATCGCTAATTTCAAACGGAT
>NZ_NTFS01000282.1 GCF_002289455.1 Brunnivagina elsteri CCALA 953
ATTCAATAGAGATTCTCCTCGCCAAAAAGCGTCCGCAACTTCAAAATAATGTTTACTCTCACTATTCTATGGTTACAGTAAGGCTTTGTAGAAAGTATTCATCTAGCAACAATGTCAGAATAATTAATAAAGATTTAACAATTACAAGTTTATCCTTGATGTCGGTAAATACTTAGACCACTTTCACCAGGGACAAACTTGTGATAAGCAAAGCTTAATGCGTTCGGCATATCGCACTTTAGATTTTGCCAGTTTTTAATGTAATTTAACCAGTCTGCAAATCTAGCTTTATTTTTTGTTATTTCCCTAACATTATTTGACGATGGGTAAGGTTGATTGTATTATTGCTTCTGCGAATAAAAGCAATTAACCTAACCTTCAACGATAATTTTACCAACCATACCAGCACCACGATGGGGTTCACAGTAGAAAGTATATTCACCAGCAACTGTATCTGCGGGGAAGGTGGTTTCCTGAGCTTGTCCAGGGTTCATCATCAATTGCTTGTGTGACAATGCTTTTGCGAAATCAGCGCTTTTAGCAGCATTTTTTACTCCATCAAAGACGACATTATGGGGAGGTACTTTATTATTTACCCACTTGATAGTGTCACCAGCTTTAATCGTGACTTTCGCAGGTTCAAATGCGAGCATCCCTTTATCACTCCCCAGCTTGATTGTATAAGTTTCAGCCAAAGCACTAGGTATGAAAACAAAGAAGCTGCTGACAACTAAAAACATTGCCAATGCAGTCAAACTCAAGCGTCGTAGATTTATTGCGATAGATTTCATGGTTTTTCCTGAGAAGTCAATTTATTTGCTCTTCTCTATTTTAAATACAATTTTGACCAAATATGACAATGTGTCATAGATAAAAAATAATTTTAAAATTTGGTAGAGACTATCCACTCATTCTCCCCTATCCTCTGCTTTCTACAGCTTCTTCTAACGCAGGTAAATCAAACCAAAAAGTTGTACCAATACCCACTTCGCTAACTAAATGTACTGCGCTGTGGTGTTTGTCGATAATATTTCGGACAATAGACAATCCTAAACCCGTACCTTCTAGGGTATGAACGCGGTTTTCGACGCGGAAAAAACGGTCAAAAATTGCTTGTTGATCTTCCGATGCAATTCCAATTCCGGTATCAGAGATTTCTATCCTGACTCCCGATACTGGTTTAGGTAAATTAGACTTGACAGCAATTTGGTAGGCACGAAATGCGACTTTACCCCCAGCTTTGGTAAATTTAAGGGCATTACCGAGTAAATTACCGAATACTTGCAGCAATAAATCATAATTGCCGATAACTAATGGTAAATTCGATTCCACATCTTGAAATAGCTCAACACCTTTATCTCTAGCATTAAGTTGGTAAGTTCTCAGGGTTTGTTCGATCGCTTGACTTAAATCGATCCCATCTAGGTTGTAGCTTCGTCCTGATTCCAAACGCGATAAATCTAATACATCATTAACCAACCTTGTCAAGCGATCGGTTTCACTATTTACTGTAGCTAAAAATTCTTGGCGTTGTTCTGCTCCTAAATCATCGCCGTAATCGTGCAGAGTCTCAATGTAAGTTTTAATATTAAATAACGGAGTCCGTAACTCATGGGAAATATTACTAATGAACTGGCTTTTAGCTTCATTAAGTTCCACCTCACGAGTAATATCCTGAACTGTAATGGCAATACCTCGGATACTTTCCCGTTGCGAATTGATCACCGTAGTTAGGAGGATACGTATAGTCCGCTTTGTGGGTTGTGCTAATGGGATGCGAAACTCAGCACTTTCGCGATCGCCTGTTGCCATTTCGTAGAGAGGACGGGTAATCTCCATTTGTACCGCATTTGGGAGTTGGTGCAGGACATTTGTACCAACTACTTCATCACTTTCCCAGCCAAAAATCCGTCTTGCTGTGGGATTAACGAGAATCACCTGCATATTGTTATCAATTAATACAGCACCATCGGCAATTGTGGAGACAAGGGTTTCGAGTTTGGCTTTTTCGGAAGTTAATTCCTCAATATTTTGTTCTTCATAGCTTTCCAACCGTTCTGCCATATCATTAAAGCTGAAAATTAGTTCACCTAATTCCCCTCCAAGGGGTAAATCTATACGTTGCTTAAAATTTCCCGTGGCAATTTCTTGAACACCCACCAAAAGCTCTTTAATTGGTTTAGTGATAGTCAAAGCATTGACGACACCAGCTAAAATCACCATTACCCAAATTGTGATAAAAACAGCGATGGTGACATCACGGGTAAAATTAGTGGAAATAACAGCCGCTTGGTTGGGATTAATTCCAATTGCCAAAACACCCAGATATTTACCATTAGCTTTGAGCGGTACAAATACATCCGTAACTTCCCCATCGGGAGATTGATGCTGACGCACCATTGGTTTTTCTACATCAGCAGCATAGTCATCCGGTAACTTGATCCGTCGTTGGATGGTGAGGGAATTTTCCACTTCCGGTTCCCAAAAAGGGATACCAAAAAAGATTTTTCCGGTTTCATCAGCGTAGAGCATGTAGCGAACACTCGAAGTACTGCCGTAGAACCTTTGGGAAAATTGAGCAACCTCAGTCAAATTATTATCGCCAATCAGGGGAGAAACATTTGCAGCCAGTAACAGCCCTAAATCGCGACCAAAACGGGTATCATTGAGCCTTGCATCCTGTTGAATGGTATTGATAGCCCAAAAAGTCAACCCACTCATCACTAAAGATACGACGAGAGTCGCAGCCGCCAAAAGCTTTGTTTGGAGAGTAAACTGTAACCACCAAGTTGCGATCGCTTCTCGAATACTAGTAAAAAAAGCAAGCATATTAAATATATTTTTTTTATTTAGTTGTTAATAGTTTTTGTACACCTAACAACTAAAAAAGTAACAGTTTATTTGCTAAATTAGGGAATCGTTTGGGGAAATACTAATTACTCCCAATCCCCAATTCCTAACTCCCAACTCCTAAGGGATTTCCAGAAAATAAAATCTCCAAATCATATATTTCCCAACCCTATCATGGGTAAGGGTGGGGAGACCCTACCCCTACAATAGTGAAGAATTTATTTCTTGGTTTTCCCTAACTTAAAACTCTATACCCAATATCTCGCCGATAATACATCCCCTCAAACTGTACCTTGGCAATTCCAGCATAAGCGCGATCGAGTGCTTGTTTAAAATCTTCGCCGATCGCAGTCACATTCAAAACTCTTCCACCATCGCTAACAACTTCCAATCCCTGTAACTTTGTCCCTGCGTGAAATACCTTTGTATCTGCGGTTTCTGACTCTTGTAACCCAGTAATTACCTTACCATTCGTATAATCCCCTGGGTAGCCACCAGAAGCCGCTACAACCGTCGCAGATGCTCCATTCTTCCATGCTATGGGTGGCATATCTCCTAAACGCTGCTGCACGCAAGCGAGAATCAACTCTTCCAGAGGAGTATCCAACAATGGTAAGATGACTTGGGTTTCCGGGTCGCCAAAACGACAATTAAACTCCAAAACCTTAAATTCGCCATCTGGTGCAACCATCAATCCCGCGTACAGTACACCTCGATAATCGATTCCCTTTTTCCTCAAAGCTGCGATCGCAGGTTCCAATACCTCCGTTTGTAGCCGTGCCATCATCCCAGGTGTCGCCACAGGTGCGGGTGCATATGCGCCCATTCCCCCTGTATTTTCTCCTGTATCGCCTTCCCCAATGCGTTTGTGGTCTTGTGCGGGTAACAAAGGACGAATTGTCAAACCATCC
Source organism: Brunnivagina elsteri CCALA 953 (assembly GCF_002289455.1). Lineage (GTDB taxonomy): Bacteria > Cyanobacteriota > Cyanobacteriia > Cyanobacteriales > Nostocaceae > Brunnivagina > Brunnivagina elsteri. Next base: position 3,762 of record NZ_NTFS01000282.1, read on the forward strand.
GTTAGGGCTAAAACCGATACCTCCTGCCCAAGCAAAAATTCCTCAATCACCACAAAATTTCCAGCGCTACCAAATTGCCCGCCAAATATTGCATCTAAAGCAGCTTCAGCTTCTACAATAGTTTGAGCAACTATTACACCTTTCCCAGCTGCCAAACCATCAGCCTTGACAACAATCGGCACACCCTGGGATTTTAAGTAAGATTTTGCTGCTTTAATCTCAGTAAATACAGCCGCTTTGGCAGTTGGAATCCCTGCTTCTTGCATCAAAGCCTTTGCCCAGGCTTTACTTGCCTCGATTTGTGCCCCCATTTTATTGGGACCAAACACCATTAACCCTTGAGCTTGGAGGTAATCAGTAATACCCTGAGATAGAGGGACTTCTGGTCCTACAATTACTAAAGAGATATTTTCTTTTTGAGCTAGTTTAGCAATTCCTTCAAAATCATCAACCGCCACAGGGAGATTTTCGCATCTTTCCAGTGTTGCGGTTCCCCCATTTCCAGGGGTGCAAAAAACTCGCTCAATTTGCTGAGATTGCAATAACTTCCATGCTAGGGCATGTTCGCGTCCACCATTACCAACAACTAAAACTTTCACTTTATTTGGAGTTCTCTGTTTGAAGTTTCCCTAATTTGACTATATTGAGTGCGATATGATTCTGACATTAAGCTCTGCTTATCGAACTCAAACCTGTGTATCAGGCAAGTCTCTTTGTGTTTTCTCGATTCGACTTGCTGGCAATTTTTTATGTTACACCAATTTTTGTCGGGAATTTTGCGGAGTTCAATATATAGAGTTTCAGTGTCCCTCATTTCTTGAAGAAATTACAATTAATATTTGTACTGAAGGAAGTTTCCGAAGACCAATTATACTAAAAACGGCTAGAAACTTAACTTTTTTAGTATGGCAAAGTTGAGTTTTTAAGCCTCTCTCCGCTATGCCTAACGGAGGCTTACGCCAACGGGGAGATGTACCCTGCGGGTAGGCACGGAGTGACTTCCAAAGGTAGCGCTGAGTCGCAAGCGACACGCTTCGCGTAGCTCGCTTCCCCGGAGGGGTACGCTCTATGGAGAGGGGTTCTATATTAGTCAGATTTTAAGCAGTTTATAGTATACCGAAATCAAGAGAATTCTAAATCAAAAAATATTTGTGATAGATAAATTAATTATAAAATATTAATTACAATAAAGACGTTCCGATGGAACGTCTCTACAGTTATCTGGGGAAAGAATTAAAATTTTCTTGCATCTCTCTTCTGGTAGAATGGGAAGGATTAAAACCGTCATTACGTGCCCGTCTTCGTAAATCTCCGACATCAGGAGATGCATTAACAGCTTCTTCAATTTTAATCTTTCCAGTTAACATCAAATCGCATAATGCTTGGTTCATTACCTGCATACCTTCATGGGTACTATCTTCCATTAATTGAAATGCTTCAATTTCCTCACCTTTGAGCAAATAATCTTGCATTGCAGTCGTATTCAGTAATATCTCCATTGCTGCTATTCGTCTAGCATTAATTGTCGGAATTAGCTGCTGGGCAATAACTGCAACCAAAGAATCTACAATTTGTACCCGCATTGCCGCTTGTTCATCCGGATTATAAATATTCAACAAGCGATTAACAACCGCGATCGCATTCTTGGTATGCAGCGTACCCAAAACCAAATGACCTGTTTGTGCAGCTTTGAGAGCAGTATCAATCGACATGCGATCGCGCATCTCCCCAATTAAAATGATATCAGGGTCTTCGCGCAACACAGAACGTAATGCATCGCTATATTCACTGGTATGTAAACCCACTTCTCGCTGACTAATCAAACACTTTTGTGAAGTATGGACGTATTCTATCGGGTCTTCAATCGTCACAATATGCTTTTGTACGGTTTCATTCAAAAATCGTAACATTGCCGCTAATGTCGTCGATTTCCCCGAACCCGTAGGACCAGTAACTAATATTAAACCTTGTCTTTTTGTTACAATATCTTTCAAAACAGCAGGTAAGTGCAAACCATCAATCGAAGGTACTTCCAGCGTAATTAAACGCAATACCATCGCACTACCAGTTAATGTTTCAAAACAATTTACCCGACAACGCAAAAATCCCGGATAAAAAATACCAGTATCAAGTTCTTTTGTTTCTACAAAACGTTGTCGTTGCGACGATGTGAGAACTTCGATTAAAAATCCTTCAAAAACTTGAGGTGTTATGATTTCATTCTTCCCATAAATCACCATTTGCCCTCGCACTCGAAAGCGTGGCACTTCCCCAACACGAATATGCACATCCGATGCTTGTTGTTCGTAAGCATCCCGTACCATTTGCTGTACAGTTACGCTTCTTGCTTGCATTTGCCCAAGCGGAATTGGTAACAGTTTGCTGGGTAAAGGAGGAGGAGGATTACGTGTTGCAGACTTTGAGAATTGGAAATTTTCCGTTGAATTTTCCCCCGTTACCGTAACTGATTCGTCCATGACTGCGATCCTTTTGCCAATTTGATTTAGAATTTAGCTTATTAAGTCTTAACAACACCACTCCGTAACTTAACTGATATCAGAATGTTTGCTATTTCCCAACAAGCCGTAAACTTACTGAGATTACTACTGATAATGTACACCCATATTAGTTAATCAACTTAGCTGAGAACTTATCTTTACAGTCATTTCATCAAACTACTAAGGTGCTGTAAATTAGTGATATTGCTAAATTTTCCTTAAAAAAATGATTGTTGGCTATTTAGCGGTTAATTGCTGCTTAATTGTTTGCTTTTGACTCAGTGGGATTAGATAATTGTTTATAACAAGTATTATTTGTTACTAATATTCCCTATTCCTAATTTCCCACTAATCATGATTAAACCCATTATCAATTATCTTGAGACACGCGCTTGCGCCCCAGCATATAGTGGTTGGGTATTAGCAGGAATAGCCATTTGTTTTTTTGGAGCGGCAATAAACACAATGGCAGGCTGGTTATACGTGATTAGTGGACTGAGTTGTGCCATTCTTGGGGTTGCAGCCATTTTACCATCGCGATCGCTCTCTGGATTAACGGTGAGTCGCGCTTCGATCGAACCAGTCACTGTCGGGGAAGATTTGCGAGTAGAACTCAAAATTACCAACACATCGCAGAAAACCGTCAGCTTATTAAAAATCGAAGATATATTACCGTTGCTGCTCAAAAACAAACTCGATAGCAAACCCATCGAACAAACTATTGATAGAATTGCTCCCCAAAACAACTATCACTGGGAATATTATTATTCAGCACAGCATCGGGGAATTTATCGCTGGCAAACAGTCGAATTAAAAAGTGGTGCCCCATTCGGCTTATTTTGGAGTCGTCGCGATCGCAACTGTAAAGCGACTGCGGTAGTCTACCCACAGATTTTACCCCTAGTAAGTTGTCCCCTCATCGATGAAATCGGACAAGACGAAAGTAGGAGAAGCAACTACCAAGGAAACCCCGATGGAGCAGCCACAGAAGGGCTGATACGTTCCTTACGTCCGTATCGTACAGGAGACCCCATCCGTTTGGTACATTGGCGTACAAGTGCCCGTTATGGTGAATTACGAGTGCGGGAATTAGAGACAATTACAGGTGGAGAAGATGTTGCGATCGCGCTTGATAGTGCTGCACAATGGGACGAAGAAAACTTTGAGCAAGCAGTAATTACCGCAGCATCCCTATATTTTTACGCACAACGTCAGCAAATGAATGTCCAACTTTGGACAGCTGCTACAGGTTTAGTTAAAGGTGAAAATCGTCGCATCCTAGAAACCTTAGCAGCAACATCACCCCTAGAAGACGCAATTACAACCGAAGTGCCAAAATTACCCTTAATTTGGTTAACAGAAAATCCTACTACCCTTGCTTCCCTACCAAACGGCAGTCGTTGGGCATTGTGGCAAAACTCAGCATCATCCCAATCCCGACAAATAATCAGCAAAGACGCACCAGGTTTAATTATTAATCAAGAAGAACAATTACAAATCCAACTACAAAAAACATTCAGTTAGGGACTTCCAGAAAATAAAATATTCCAATTCTATAATTACCAATTGTATCATTCGTAAGGGCGGGGTAATCCCGCCCCTACAATTAGGGACAATTTATTTCTTGGTATTCCCTTAATTGGGTATTAGGTTAGTACAAAAAAGCAAAAGGCAAAAGAAAGCCTATAAAAATTTAGAATTTGAACTTAGTCCTCTTTAAGAGGACTTTCATTATTAGACAGAGGTTTATAACCCACATTCCGCACCCCAACTGTCACAATCGTTAATTACTGAGACAAATCTATCAAGCAAGAATAAAATAATACTTTTTATCGAATAAAAACATCAAAAAGCAGGTAAGTGCTTTGATTGAAAAAAATAAGTGATTCTCAATAAGTAGCAATAATGGGGAAATATGTTTTCTTTTGTAATCGATAGACAAATTTCTATGTTCACTTGTGTTTATTAGTGAACTGACTGATGAATAAGCATATAAAAGAATATAATTAGGCATGGTTATTTAGAGCTATTAATATCAAAAAATAGCTATCTGATTGTAGAAATAAATAATTATAAAAAATAATTTCTAGAATAATTAAGTGACTACTTGATAATATCGATGACAATCTTCAGGAAATAACTTCAGAATAAAATCTCTATCTTGACTCCAATTAGAAACTTGTGAACTTTGCCACGGGGATTCTCCCCGGTGGCAAGATTCACGCGTTTGATGATTAAATGTAACAAGATGAATTGCTTGAAAACCTTGAAATATCCACTTTAATGTCGGGTTGTCTATTGATTTTCCTAATTGATTTTTTATAGTTAATTGTGCCTCATATAATGCTGCTCTTATCAATCGTTGTGCCAAGGTATAGACTAATAAACATAAACCCATTATCATACCTAGCGCTTCAATTCTTTCTGGACTTTTCAAATAAATACTATCTGCAAAAAATA
>NZ_NTFS01000283.1 GCF_002289455.1 Brunnivagina elsteri CCALA 953
ACTTTATTTTATTGTTTTACCTTATTCATATTGCACGCAAACGAAAAGCGCCAGATATCGAGTCAGCTAAAAAGCACCTAGATTATATATTAGGGCAGGCAGGGATGCCCACCCCACAAGAATTATAATAATAATTTGGATTATATGATTTAAATGCGGAACAGCTTATTAATGTTAAATTAATAAGTATAATTTTCCATCATTTCCTCCAATCCCCGATAAATCAATAAATAATTATGCTACTTGAAATCAAACAACTATTTGTACCACCTGGTCATCAATTACTAATTAAAGATATATCCTGGTTAGGATACAAAAACATTTTGGCAGACTTGGGTGAAAATCGTAGTTCCAGGGTATCTTACAGTCAAGGAATGTTAGAAATAATGGCTCCATTACCAGAACATGAAGTGGGTAAAAAGATTATTGGTAATTTGGTAGAAATTTTACTAGAAGAACTTGATATTGAATTTTGGAGTTTAGGTTCTACGACTTTCGATCGGGAAAATATGGATGCTGGGGTAGAACCGGATGATTGTTTTTATATAGAGAATGAAGCGAAAGTTAGAGGTTTAAATCGGATTAATTTGGAAACCGATCCACCTCCAGATTTAGCAATTGAAATCGATATTACTTCACGTACTCATTTTCATAATTATGAAGCGCTAAATGTACCAGAATTATGGCGTTGGAATGGGACAATATTAGAAATAAATGTGTTATTAAATGGGAAATATCTCAAGTCAGAAAATAGTCGGACTTTTCCCAATATTCCGATTGCAAAAGTGATTCCTGAATATCTATCTATGAGTAAGATATCTGGGAGAAATGCGGCAATGAAAACATTTCGTGAATGGGTAAGAAAACTTCAGTCATAATTACGATATACAGTCTTACCATCACCAGGTAATATTGTGAGCGATCGCGGACTAATTTTCTCTCCGATACTAACTTCAATATCTCCATCCCAAATCTCAATTGATAACACCCTTTTGCCGCTTCCCTCATAGTCAAAATACTGGCATTTCTCCGCAGTTCGACGCATTGTTAAACCTGTACGGTTCATTTTTGCAGTTCCAGAATCTTCTAATTTATATACTTCCCCAGCAAAGTTTAATTCTTGTGGGGGAATGTCAGAAATATCAAGTTGGTTCGTAGGTTCAAGTAATGCGACTTCGACAATATCATCTTCTTCTACCGATAACCAAGCAATTTTTTCTTTATCTTGCAAGAGATATTCAAACCAAGAATATGCTCCGACTTTATATGTTAGCTTTCCTTCAACTACCCAATCGATTCCCATATGTTGAATAATGTCACCAATTTCTAAGTTGAAGATGGTGCATTCTAATGGATTACGTTTTTTTGCTGGTAATTGTTGATTCTCGCTTCCTTTTAATATGGGTTGTTGTTGGTTAATGAGATATATAATTGTACCAACAGTAATTAACACAAGAATTCCGAATATTAAAGTCATTTTATATCACCATTTTTAAAGTGGGGGTTTTAGTAAAAGGATGTTTTCAAAAGTTACTTTATCGTCAAAAAAAATTTTTTTTTAATTTAGTATCTCATTATATACCTCAAAATTAGATTCTTCCTCCGTTAGAATGACAATTTTATATCTAGATTTTTCCTCCGTCAGAATGACAATTTTATATCTAGATTCTTCCTCTGTCAGAATGACAATTTTATATCTAGATTTTTCCTCCGTTAGAATGACAATTTTATATCTAGATTTTCCCTCCATTAGAATGACAATTTTATATCTAGATTTTTCCTCGGTCAGAATGACAATTTTATATCTAGATTCTTCCTCCGTTAGAATGACAATTTTATATCTAGATTCTTCCTCCGTCAGAATGACAATTTTATATCTAGATTCTTCCTCCGTCAGAATGACAATTTTATATCTAGATTTTTCCTCCGTCAGAATGACAATTTTATATCTAGATTTTTCTTACGTCAGAATGACAATTTTATATCTAAATTGGACTTTTTCTATATTCCCAATCCCCAATTAATAAGTTAAAGATTTGACTTGCATTTGATAGCGAACAATTACAGGATGGGTAAGACGATTTATTTCGGTATTGCCAATTTCAATATCTTTGGGTAGGTCAAATAAATGTTGTAGTAAGGAATCTGTAAGATATCTAGTTGGGACTTTCAATTTGAGATTTTCTGTGTCTATATCTCGATGAGATGCTAATACAAACCCCCAAGGACCAAAGGAAGGGACATCAACCACGTAAGGATGTACTTTAAAACCTGCATAGGCTACTGTTGCTGTGATACAACTAATTACCTTGGGTGCAAAAAAAGAACTCGATGCTTGAGTTACAAATACACCATTTTCTGAAAGTCTACTAGCTAACCTTCGATAAAATCCTTCAGAATACAACTTTGCCAATCTTTCTTGATCGGGGTCGGGAAAATCTGCAATAATGACATCAAAGGTATCAGGTAATTCTGGCGCACTAACGAATGCATCAGCATTAATTACCTGTACACGAGGGTCTTTTAAAGAATTATTATTAACCTGTACTAGCTGTGGGTGACGTGATGCGAGTTTTACCATCGCTGGGTCAAGTTCTATCAGTACAACTCGCTCAACTCCTTGCCATTTTAAAACTTCACGAATTGCCATGCCATCACCAGCACCTAAAATTAGTACCTTTTTACGCTGCGGTACTGCACTCATCGCTGGATGTACCAAAGCTTCGTGATAGCGATATTCGTCGAGGGTGGAAAATTGCAAATCACCATCGAGAAATAAGCGTACATCTTTGCCTTGACGGGTAAGAACAATACGTTGGTAAATTGATTGTACTCGTTTAATAATTGGTGCGTTATATAAATTATTTTCCAGATTGTTTCCTAACGGAATCGAGATAGGTGCAGATATCAACAACACCACACCCAAAATCAACCCCACATATCCCCAACGGCGCATATTAGGGAAACTAAGTCCAATTGCAAATACCATGAATGCAGGTAATGCACCTAACACAAATGCTGTGGGAAACATACTCAACCAAGGTAAAAGCAGTAAGGGAAAAGCTAGCGAACCGAATAACCCACCTAGATAATCTAGTGCTAAAACTTCTGCGATCGCATTTCGCATTTCGTCTGATAATTCCAACATTCTTACTAGTAAAGGAACCTCTAAACCTGCCAAAGTACCTAAAATTATCGTCACCACAAATAAACCTTGCCAGATCAACCCACCATCAGCAACAAATAAGGCAAACAAAGCCAGGGGTAAAATTCCAGTCAGAGGTGCGATCGCAAGTTCGACGCAGATAAATGAGAGCAATAATTCTTTTTGTAATTTTCGACCCTGAGTATTAACCGAAACAAACCGACTCAAGTAAGAACCAAGTCCCATCGCTGCCAAAAATCCACCCACAGCAATACCATAGGCAAGCGCTTGGTTTCCCATCAAATAGCTGGCAAGGTTGCCTAACAGCAATTCTACCGCTAGCCCAGTACCTGAAGAGACTGCCGCAGCTAGGAGTAATAAATTTTTCTGTTTTTTTGTAAAATTAATACTTTTATTGTGTATATTTTCACTATTATTACTATTAAAATTTGAATCTTCGTAGCTACTGCTAATCCCCTGTTCCATAATTAAATCCTAATAAAAAATCCCAATAAAAATATAATTACTCATAATTTCCCAATAATCCCACTTCTTAATCTCCTTTCTCGTTCCAACTTTCTCAACTGTTGTTTCTGTTTATACATAAAATAAAATTTTGCCAAAGGAATACTCCCCTGGCAAAATTTTACAAGTTTTTTGGTACGTTTAGGAAATGAAACAGCCCTACCTTAAAGCAATACAGTTCAGTTAAGCATTTTTTCCTTCTCTTCCTACCCTTCGGGTAGGCACGAAGTGACTTCCAAAGGTAGCCGCTCCGCGTCTAAGGCGTTCTCTGCGCCTACCTACGGTAGATACGAAGTAGCTTCTGTTGGCGATAGCCGCCCTGTAAGGGCTAAGTAGCCACTACCCTAACGGGAACGCTAAGAGCGAACGTGTCTATGGCGGTTTAAAATATTGAATAGTTTAGTCTTAACTGAACCGTATTGCTCTATAAAGGGGGAAAACTTCTGGATACTAAGTAAAACCAGACTTGTATGTACATCGTAGCCAATCCCCAATTAATCATTTTCCGCAAAAATATAGCGATATAACTCGCTGGGGTTTGGTTCCGGACTACTTTCTGCGAATACTACAGATTCTTCGACTTCGGTTTGTATTTTCTTATCGATTGCTTTTAATTTTTCCTCTGTAGCTAATTTTCTCTCAATTAATTGACTCCTCAACTTCTTAATTGGGTCACGAGCAAACCAAAATTCCTTTTCTTCCTTACTCCGCAATTCGTCAGGATCAGCCAACGAGTGTCCCCGGAAGCGATAAGTTAATGCTTCAATTAGGGTAGGTCCCTCCCCAGCACGGGCACGACGCACAGCTTCTTTGGCAACTTCATATACAGCCAAAACATCCATACCATCGACTTCCACACCAGGCATGTTAAACACGCTAGCTTTTTTGTAGATTAGAGGGTCAGATGTAGCACGTTCGTGTGCCATCCCGATCGCCCATTTATTATTCTCAACAACAAAAAGTAAGGGCAGTTTCCATAACGCTGCCATATTCATCGTCTCAAAAAACTGACCGTTATTTGTCGCACCATCTCCGAAGAAGCAGGCTGTTACTTGGTCAGCACTGGTATCACCCATGACTTCACGACGGTATTTACTTTGGAAAGCTGCGCCAGCTGCTACAGGAATACCTTCAGCAATAAACGCATATCCACCTAGAACTCGGTGTTCGGCAGAGAACATGTGCATCGAGCCACCGCGCCCTTTGCTGCATCCCGTCTCTTTCCCAAACAGTTCTGCCATGACTTCGCGGGCTGGAACTCCTGCGCTGAGAGCATGGACGTGATCGCGATAGGTGCTGCTGACATAATCTTCACCTGGTCGCATGGCTTTAATAATGCCACTCGATACGGCTTCTTGACCGTTGTAGAGGTGGACGAAGCCGAACATCTTGCCTCGATAGTACATTTCAGCACATTTGTCTTCAAACGTGCGTCCGAGTACCATATCTGTGTAAAGTAGCAAACCTTCTTGTTTGCTTATTTTCGAGGAAGCGGAATCAAAGGTTGGTAATGTGCGTTCTTGAACCATTATCTTTAGAGTATCCCCGTAGTAACACTGAAAGTTACCATAACTGTTATTAAGTAAGAATTTAGTAGTCAGGAGTCAGAATTCAGGAGTCAGAATTCAGGAGTTAGAGGAAAATCGGCACCAAGGTCAACCAAATTATTTGCTCTTAATCCTATTGGCTTGCTGATATGAAATCAAGCTGGTTTTTGCTCGGATTGCGTACCAATTTTAGAGCCAAGCAAGCTTTTCGCACTTTTGTTTAGTGAAGACAAACACGCGATACTCCGTAGGACTGTCACCATCGCTTTCTTATTTGGCTATAGACTATCAATTAGAATAACAAGATTCTGCATATTCATTAACAATTTCAACTAATTACCCAAAAAGTCTCTCATAGTAAGGATATTTGCAGCTAGTACGGATAATTTTAAAAAACTTATGACTGCAAAAACTATTATCTAGCTCTAGGTAATTGTAACTATATTAACCTCATGATATAATTCTTTTCGCTAGATACTAGCGTTAATCAACTATTGCAGTATATAATGCTTCGACATTGGGGAAAGTCTTGATTTAACTTGACTCTTTATGAGCGATCGCACCAGCGATTAAGCAATTTTTCCCAGAGAACGATTTTATTTGCTGCAAATGCAAACTAAATCAAGTGTAAGTTTATTTACTTATATATTGATGTTGGAATAATTCAATAGACCTAAGTGGTTAAGATTTAATTAGTTTGATTTTACACTAGCAACGTAAAGTCAACAACATCAGGTTATGGGACGACTTGACATCGCCTGGGTACTCTAGGTGAAATAGTGGTGAAATATTTAATACGCGCTGCATGGGGAAGTAGACTGTGCGAATTCCGCTAGATTACTACCGAATTTTAGGATTACCGTTGGCGGCAAGTGAAGAACAATTGCGTCAAGCTTATGGCGATCGCATTGTCCAACTGCCACGACGGGAATATTCTCAGGCGGCTATAACGTCTCGAAAACAATTAATAGAAGAAGCTTACGTGGTTTTATCTGATTCAAAAGAGCGCAAAGCTTACGATAAATTATATTTAGCAAATGCTTACACTCCTGACGGTAACAAAGATGTAGCCGTAGCGGTGGAAGACAGGATTACTGCAAATCGCGAAAATATTGATACTCGTACTTTAAGTATTGAAGTTAACCAAGATGAATTGGTGGGGGCTTTACTAATTCTCCAGGAATTAGGTGAGTACGAACAGGTACTCAAATTGGGTCGTCCATATCTCGTTAACAAACATAATTCCTCAAATAACAAACTCGATAACACAACATCAAATTCAACGTTTGATACAGCTTCCGAACGTCCTGATGTAGTACTAACAGTTTCCCTTGCCTGTCTGGAACTTGGTCGCGAACAATGGCAGCAAGGACACTACGAAAATGCTGCGATTTCCCTAGAAACTGGTGAAGAACTTTTAGCCCGTGAAGGCATGTTTCCCAGCGTCAGGACAGAAATTCAAGCCGATTTAAATCGATTACGACCCTATCGAATTTTAGAATTACTTGCCCTACCGGAAGAAAAAACATCGGAAAGGCGACAAGGGTTGCAATTATTACAAGAAATTCTCGAAGAACGGGGTGGGATCGATGGTTCTGGTGATGACCAATCGGGACTGAGCATTGATGACTTTTTGCGATTCGTACAGCAATTACGCCATTATCTCACAGTTAACGAGCAGCACAGACTATTTGAAGCGGAAAGTAAGCGACCTTCAGCCGTTGCCACCTATTTAGCAGTTTATGCTTCTATTGCACGGGGATTTACCCAGCGTCATCCCGCTTTAATTCGTCAAGCAAAGCAAATGCTGGCTCGCTTGGGTAAGCGTCAAGATGTGCATCTGGAACAATCATTGTGCGCTTTATTGTTGGGGCAAACTGAAGAAGCAACCCGCGCATTGGAACTTAGCCAAGAATACGAAGCTTTAGCCTTTATTCGTGAAACCTCTCAAGATTCCCCCGACTTGCTCCCCGGTTTGTGTTTATACAGTGAACGCTGGCTACAAAACGAAGTATTTCCCCACTTCCGAGATTTAGGCAAACAATCAGCTTCCCTCAAAGATTACTATGCTGACCAGCAAGTACAATCCTACTTAGAAGCATTGCCCACGGGAGGCGAAAATATCAATGATGACTGGAATGGCATTGAACGCAAGCCTTTGAATCAACCTGCTAGCCATGTACATTCAAATGGAAATGGAAATTTAAGTTCGAGCGATAAGCAAAACTTAACGCCAAGTGCCTATCCCAATTCCAATTATTCCAATAATGGCAATAACCTAAACCCTCAACCAAACTACAATAGCAACCCATCAGAACGAGGACGTGCCGAAACGCCAAATCAGTCAAATCAAAATAGACGCGAATACTCAAGCTTCACACCAGAGCATATAAATCCCACAAGTAATCCAAATCCAAATCCAAATCAGTCTCGAAATGGCTATAACGAACCACCCATAACCCGAATTACTGGTTACGAATCGGGGTATCAAGAAGAATACACAAATACATCTGTACCTCAGCCCAGACAAACGCGACGCAAACCACAGTCAGCAAAGAATTCCGGGCAAATACCTGATGGTCGTTATCGTACCGTATCGCGACGAAGAACTCGCCCCTCACCAGCCAAAGGTCAATTACTACTGAAAATACTTGGCTCGCTTGCTGGTGTCTTTTTATTCTTGTTACTCGCCAGTAGTATCTTTGGGTGGTTAAAAAATGTACTAACATCAACCCCACCATTACAAGGGGAACAGCTAGCAATACAGATAAACGAACCACCTATAAAAATTCCCGAACCAGGTAGTCAGGAACCATTTTCACCAGCCACAATGACGAAAGAGGCAGCGACACAAGTGGTACAAGCTTGGCTAGCAGCAAAATCTGCGTCTTTAGGACCCAATCATGAAGTTGATAGTTTAGACCAAATCTTAACAGGTTCTGCTTTAAAGCACTGGCGAGGAATAGTTTTGCAAGTCAAGGCAGAAAACCGTTATCGCAGGTACAAACATACTGTAGATGATGTGTCATTTGAAATCGATACGGCTGACAAAGACCATGTGTCGATTAATGCATCTGTTACCGAAAACACCACTTACTATGAAAATAATCTGGAGAAGAAAACAGACAAAGACAAGGTAAAGGTAGACAAGGTAAAGGTTAAGTACGAGTTAACTCGCGTCGAAGCAGGATGGCGTATCCGCGATATCTCCCTAGTGAATTAAGTTTCTGCCCAGTAACATTTTTAACCATACTTTAGCAACATTAAAGGGCTTCCAGAAAATAAAATATCCTAACTATACTGCGAACGGCTTAAAAGTTGACTAAATATAGAACCCCTCTCCATAGACGCGGAGCGGCTACCTTTGGAAGTCACTTCGTGCCTACCCGCAGAGTACCTCTCCCCTTAGTAAGGGGAGAGGCTTAATAAATATTAGGTTTGGCAGATAAAAAGTATAATCCTTAACCGTTTT
>NZ_NTFS01000284.1 GCF_002289455.1 Brunnivagina elsteri CCALA 953
GGCATGACCCGCCCAGTAAATTCATCAACGATAACCACTTCCCCACCACGGGTAATGTAGTTGACATCTTTCAGAAATAATTCTTTTGCTTTAATGGCATTAAAGATAAAATGTGCCCAAGGGTCTTCAGGGTCAAATAAATCGGTGACTTCGAGTAAGTTTTCCGATTCGGCAAACCCTTCATCACTTAAAAGTACATTTCGCGCTTTCTCATCAACCTCATAATGCTCATCAGGCTTCAAGGTATTGGAAATTTGGGCTGCTTTTACATATTTCTCAGTTGGTCGTTCTACCTGCCCAGAAATAATCAATGGAGTCCGTGCTTCATCGATTAAAATGGAATCAACTTCGTCAATAACGCAATAATTGAAAGGACGCTGCACTACATCTTTGATGTCAGTCGCCATATTATCCCGTAGGTAATCAAAACCAATTTCACTATTAGTTACATAGGTAATATCGCAGTCGTAATTTTTCTTCCGTTCCTGGGGAGTCATAGTTTGCTGGATCAAACCAACACTCATCCCCAAAAAACGATGGACTTGTCCCATCCATTCAGCATCCCGACGGGCAAGATAATCGTTAACGGTAATTACGTGTACACCTTTACCATTTAGAGCATTTAAATAACTTGGCAGGGTTGCTACGAGGGTTTTACCTTCCCCTGTTTTCATTTCGGCAATTTGTCCGGTGTGTAGAATCACACCACCTAACATTTGTACATCAAAGTGGCGTAAACCCAAAACTCGCCGTCCAGCTTCTCTGACCGTAGCAAAAGCTTCTGGAAGGATGTCATCTAAAGATTCACCCTTAGCAAAGCGTTGTTTAAATTCTGCTGTTTTTCCCTTTAATTCCTCATCGGACAGGGTTTTAATTTCTTCTTCAAAGAGATTAATTTCTGTAATGTAAGGTTGGTATTTTTTAAGTTTACGAGCGTTGGGGTCGCCCAACAAGGTTTTTAGCATGGCGTTTATTTTCGACTAAAACAAATGTTTAGGACTTTATGGATTTGGCTATCCGATTATAGACACTGATTTCAGCCAAAGTATTCGTAGCTGCGATACTTTGTATGGCTGGATGTCGCCATTGCTCTTTGCAATGAGAATTAAACCAAAAATCAAGAAAAATATGAGCTAATCAATTTACTAAATTTATGCTATTTAAGCAAAATTTATAATCATACTTTTTATAGTATCATTTTGTCCCTAAAGCTTTATAAGGAACCCTCACCATGTAAAAGTAGCGATATCCCAACTTAGAAATTATTTTAACCGCCAAGACGCGGAGAACGCCAAGAAGAGGAAGATAACTTTAGAGAGAGGTGAAAATACCCTATGCCCCATTCCCAAATTCTTTGGTTAAGCTGCGGAAATTGTAGTTACTTGCACCAGGATGGCAGGTGACACAGCTATTTGCTGGGATGGGTTGTGGTAGTTTAACTTGTGGATGTAAAGCTTTGAAGTAGCGGGAATTGTGGAAGCGGTAGGGGGTTTCTTCGTCTTTTTGTAGCGATCGCGAATATGTTGATAAATATCGCCAAACTAATGTTCGGGGTGGATCGACGAGCGGTTTTAGTTGTGCGCCATAATGTTGGCTGTCTTCAAGTAGATTTTTCCAGGTTTGGCTGGGGAAAACTGCTGGGGGTATGGCTATGTGACAACTTGAGCAATTTTCTAGGTAAAGTTCTTGCCCGAGTTTATACTGTGCTGGGATTACATCAACTGTGCCAATTTCTGATGTTGGGGCTTTAATGGTAGTTTGGGCATTGGTTGCATCAGCTAAGAGGGAACCCATAATTAAACATAAGGCTAAAACAACTAAAAATAAACTTACTGGCTTGTACTTGACTTGCTGCGGTTTTGATGCTTTGCGTTTGCCAAAATTAAACATGCCTCACCCACACCGTAAAATCAAACTATTCGTACATTTTAGAGGAAAATCAACGCTGCTTGATGTATGTATCCTAGTTAACCTCTGAATTCTTAAATGTCTTTGAATCTATATAAATTTCACTACCACTTAAATAGAAAATGTGACCAAAAACTAATTATATTTTTACATGGGTTTATGGGCGATCGCAATGAATTTAATTCGACTATTGCATTGCTTGCTCAAGATTATTCCTACCTGACTATTGATTTACCTGGACATGGTAAAACTCAAGTTTTAGGAGACAATGAGTATTATAATATACCCAATACAGCAGAAGGCATAATTAATTTACTTGATGACTTACAAATATATAACTGCTATTTAATCGGTTATTCAATGGGTGGAAGACTGGCTTTATATTTAGCGTTATATTATCCAGAAAGATTTTCTCAAGTGGTTTTAGAATCTGCTTCCCCTGGATTAGTCAGTCAAGCTGAAAGAGACGAAAGAATTCAGCAAGATGGCAGAATTGCGAGAAAATTAGCAAGAATCAGTACAAAAGAAGAGTTTATCGCTTTTTTGTCTAACTGGTACAGTCAAGGAATTTTTGGAAACATCAAACATCATCCTGAATTTGAGCAGTTAATTGTGATGCGATCGCACAATAATCCCCAAGAATTGGCTAAGTCATTACTTTTCATGGGAACTGGTTGTCAACCCTCGCTTTGGAGAAAACTTCGAGAAAATCAAATACCTGTACTTTTATTGGCTGGTGAATATGACAAAAAGTTTATTAGTATCAATCAGCAAATGGTAAATATTTGTAGTTTTTGCCAATTAAAAGTTATTCTCAATACTGCACATAATACTCACTTAGAAAATACCTATGAGTTTGTTCAAAATATTAGAAAATTTATCTAATTCAATGTGAGCTAGATGTAACCTCTCCCTTTGGTAAAACTACGGTATATATAGATTTACCCTGATATCCCGGAATTATCCCCCCTAACCCCCCTTTTCAAGGGGGGGAAATAAAAAATTAAGTTCCCTCCCCTTAATAAGGGGAGGGTTAGGGTGGGGTTCTATATTTATTGAATTTTTGGTCTGTCACCCTTATTTGTAACTTTTAACTCATCTTGCAGTATTTTCCGATAAATATTTGGTAGATAACCACTCATCGAATTTGTCTCAATCCCATATCCCAAACTAGTCCAAGTCGGAGAAAGCAACTTTAAAACATTATTTAACTTGCCTTGACGCAATAATTGATTAATATCAGTACCCCAAACTCGCGAATCACTCAACCAGCGATAAATTACCACATCCTGATACTCAGCTTCAAAACTATAAGATGACCAAACCATAAACTGCGAGGGTTTTGGGTGATAACGAGGAGCAATTTGCTTCCAAGTCGTGTTAATAACTTGATATCTTCCCGCAGCAGTCGAACAGTTTCCTTTGTTCGGACCGTTAACAATTGTTACACACTGCTCAGGATGGCGACTCAAATCACTTACGTGTTTTCCACCATATAAAATAGAATAAGGACGTTCGCTATTAGCCTCACTTGCGGAGATAGTTCGCATCAATGCACGAACGTAAGGGTCCCCTCCTTTCATCACCAAAGGGGGTTGTTTTTGACTAAATGTCGGGTCTTTGTTAGTCTTAGACCATCGCAACTCACCTGTTATTAGCCACTGAATTAAGCACACGAACCCAAGCAGCGCGATTAGCGGGGGTATCAGCTTTTCAACCCCTTTCGTTTCAATGCCTTTCAGAGTCCGACTCCTTAAAATCTAATATTCTAGCCATCAAAAATATAACAACAATATCCAGGGTTCGGATTCCGGAAAATTTGCCTAGATAAATTAAGTGGTAAAAACTAATACAGTGTAATCATGTAAACTTATATCAATTCTCGGTTAAGTAATCAAGCAGAAATATTTACACATTAGCTTCTAAGCTGGATGAGAGTTTCAGATTAAATACGTGTGTAATTAATTTTGTTTAACGACTCAATTAATGTTGGGTTACGCAAAGCCTTCACCCAACCTACAAAACGACAAAACTACTGTCACTGGTTTAATTTCGGTCAAAAAAAAGACACCTATAATCTGTGTCTTTACTGCTTATGCAAGCGATTATTTACTTGTGCTGATATAAAAACAAGGGAAGCTAAACCTTAGCCAACTCAGGTGCAGGACGCTTACTATTGCGAATCGAATCAATAGCTTTTGCATAGTCGGGTGTATTATAAACCGCAGAACCTGCAACGATCGCATTTGCTCCAGCTTCTAAAACCTGCCAGGTATTATTTGCCTTCAGACCACCATCAACTTCAATCCAAGGGTCTAAACCACGCTCATCACACATCTGACGCAGTTTTTGAATTTTTGGCACCATCGTGGGAATAAAACTTTGACCCCCAAAACCGGGGTTAACACTCATAATCAAAACCAAATCGCAAAGGTCGAGAACATGCTCAATCAAAGTCAGTGGTGTGGAAGGATTGAGAACCACACCTGCTTGTTTACCAAGTTCTTTAATTAACCCAAGGGTACGATGTAAATGGGGTGAAGCATTATGCTCGCAATGTACTGAGATAATATCAGCACCAGCTTTGGCAAAGTCTGCAACGTATTTTTCTGGCTCCACAATCATCAAGTGGACATCCAAGGGTTTTTTGGTCACCGGACGAATTGCTTCCACTATCAGGGGTCCGATAGTTATATTAGGAACAAAGCGACCGTCCATGACATCGATGTGAATCCAGTCTGCACCAGCTTCGTCTACAGCACGAACTTCTTCTCCTAAACGGCTAAAGTCAGCCGACAAAATTGAGGGAGAGATTACAATGGGTTTCTTTGATTGGGTTTGGGTCATGGCTAGCAGGTCTAGACGCGATTGAATTCTGTATGCATTGTAACAAAATTATGAGTCAATACTCATCCTAATTCCATCCTACATGGGAAAGGGTAAGCGGAAAAAGTTATTCTTAATTTTCCATACCCAATCCCCAATGCCCAATGCTCGATCACAATTAACTATTAACCAAATGACAAAGAAACAAACTTGGATTATTTTTGGACTGAGTGCAGCTTGTTTGACCACTCCCGTACTTGCTTTGACTTTTAGTAGCTCAATTGATAGTCTCGGTATTGATGCCCTCAGATTGCATAAAAATCCCTACAATTTGACTGGAAACAAAATTGGCATTGGTCAAGTAGAAATTGGTAGACCAGGGAAGTTTGGGGTAGATAAAGCGGTTTCCAGTAACCATGTTTTGCCCTTGGTGGCGGTGTTTTTGCGAAATGGTCCAGCGAAGTCGAATAATGGAGTTGACCCCCATGCACACAACGTTGCAGGGGTGATGGTGAGCAAAGATAAGGCTTTCCCTGGGGTTGCGCCAAATGCCCGTTTGTACTCTGCTGCGGTGGGTTCAACAAAAAGTCAAGGACAACCAGAGGAATGTTTAACTGCACAGCATATTGCGACACAAAACGGTGGGGATGTTCGGGCTATAAATTTTAGCTTTGGTGAACCTTTGAATCGCGATCCACGACCAGATGCGGTTTTGGATGGGAAAGCTTTGTTGACTATGTGTGTTGATTGGTCAAGTCGAGTGCATGACGTTTTATATGCGATCGCAGGTAATCAAGGTAAGGGTGGTATTCCCATTCCTACGGATAATTATAACGCGATGAATGTGGCGTTTTCTTCCCGTCGCGAACAGGTTTTTAACAAGGTTGATGTTTCTAATTTGGCTGCTGCAAATGAAGGTGCAACTGCGAGATTAGCTGGTAAAGAAATTAACCTGGGTTCCCGTCGATCGGTGGCGATTCTCTCCCCTGGTAGTAATATTAGAATGCTGAATCCTGATGGTAAGGTAAATAAAGTTACAGGTACTAGTTTTGCTGCACCACATTTAACGGGAACGGTAGCTTTATTACAGGAATTTGGCGATCGCGAATTGAAAAGTAAAAAGGCTAACTGGAGTATTGTTTCTCGTCGCCATGAAGTTATGAAGGCTGTTTTATTAAATTCTGCTGATAAAATTAAAGATAATGGTGATGGTTTGCGGTTGGGAATGACACGTACAGTTATTGATAAACAGAACCAAGACTGGTTAGCATCTGATGCTTACAAAGATGCTAAAATACCGCTTCATGCACAAATGGGTACGGGACATTTGAATGCATCACGAGCTTTACAACAATTTAGTGCTGGACAATGGCAATCAAACCAATCTGTACCAGCTTTAGGTTGGGATTATAATACTGTTACGGCAAATAATACGGTTGATTATGTATTAGCAAAACCGCTAAAAGCGAATAGTTTTGTTGCGGTTACATTAACTTGGGATAGATTAATTGAACTTGAAGAAAAAAATAATAATCAGATGTATGAAGAAGGGGAAAATTTTCGCGATCGCGGTTTAAATAATCTCGATTTATATTTAGTTCAAGAAGGTGGTAATAATAATGTCGCTGCTTGTTCTTCGGTTAGTGATGTTGATAATGCAGAGCATATATTTTGTCCCGTTCCTGCTGCTGGTAAATATCAAATTCGCGTTCAATATAAACAGCAAATAAATGAATCTAAGCAACCTTACGCATTAGCTTGGTGGACTGTTCCAGGAAATTAGTCTTAAGAAACCCGGTTTCTCCCAAAACGATAAAGCTCTAAATAATTTTAAGTAACTAGACAGAATTAATTACAATACTGATTCTTTAATTTCTTTGATGGGCAAGAATTTCAGCCCAAATGTTGTGTAATTAATTGTGTCCAACTACTTAAGGGGTGAAATAAGCAGTGGTGCAGAAAGTTACGTTAAGGAATTGATCACCAGAAAGAAAAACTGTACCAATTGAAGGTTCTGAAACTTAAGAGTCTGAAACCCTTGCTATACCGTACTCGTTTGATGTACCAAATAGTCTATAGGTTAATTGGTACTTTGAGAATTTCAAAAAATATTGATTGATAGAATGCTCGCATAGTAAGGTTTTCAGCCTTAGCGTAACTTTCTGTACGATTGCTCATCTACCCCCCTTAACTACGTTCAGCGATATTGATGATACTATATATGATATCATCGCTCAATGAGCAAGTTAAAAAAAAATAGTATTGAAATTTCTCAAACTACCACCTGACATCAGATTTGAGGATGTGCTGTATTTATTGGAAGCGTTTGGTTTTGAAGAAAAACGATCCAAGGGTAGCCATCATAGTTTTCGTGATGCTCAAGGAAGAACAATTACTCTACCCAAACATGGTGGACAAAAAGTCAAAAGAGTGTATTTACAAGAAATAATCAAACTATTAAATTTAGAAGAGTGGAATGATGAAAACACTGAAACAGAAGAAAAAACAGACTGAAAAACAGCCTTTAGAATACTATTTAAATCTTCAATATTCGATAACAATTGATTCAGATATGGAAGGTGGATATGTTGCACAAATCAAAGATTTACCAGGATGTTTGACTCAAGGTGAAACATTAGAAGAGACAATTACCAATATTAATGAAGCTAGAGAATTATGGTTAGAGACAACTTATGAGGTAGATGATGAAATACCCTTACCCAGCAACGATGAAACTTACAGTGGTAAATTACTGCTACGGATGCCAAAGTCTTTACATCGTCGTTTAGCAAAAGCGGCAGAAGTAGAAAATGTTAGTTTAAATCAGTATCTTTTGTTTTTGTTGAGTGCTGCTAGCTAGACTTTTTTAATTAACTGTAGGTTGGTTTAGATGTATGGAAAAGATATATAGGACTTAATATAGAATTTTTGAAAACATACGTAGCTTTTAGTGCGTTAGAACAAAGTTCATAACGCACCTTACAATACTAAGTATAAATCATTCAATTATTTCTGCTTCATTACCAATATTGTCACATCATCCTCAAATGGGATATCACCTAAGTGCGATCGCAAGTCTTCGATGACTGCTTGTTGAATTTCACGAGCGCTATGATGCCAATTATGCTTTAATACTTCACACAATCGCTCAGTACCATATTGATTTAGGTCTTTGTCTTCTGCTTCTGTTAATCCATCGGTATAAAGCACTACCCCATCCCCAGCAAATAATTCTACTTCTGTTTGGGCAATAAATTCGCTAATATCGGGTTCCAAACCAACAGGAAAACCTAAATCGATTGTACTAATACACTCAATTTCCCCATCTGCACGCACAACAATCATCTCTTCATGTTGTCCAGTCAAAGTAATTTTTCCAGCTTTGTAATCAAGCAAAGCTAATGTTAGGGTTTTATCTGAATTCATCCGTTGCACATTATCAAAAATTACTTGATTAATCAAATTCAAAAATAAATTATAGTTAGTAATATTTGCCGCTAACAATGTGCGAACTGCTGTTTGTGTCATCACCATCAAAATACCACTTTCTAGCCCATGTCCAGTGACATCTCCAATACTAATTAAAGTTCTTTCACGATTTTGCAGAACATCATAATAATCGCCACCAACTTCAGATGCAGGTTCCATAAAACCAGCAATATCTAAATCGCTAACTTGCTCAAGTTATTCTGGTTTCGGTAATATTTTTTGTTGAAGTTCGCGGGTAATTTCTAACTCTGCCCCCATTCGCAGATTATCAGATTTCAGTTTTTCATTTAGGGTTTGAATTTCTGTATTTGCATCGGCAAGCTTTGCCAGAGTTTGCTTTTGCTGTTCATCAGAATGTGCGATCGCATTCAGCATTTCGTTGATGTTTACTGTCAGGTTGGACATTTCATCATTCCCCTAAATGAAAAACTGAAATCTGATAATCTGCGAATGGG
>NZ_NTFS01000285.1 GCF_002289455.1 Brunnivagina elsteri CCALA 953
TGCTTACCTTAATGGATTAATCTTTGCTCGCTAAATAAAAAGTGGGATGCTCCCGCTACGTCTCTACACCTTTTGCACTCCTATATCTAATTAGAAAAATGCCGCTTGATGACGAATTAAACTAAAGAATTCTTCACGGGTTTTTTGGTCTTCTTGGAATACACCAACCATTGCACTAGTAACAGTCCAAGAACCGGGTTTTTGCACACCACGCATTGCCATGCACATATGGGAACCCTCCATTACCACTGCCACACCTTGGGGTTCGAGAACGGTTTGAATTGCTTCAGCAACTTGACGGGTAAGACGCTCTTGAACTTGCAAACGACGGGAATACATTTCCACAATCCGGGCAAGTTTGCTCAATCCGACAACCTTTTGGTTAGGAATGTAAGCGACATGTGCTCTACCCATAAATGGCAACATGTGGTGTTCGCACAAACTAAAAAAGTTGATATCGCGAACTAATACCATTTCGTTATGTCCTTCATCGAAGATGGCATTATTTACCAAATCTTCGAGGGATTGACTATAACCACTTGTGAGGAAACGCATTGATTCGGCTACACGTTTTGGTGTTTTTAGCAATCCTTCCCGTTCTGGGTCTTCACCAACACCTAAGATGATATTACGTACAGCGTCCTGCATTTGCTCCATATCCTCTTCTGTGGGTGGATGCAATTCAGGTTGTCCGCCATTATGGGTATTGCGATCGGGTCTTGTGTTGATAATATCAGACAAGTCAGGAATTAGCGGAGATTGAGAACCGTTGGAACGAGCAGTAGTCATAAATAAATGTGTGTGTGATGTTTCAAAATAGATATTCAGAATTGGGAATTGGGGATTGGGAATTGGGAATTGGGAATTGGACATTGGGCATTAATTAATGACAAATGACTAAAATCCAAAATGTTGTCAAGACTTTCCGATGGAACGTCTCTACCAAAATCCAAAATCTAGAGAACTCCAGCGCTAGGCATTAGAGTTAATTCGTCTATAACTGCCTGCTGTGGTAGCAGTGCTGCATAGAGAATTGATTGAGCGACGATTTCAGGGGTAAGCATCTTTGAGCGGTCAAAATCAGCGTTAACAGTGTCCGTATCCCATAATTCGGTGTTAACAGAACCTGGACAAAGTGCGGTAACGCGAATCCCGTGCGATCGCTCTTCTTGTGCCAGAGTTTGCGACAATGCCATTAAACCAGCTTTGCTGACACAATATGCACCCCAATTAGGAAAAGCTTGTTTGCCTGCAATTGAGACAATATTAATAATTGTACCCGTGCGACGTTGCCGCATTCCCGGTAAAATCCCCATCATGCACTGAAACGCTCCAGTCAAATTCAAGTCAATTACTCGTTGCCAATCTGCTAAAGGTGTGTCACTCAAATTGCCTGTATATGCCATTCCCGCGTTATTTACGAGAATATCGATCGCGCCAAAATCCTGTGCGATCGCTTGCATTTTTGCTTGCACTTCACCAACATTTCCTAAATCCACAGGGTAAATTTTGGCTTCGACTCCTGCATGTTGTACAGCTTCTGCGACTGCCGACAATTTATCATGCGATCGGCTGACAAGGGCAACATCAATACCAGCTTTGGCAAATTCTAAAGCCGTAGCTTTGCCAATACCGCTACTAGCTCCAGTAATTAAGGCACGTCGTTTTTGCTCAATCAAAATGCTTTCTCCCATTTTCTGGAAACCCCAAACAAATCGCTATTCAATGCCTGTTTTCTTAATAGGGTGAGACAAATTAAACAAATGTGAATTTTATCGGAACAAGTCTCAATTACTGTTATGCTTCGTAAGTAAGAAACAGATATTTTCGAGTCATTACTTTCTAACTAAAAGTTTTTTAACTAAAAATACTCAATTTTTCTCAATCACAAAATTGCATTCACATTAAATTGAGATAAAATTCCAGAAAAAAAACTATGGCGGTTTGGGGTAGCCTTCAATGCAACGATTGCAGCTAAATGCCATAAAAAATAAAGGTACTAGGAATACACAAAACTTCTGTTTTTCAAATTTTTGTTTGTGGGAGGTCAAAATACCACTCCATATCGGCGATGAAATATGCTTACCAATAGCCGCTAACGACTAGAAGCTTCCACATACGAAAATACAAAATGCCTATAGCAGTTAAATTGTCAAGAATTTTATGTTAAAAATTTTATGAACAATCATTAAGCCGCCATAGGCAATTATAGCATCGGGAACGAAAAGAAAATTAATCTATTTTCCGTTCCCTTAAGCAGATGCTTCAGTAAAAACGCCAATTTTACGGAATTTTTCGTATCGTAATTGACGGCGTTCTTTAGAGGTCAATTGGTTAAGTTCCTCTAAATTATCAAGTAAAGCAGCCTTGAGGGATGTTGCAGCTTTAAGAGGATCGGAATGCGCTCCTCCAGTTGGCTCCGAGAGAATTTGGTCGATAATGCCCAAATTTTTCAAGTCATGGGAAGTCATTTTCAATACAGCTGCGGCTTGGGGAGATTTGCTAGCATCTTTCCATAAAATCGCTGCACAGGCTTCTGGAGTGATGACAGTGTAAACAGAATGCTCAAACATCATCACCTTATCACCAACACCAATACCTAAAGCACCACCAGAACCACCTTCACCAATTACCGTACAGATGATAGGAACATCCAAGCTAAACATCTCGCGTAAATTATATGCGATCGCTTCTCCCGCACCTTGACGTTCAGCTACCACCGTCGGCAAAGCACCCGGTGTATCAATAAATGTTAAAATGGGCATCCCAAACTTATTAGCATGTTCCATCAACCGCATTGCCTTGCGATAGCCTCCTGGGGTTGCCATGCCAAAATTACGAGCGATATTGTCTTTAGTATCACGCCCTTTTTGATGACCCAACATCACCACAGGTTGCCCAGCCAAACGAGCCACACCACCAATTAAAGCCGGATCATCAGAACCGCACCTGTCCCCATGCAACTCCATCCATTCATCGGTGATAGCTTGGATGTAGTCTAAAGTACTAGGGCGACGCGGATGCCGTGCTACCTGCAATCGCTGCGAAGGTGATAAACCAGTAAAAATTTCCTCGCGTAATTGCGTAGCCCGCGCTTCAAGTTGACGGATTTGACCGGAAACATCAACCCCGTTTTCTTCCGCAAGCAATCGTATTTGCTCGATTCGAGTGTTTAGTTCCGCAAGAGGCTTTTCAAAATCCAACAGTAGCGGTTTGCGCTCAGTAGTTGCCATTTTTAGAAGTTAGAAGTTAGGAATTAGGGGTGAGGAGTTAGGAATTAAAAGTTAAGAATTAGAAGTTAAGAATTAAGTAGAGACGACCAGGTGGGTCATCTCTAAAGCAATTATGGAGTATTGAGTTACTTTATTATTAATTAATTATTTAATAACTCCTAACTCACAACTCCTAACTCCTAACTCCTAACTCTTAGCTCCTAACTCAAGAGACTAAAAGTGGTCGAAATCCGTGTTTTAGGGAAATCTGACCAATAAAATTCATTTTTTCTACGGTAATCTGATTGCGACCCCAAGAAAAGTTAGTGCGTAACTTCTCGAATTCTAAAAGCATCGATTCGGCAAAACAAGCAAATAATTGACGTGCTGGAACATCCATGTTGACAATTTGCATGATTTTCCAGTCTATATCCAAAGAATGCTCGACAATGCCACCATTGAGGATATGCACGCCGGGATGTTGTACTTTCGTTGCCAAATTTTTGGGGTAGCCACCATCAATCAACAAGCAAGGCTGTTTGAGGGAAGAGGGGTTAATTTCCACACCTTTAGGCATACTCGCCACCCAAACAATAATATCAGCTTCGGGTAACGCTTGTTCCAATGCCATGATTTTACCGCGTCCAAGTTCATCTTGTAACTGCTGCAAGCGTTCTTGATTGCGAGCAATAAGCAAAAGTTCCTTGATATCGGTTTTCGCATCTAGCCAGCGACAAACCGCACTACCGATATCCCCAGTTGCACCACAAACAGCCACCGTTGCTTCCGACAAGTTAATCCCTAATTGCTGGGAAGCTTGTTCAACTTGCTGGCAAATGATATATGCCGTATGGGTATTACCTGTAGTAAAACGTTCAAATTCGAGGGTTGTATTCCGAACTTGGCGAAACTGCTCTAAGTTAAAATTTTCAAAAATAATCGAGGAAAACCCACCCAAAGCCGTGATGTGAATATCATGCTTTTGTGCGTGTGCCATTGCATTCAGGATTTTCCGAGTCGCTGCTTTTATGCGTCGCGTTGCCAACATTTCTGGCAAAAAACAAGACTCGACATATTGCCCTTCAATTTTTTGTCCGGTGACGCTAGTGACGGTAATATTATCGACGATTTGAGGGGGAGCGCTACACCAGAAATCTAAATCCTGATCGGCATATTCAGGGTAGCCTAACTCGCGGGCTACAGATTTTGCGTGTTCTAAACTAGTCAGATGTCCGATTAGACCAAACATGTACTGTTATATTGGGCGTGGGTAAAAAATGATGAGTGGGAGTTATGAGTTATGGGTTGTGAGTTACGAGTTTTGAGTTTTGAGTTAATTTAATCATCTTGACTTATTACTCCTAATTCCTAACTTCTAACTCCTAACTCCTAACTTGAAATTAAGCAGCGCGAAGTCCGTGGGCAGACAGACGCATAACGTCACGGGTATTAAACCCAATATTACTTAATGCTTCTCCGTATTGAATCATGAAGTCTTCTACTAAAGCTTCTTTTTCCATTGCTAAAATTTTGGCATCATCTGCAACTTTGTTGAGCATTTGCCAGACAATGGGAAGGTTTTGGCGATTAGCCTCTTCAAGTTCAGCCTTAGATGTTTCAAAGTTTTCCTTGAGCCAAACTTCTCCAAAATTTAAATGCATATACTCATCTTTGACAACACCTTCAGTGATTTTACGTGCAAAATCATCGGCAACAGGGATGTAAATGTTATATGCTGCGATCGCAAAACATTCGATAATCAAAGACTGAATTAACAAACAGGTGACAATTTTACCTGCTGCTGCTGCTACCTGAAAATTCTCGTGTAATTTGGAGAAAAATTCCACAGCAAATGGCAAATCAGGAGTCACGTGGAGATTCTTCGCACAAGCTTCAAAACCCTTCTTATGACGACTCTCCATCTTCGATAAACGAATTAAGTCGTCTTTTTTTTCTGGCAACAAGTCAGCTAATCTGATGTAATTATCGTGAGCTTCTTGTTCCCCTTCAATCACGATCGCATTAATGCGGCTGTAAGCATCTTTGTAAGTTTCGCTCTGAAAATCGATTTTTAGTTCGTGTGCTAACTGCTGCATAGGTTGTTTACTCCTGTAATGTGAATTATTTGATACAGCGCTTCGGCTGATGGCTAGTAGTCCTGAACTGATAGCTTTAATGTCCACTGTGGTTTAATTTAACTTAACAAGTCACTATGTTATAGATTAGCTTTAGCTGGTGGTTATTGCTCTAGTCACATCACAATAAACGCTTGGAAGTTATCAAATTTATGTCGAAACCAAGCCGAAATCTGAAAAAAAGCGATATTCTCAGTCTGGGAATCCTCTTGCTGCTAGCGATTATCGTCTTGCTACCCTTGATTATTGTTTTCTTAACATCTTTTGCACCTTCTAGTGCAGCATCCGAGACTACATCTCCACAAAATTGGTCCCTTTCTAACTACAGTAACGCATGGGAGCGAGGTAAATTTTTACTCGCGTTTTGGAATTCGACACTGGTAGCGTTAGCTGTAACTGCATTTCAAATTGTCACTTCGGCTTTGGCTGGTTATGCTCTAGCGAGATTAAAATTTCGCGGTAAGCAAGCACTATTGCTAATTGTACTGGCAACTTTAGTCATTCCCTTTCAATTATTAGTAATTCCCATATTCTTAGTTTTGAAATGGGGAAATTTAATCAACACTTATGGAGCTTTGATTTTACCAACGGCAGTCAATGGTTTTGGTATTTTTCTATTAAGACAGTTCTTTTTAAGCATTCCCGTTGAGTTAGAAGAAGCTGCGGCTTTAGATGGTGCAAATCGTCTACAAATTCTTTGGCAAGTCATGCTCCCACTCGCTCGTCCAGCTTTGGTGACGTTATTTTTGTTTACCTTTATTGGTGAATGGAATGATGTTTTTAAACCGTTAGTATTCACAACTAGACCAGAACTAAGAACTGTACAATTAGCATTAGCTGA
The DNA here is from genome assembly GCF_002289455.1 of Brunnivagina elsteri CCALA 953. Taxonomy (GTDB): domain Bacteria; phylum Cyanobacteriota; class Cyanobacteriia; order Cyanobacteriales; family Nostocaceae; genus Brunnivagina; species Brunnivagina elsteri. The sequence goes on from NZ_NTFS01000285.1 coordinate 6,189, forward strand.
ATTTCAAGAACAATTTACTAATAATTGGTCATTAATGATGGCAGCAGTAACTATTTCTACTGTTCCTGTAATGGTCTTGTTTTTAATTGGACAACGGCAATTTATTCAAGGAATTGCATCTACAGGGGTGAAAAATTAGGCAGTTGGAGATTCCGCGACATATCCCCGACTTCTAAGTCGGGGATATGTCGAGAGAAATACCAGAATTAGAAGTAATATCATCAGCAATATAAGCTTTCCCTTGGATAACGGAATTAGCAGCTACTTCCTTCCCTAAATAGGGACTTTCGGGATATCTTACACCATCAAACTTAACTAGCCAATAGTTTGGTTTTGCTCCTCCTCCACTAGTTGAAAAAATTATATCTTGCCATCCATTAGTCTTTGTATTAGTGACAATTATTGGTTGATTAGTCACTAAAGTTTGAGATATTAACTTATAACCTTGTGCTGTTTTTTGGAAAATCATTGTTGGACAGCCACTTTTCCCGCAAACATGCTTGCTGACAACATAGGCAATAATTTCAGGATTGCGATCGCTATTCAAATCGACACGATTGTAGTAATATCTCACGGATTTACTCACCTCACCTAATTGAGCGCGAATTGCTTTATCAATCTCACCATCACGCTTTGTTTCCGAATTGATAAGTTCTACATTCTTCATATCGATTCCGCGAATTGAAGTTAGTGCTTTTTTGGGAGATGCGATCGCAGAAAAAATACCCGTTTGCAAAATAATTAAACTACCCATAAATAATAAAGATACTCGCATTTTGTCACACCAAATTCAGATACCGATTATGGCACATAAAAAATTATCTGGAATTCGATAATATTGTTTGATATAAATTATCCATAAAATAAATAAATAAGGGCAAACAACCGTTTGCCCCTACGTTAATATTCTTTTTTCAATTGATATTAAATTTTTAACATTTCCCTATTCTTCCTCTTGAATTTGCAAACGAATAGTACGCTCATTTGGTCCACCGATTTGAATTGTCATCACTTGACTACCGAGCGGTTCTATGCATTCGAGCAAAAAACGTAAATGTGGTGTACTCGCACCAGTATCGACATACAAGCGATCGCACAAATTACCAACTTTTTTCCAAGTCATATACAACTTCCCAATAATTTGTTCGAGTTGCGATGCTTGATTAACCAAATCCGCAGCCACATTCAAACAACCAAGTCGCTGTGCTTCCACTAAAGCAGTCTCAATATTTACATCTTCTTGTGTTAATGCTTGAACCTGTGCCGATGCTTTAAGATATTTTGCCAGATTTCGCGCTTCCGTAGTCGCTTGCTTGATGGTATCCAAATCGGGATTAGCGCCAATTTCCTTTTGTAATGGTGCTTGATGCACTTGAGGTAGTTTTTCCATTTCCCGCACCAAAGGGGCAATGACGCGGGGAGGAAGGGAATTATCAGCAGCTTTTTCCTTAACTTCCTCCGGCAATAAATCGCTCGTCATTGCCGTCCATTCTTCAGTCAAATTTTTGACTTCGCGACGGGTAATTTTATCACCTTTTTGAGCAGCTTCACTCACCATTTGTTGCACTTCCGGGGAAGCCTTAGCAGTCTCAACAAAAGCCCGCTTGCTGAAATTTTTGATACTGCTAGGTTCCAGTCTACCTTCCGCAAGCAACGTATCAGCACTATTAGCCAATTGAATCCAAGCATAAGCTTGAGTCTTGCTGATTTCCCGTTCCTTCAGCCAATAAATAAACCCCGTACCCCGTCCATCACCACCAATTTTTTCGCGATCGCGCACCGCACGTAAGATTCTACCCCGCCAAATATCGGTTTGCAAATCAAAGCGATCGCACACCTGCCAAGCAATGTCCACTTGCTCTTGAAATTCTGACTCCGGTATCCCTTCGTCTTCAGGATCGGGAAGATCAAAGTTAAAGTCTGCTGGCTGTTGTAGGGCATCTGCCAGGTCGTTCATCGATTCAGTATATTCCACGATTTGCTGATAAATTAGGTTATGCGCGAGGCTTATTATCCCACAATCCGAGTAGTATTACTTGTAGAGTAAGTCAATAAAATTTAACAATAGAAAATTCCTCAAAACCCTAAAACCCAAGAAAGCGGGTTTCTCCCTCACGTAAAATCTCAAATTGGTACAACAAATCCGAGAAACCCGCTTTCTCCCTTGACGGGAAAACCTAACAAACCTCCACATATTTTGTTATTCGGGGTTTCCTCGTTGGTAGAGAAACCCGGTTTTTAGGTCTTTTCATGCTGAATTAGAATTTTTTGTGGGGGAGAAACCGGGTTTCTTCGAGTGCGATCGCTCTTCGGCAAATATTTATGGATTTAATATCATAGTCAAATCTAGAACAAAACCAGGTAAAACTTCCTCAAGTGCATCAAGCACCATTACAAAAGGAAATTGGCGCTAATCCCGATTTGGATACCATCAAGCAAGCG
>NZ_NTFS01000286.1 GCF_002289455.1 Brunnivagina elsteri CCALA 953
GTCGCAAGACACTAGAAAAGATTGCTTAAAGTTACACCGTGGACTTTACTAGGTTTACCTAGATTTTTAGAAGCGGATGCACTCATCAACTATTAAGGAGATCCATAATGGATACTAGTATTCCAATCGAAAGTCCATCCCTATCAAGACGGCAACTGCTCAACTTTATTACCGGAGCAACTGTTGCTGCCGTTGCGGGTGCTGCGCTCTATCCTGCTGGCAAATTCTTTATTGCTCCAGTAGAAAAAACAGGGGCAGGAGGAGCCATTATTGCTAAAGATGTGTTGGGGAACCCAATCCCAGCCACACAAATTTTGGCAGAGGTGCCAGGAAGTCGTGCGCTGGTTGCAGGTCTAGGCGGTGAACCCACTTACTTAATCGTTAAGGAAGATCACACCCTAGACAATATTGGAATACTTGATAACTGTACCCACTTAGGCTGTACCTTTCCCTGGAATCCAAACGATCAACAGTTCCAATGTCCCTGTCACGGTTCTCGCTATGCGCCAGATGGAACTGTAGTACGGGGACCGGCTCCCCTCCCTCTCAAAATCTTCCATGTTGCCGTCATTGACAATAGCATTTTGATCTCACCCTGGACAGAAACCGATCCACGGACTGGGGAAAAGCCTTGGTGGGTCTAACAATTCCAAATCGCCAATCAACCCTCTCAAACTCAACCAATCAGAAAGCTCATGAAAATTGCTGTTTCTAGCCAAAACCAGACTAATGTGACTGCCCACCTTGGGCGCTGCCAGAAATTCTGGGTCTACGACGTGGACGAAACCACCATTCAAAACAAGCAGGTGTTACAACTCACCAAAGACCAGAGTTTTCATGAGAGTTCCCCGAAAGACTCTCATCCACTAGATACAGTGCAAGTCCTGATTAGCGGCAGTATGGGACGTGGGTTAGCACGTCGTCTGGAATCTAAGGGGATTCAGCCCGTCATTACCTCTGAAACTGACCCAGATACGGCTATAACGACATATCTTGCAGGTTCTCTGGTGGTTAGCACGCCAGAAGATCATGCCCATGACCATGAAGCGGGAAATGACCACGAGGGTGAGTGTGGGTGCAATCAGGAAACAATCTAGGGGGGAATTAGTTGGGTTTGCCCTCATCCACTTATTTGCGGCATTTTTAGCATGGGGAACTAGACTGTTTTCGTTTTAACCATCAAGGATAATCACAGAGAAATATTAAGCAATGAAAATCAGACATTTTTCAACTGTAATTTTATTGAGTTTTTACGTACTAATTTATACATTTTTTGGTGTTTATGACGCATCAGCTTTAGCATCCCCCTTGTCACAAACCCAGAAAATCGCAGTGGTATCTACTTCCGATGTTGATCTGAAAATAGCAGTAGATAGTTATCTCAAATCCATCCCTGGAGACTATTATACGGTAGGGAAAGTGGAAGGGTTGAAACAGTTGCTCAAACAAGATAAAGTTTTTTTGGTGGATGTGAGAGAGCCTTCTGAGTACGCATTGGGTCATATTGGTGACGCTATCAATATTCCCCTGCGGACATTGGCTCAAAACCTCGACAATATTCCCAAAAAACAACCTGTAGTAGTTTACTGTTCCTCTGGTTATCGTTCCGCAATGGCAGTCATGTCTTTACACCTGTTGGGCTATGAGAATGTGCGAGGTTTCCCACCCAGTATGAATGGCTGGAAAGCAGCAAATCAAGATAATTCATAATACTCGCTATACGGGAAATACAATAACTAGGAATGTAGTAATGAAAACTAGTCAGGTGCAACTACTACCTCTACAACCCGTCATCAATGGGGAGTTACAAAGTAATGAACAAGCAGTTTTAGAATGTGCTGACTGGTTGAGTTTTCACAGAGTTTGGGGACAATTGCGTCAAGAGGTAATTAATGCGATCGCTCAATCTCTGCAAACTATAAAAGTAGAAGCAGATACCGAAATTTATCGCCAGGATTTACAACCTGTGGGCTTGTATCTACTGAAATGGGGTTCGGTAGAGATTTATCGTCAATCCCGTATAACTAAAACCCACATTACCTATCGCAATGCAGGTGATGTTTTTGGCTATGTGCCATTAGTAGAACAACAGGCGAATGCCACCTATCGTGCTGGTGCGATCGCGCTTTCTAAAAGCGAAATTTGGTTTCTCGGACGGGATAATTTTCTCCAACTCCAACGTAATTATCCAGAGATTCAAGGTGTTATCAATAACTTTCTTGCCCAAGACTTAACCAATTTTGCCCAACGCATAGCTAAAGAACAAGCCAGGATTCAGGGGCTACAAAGTTATATTCATCCGGTACCAATGGACGAGTCAATCATTGGTGAGAGTAAAGCCAGTCAAAAACTACAACAACAAGTTCAACAAGCAGCAGTTGATTTAAAGCCTGTGATTTTGCAAGCATCACAGGGTAGCGGTAAAACCTTTATTGCTGGGTTCATTCATGCTCATTCAGGGTTACACAATCGACCCTTTGCAGAAATTGATCTAGCTCAGTTACCCCGTGATGAAGCGGGTTTAATTAATACAGATAGCATCTTTGGCAAAGCAGACCAACCGGGTATAATTGAACTTCTGGAAAGAGGTACATTGTTGGTTGATAACGTTCAATTATTGCAGAAAAAAGAACGCGAACGCCTAATTGATTATTTAAAAACTGGTAAACTACAAACCAATGTAGAAAATTCACCCCCCCTCTCTTCTTGGGTACGTCTAATCCTCGCTAGTCCCAGTAAAATTAGTTTGAATGATGTAGAAGCCCATCAAATCAAGCTGTTTCCCCTCCCCCAACGCAAACAGGACATCCCGGATTTTGCTGCATATTTCTTAAATAAATTCTGTCGGGAAAGCAGACGAACTCTTCTAGAACTCAATCAAGCTGGTATCCGTCGCTTAATTAGTTACGACTATCCAGCCAACTTAGTGGAACTCGAAAGCATTCTTAAACGTGCTGTCGTCATGACACCCCCGGAAGAATCCGTAATTCCAGAACAAGTATTATGGTCAGTGGAATCGAAAAAAAATGCCTTTCGAGTCGATTTACTCAACCAAATACCCTGGTTACGCCGATTTCTCCTAAGTAAATGGTGGCCTGAACGCTTCTGGATAATGATGATGGCGATTTTCATCCCTGTCACCATTATGGGCTATCTTGGACCACAGACCAGGGATGCCAGTGTGACTCTGAACTTTTTTTGGGCATGGTGGTGGCCCTTTTACCTATTATTATTTCCCATTGCAGGTCGTCTGTGGTGTGCTGTCTGTCCGTTTATGATTACTGGGGAATGGCTGCGAAAAATATCTCTGTGGATTTACCCCCGCAAATTATTACCTTGGCCTACAAAATGGTTAAATAAATGGGGTGCTTGGCTACTCTGGGCTGGTTTTGTCGCCATTTACCTATGGGAAAAACTCTGGGATTTACCCCATACTCCTTATCTTTCAGCCTCGTTATTATTAATCATCACTGGTGGAGCGGTAATTGGTAGCATAATTTATGAGCGTCGCTTGTGGTGTCGCTATCTTTGTCCCATTGGTGGTATGAATGGGATGTTTGCCAAACTGTCGATGGTGGAATTGCGTTCAACTCAGCAAGTGTGTGGCAGTCAGTGTAGTACATTTCCTTGTTACAAAGGTAGTATTGATCCTAGCCCAGTAAACTTTGCTGATGCTCTCCCCACGGAAGGACAAGCTACAGATGGGTGTCCCCTCTACTCTCATCCTGCACAATTAAAGGATAATCGAGATTGTGTTTTATGTATGACTTGTTTAAAAGCTTGTCCCAATCGCTCTGTGCAGATTAATTTGCGTTTTCCTGGGACTGATTTATTGGAAAATCATCAAGGTTTCTGGGCAGAAGCTGCTTTAATGTTGTTGCTATTCGGTGGAGTATTTATGCATTATTCCCACCGAATTTTGGGTTGGTTTAGCTTTGATAATATTCCCCTGAATTCTGAGCATTTACTAACTGCTATACCCGTGGTGACAATATTATTAACTATTCCCTTTGTTAGCACTTATTTCACCCACAAAATTGCCAGGATTATTGACCAGGAAATGCCAGATTATCTAACTGTAATCTATGCTTACTTGCCTATGACTCTAGCAGCAAATTTAGCTTATTACATCCCTTCTGCAATTACGGAAGCGGGAAAAATTATTCCTGTAATTGCTCGAACTATTGGATACAGTGGTGCAGGTTTACTTACTCTAACTTGGAGTATGGATGTAGCGAATTTTCTACAAGGTGTGACTCTGTTATCTATTCTCATTTTCAGCATTTATCCTTTAGTCAAAATTACCAAACGCCCATTCCTTAGTAACCTACCTCATATATTGTTAATGTTTGGGTTTATTGTCGTATTTTTCCAACTCATGTTTTAGAATATGCAGATTAAAAATCTCATTAACAAACTATAAAATTTATGCCAATTTATAACAATATAACCGAAACCATCGGTCACACTCCCTTAGTAAAGCTACAAAAATTACCTAAAAGCGCAGGCTGCGTCGCTAATATCGCCTTAAAATTGGAAGGGATGAATCCTGCTAAATCGGTCAAAGACCGCATTGCTATCAGTATGATTACTGAGGCAGAAAAAGCTGGTTTAATACAGCCAGGAGTTTCTACAATTATTGAGGCGACTTCTGGTAATACTGGTATTGGTTTAGCAATGGTTTGTGCAGCCAAAGGATACCGCTTAATCCTCACAATGCCAGAAAATATGAGCCGGGAACGTCAGCAAATTATTCAGGCTTATGGTGCTGAGGTTGTCACTACTCCCGAGGCAGAAGACATGGCTGGTGCTATATCCCACGCTAACGAACTCTTAGCCAGTATTCCTAATGCCTTTTCTCCCCAACAATTCAGCAATCCTGCTAACCCGAAAATTCACTACCACACTACCGGACCAGAAATTTGGCAGGATACAGAGGGACAAATTGCAGTATTTGTAGTTGGTGTGGGAACAGGGGGAACTTTGACAGGTGCTGGACGCTATTTGAAACAGCAAAATCCCCAAATCCGGATTATCGCAGTTGAACCTGCTACTAGTGCTGTTCTCAGTCATCAGTCTCCCGGATTACACAATATCCAAGGTATTGGTGCAGGCTTTGTTCCGGATGTGCTGCGGGTGGATTTAATTGATGAAATTATTACCGTGACTGATGAACAGGCTTATGAAATAGGTCGTCAACTTGCCCGTAAGGAAGGGATTCTTAGTGGTATTTCTACAGGGGCGGTTTTGTACGCAGCATTACAAGTAGGAGGCAGACCGGAATATCAGGATAAACTGATTGTGGCTGTTCAAGCAAGTGCTGGGGAACGATATCTTAGTACCCCGATGTGGGATGAATACAATAATTAAACAGATGAATTATGAATACAGGTTGGCAAACTCAGGACAGATTCTTGGAATTGCACTCCCAGTGGTTGACAGTAATTGGCGAACATCTCCAGGATGAAACAGGACAAATCCTGGAATATTGGCGAGTGGAAAAAGCAGACTCGGTAATTATTTTACCAATTCAAAACCAACAGTTAATTTTACTACCACCAACCTATCGTCCAGGACTGGGAGAAAAAACTCTCGATTTTCCTGGTGGCAGGGTTCCAGAAGGTGAAAAAGCTGTGACAGTCGTACCCAAAATTCTTCAACGAGAATTAGGAATTCCAGCAGAAACTATTTCCCAACTGACTCCTTTAAATTCTCAGGGTTGGGCTGTAAATAGCTCTTTCTCGAATCAGAAGTTGTTTGGTTTTGTTGCTGAACTACAACCCACTGTACAGATTCCTGCAAATTTTATCGGAGCAATTTATCCGATTAATCATGATAGTATTGTATCTTTACTTAATACATTGATTTGCTTGCAATGTCGGGCTATGTTATTAGAGTGGTGGTTTGAGCTAACACAATGAGATGTGTCCAAATAAGTTTAGCAAAACCAGCGAGCGACGTAAGTCGCGTTAATAATTTCGTTTAGAGGTATTGATAATACAGGATAGGATTTAGCATTAGTTTACTGGATTGCTATGGAGTCATACCAATGTTCAAAATGGGAAAAGTTTCCCGTATTTTAGGGATCAATTCCCAAACGCTGTATTTTTACGAGCGCATTGGATTAATACCACCACCCCAGCGTACTGAAGCTGGATATCGAATTTTTAATCAATTAGATGTAGATCGACTGCTCAAAAAGGCTACAAGACTATCATTGATTTGTGTCCTGCGGCTGAAGGAAATCAGCTTGATGCCTCAATGGTGAAAGAACAGGCTTTGGAATATGTCAGTGTTCCCGTTTCACCCAAAAACTTGACCGTCGAAACACTAGAAGCCTTTAAACAAGCGGTGAAAGCATCCCCTCAACCGATTTATACTCGCTGTGCCTCTGGATTACGGGCTGGAGTATTTACCTTATTGGTATTGGCAGAACAAGAAGGTTGGACAGAGGCGCAATATCTTGAACAATTTCAGACTTTGGGAATTGAACAGAAGCCAAACTGTCCTCTAGGAAGTTTTGCTCATACTTACTTTGAGCAAAAGAAAAAAGAGAATCTGGCAGTTAACTGAACTGAATTAGAGAATACTAAAAAGGAGTTATGTTATGAATGCTATCAAAATTGAAATTTTGGGTACAGGCTGCAAAAAGTGCCAACAGTTAGAGGCAAATGCTAAAGAAGCTGTGGCAAATCTTAATTTAACTGCTGAAGTTTCACATATTACCGACCCAATCGAAATTGCTAAACGAGGTGTGATGTCTACTCCCGCTATAACAATCAATGGCAAAGTTGTCAGCAAAGGTCAAGTAATCAGTGTCGAACAAATTCAGCCCTTATTGCAGCGTTAAAGAGGCAAAGTTATGTTCGATCCATTTTATCCGTTTGATTGGTTGGCAACCCAGATTGTCACCCAACTCTTGGGCTTGTCGATTTCATCGCATTTAGGATCAAGTCTGCACTTCTTTCTTTACGATGTGCCAAAAGTCCTAACATTACTGATTGTAATTAGCTTTATTGTTGGGACATTTCAAAGCTTTTTAGAACCAGAGCGCGTTCGTTCTTTGCTAGAAGGAAAGCGCACTTTTGCAGGAAATATTTTGGCGGCAATGGTAGGAATCGTCACACCATTCTGTTCTTGTTCTGCGGTTCCTTTGTTTATCGGCTTTTTGGAAGCAGGTGTACCTTTAGGTGTGACCTTTTCCTATTTGATGGCAGCGCCAATGGTAAATGAGGTTGCTGTTATCCTTCTCTGGGGATTGTTTGGGTTAAAGGTGACGCTAATCTACATTGGCTTTGGCGTGGGTTTAGCGATCGCCTCTGGATATATCATCGGACTCATGAAATTAGAAAAATGGGTAGAACCCTTTGTTTGGGAACTGCAAAAATCTCTTCAAGCAATACCTCTAGAAGGGGAAGACAACCTAGAACCAGTTGCGTTAGCCTGGGGACAAAGATTTAAGCAAGGATGGTTCCAATCCAGCGAAATTGTGCGATCGGTTTGGCTTTATGTGGTGGGTGGAATTGCGATCGGTGCAGGGATTCATGGTTATGTGCCGACAGATTTTATTACCCAATATGCAGGCGCGAATAATCCTTTTGCAGTGCCGATTGCAGTAATTTTAGGTGTTCCACTCTATGCGAATATTGCGGGTGTAATGCCGATTACTGAAGCTTTAGTAAATAAAGGAATGCCTATGGGTACAGTTTTAGCTTTCACAATGGCGGTAACAGCACTATCTCTTCCCGAAATGGTGATTCTCAAAAAAGTGCTACGACCCCAATTATTAGCCGTATTTATCGGGTTAATGACAGTTGGTATTATCAGCATTGGCTATATATTTAATGCTCTACTTCTGTAACTCAATGTGGGTTTTATAAACGCACTTTACGCCGCGCCAAGCAAAGATACAAAGTTTATGGTATGGGGCAATACCTTCGCCAAATTTATGAACTGGTAGAACAAGGATCGGCAGGGTGGATACGTCCTAAATTGGTAACTCTGTGAAAAATATTTGCGAGTAAAACTGGGTCTGGTTTTTCCGGAAGGAGTTTTATAGTTTCCTCAACATATTTATAGCCTCGGAACATTGCCTTAAGGTCTGTAATACTAAAATCAGGGTTAAATTTACGGAAGTGAGAAAGCAAAACTTGTGAAACATTAACCATGAAAAATGCCAGATTTGCAGCATTTGTTACTGCATTTTTGCCAACATTCATAAAGTCTTCGAGTCCCCAAAATTGTTTAGCATCACGAAAATTAAATTCGATTTGAAACCGCAAGCTATATTCTTCCACTCATCGCTAGCATTGCCGATATAATTCTGCTCCAACGTCTCAAAGTTGTTCTGGTCGTATATCGTTGCAAGCATTCTAACAGTGCTAATATATCTGGCATGGGCTTTCCGTAGTAGAGTTATTGTTTACCACAACCACAACTCAAGAACCACAGAAAGCCCTCTTTATTTTGGCGAAGGTATTGATGGGGATGAATTGCTGTTCAAGCTAAGGCTAAATCAATTGGGTGCAGCTCTTTTAGAAAGACGAAGAATGACGTTTAGATAGCCATTGTGACCGTGGGAGCAGTAGTAGAACAGCG
>NZ_NTFS01000287.1 GCF_002289455.1 Brunnivagina elsteri CCALA 953
CAACTATAGATAGAGTGATTGGGGTTGCCAAAGCCTACACAACCCGCGTTGGTGAAGGACCATTTCCCACTGAATTAGATGGGGAACTTGGGGAACATTTATGTGCTAAAGGTGCGGAATTTGGTACAACTACAGGCAGGAAGCGACGTTGCGGTTGGTTTGATGGGGTAATTGGGCGTTATGCAGTACGTATCAATGGCTTAGATTGCTTGGCGATTACCAAACTCGACATTCTCGACGAACTCGACGAAATCCAAGTTTGTGTTGCCTATGAGATTGACGGGGAACGTTGCGAGCATTTTCCTACTAGTTCCCGTCGGTTTGCCCAATGCCGTCCAATTTACAAAAGCTTTCCTGGTTGGAAAGTATCCACAACAAACTGTCGTTCTTGGGAAGAGTTACCCAAACAAGCCCAAGATTACTTAAAATACTTAGCTGAGTTGATGGCAGTTCCCATTGCGATCGTGTCTTTGGGTGCGAGTCGCGACCAAACAATCATACTCGAAGACCCCATCCACGGACCCAAACGGGCATTATTACATGCTGATGGAACTCCAGCTTCGTTATTGAGTGTCTAATTTACAAGTGCTTGGAAACTCGCAAAAATAAATTATTCATATTGTGTATCAATATTGTGGAACAGGTGAGATGCATGTCCCACAATACATGTGGATGAATTCAGTATTGAGATGTTAACACTTAAGGCTGGGCACTGATACACTAGGAAAGCTGCAAAAATTTTCAAGAAAAAGTAATCTAAAATATGGCAATCACAGTTGAATGTAAAACACGACCAGAAGGCAGCAAACCCAATGCCCTACGTCGTTCTGGAATCATACCAGCAAATTTGTATGGTCACAAAGGTCGTGAGTCTATTTCTCTTGTTGTTGATGCAAAAACTGTTGAACGTTTGCTCAAACAAGCTCGTGTAGATAAAACCGAAATCGAACTGAGTATTTCTGATATTAATTGGAATGGCAAAGCTTTAATTAAGGAAGTTCAAAGCCATCCCGCAAAAGGTACGATATACCATTTGAGCTTTTATTCAACCACCAAAGGTTAATACAAATCAATGGTGTATGTTTTGCACTATTTGAAGTTTCGACAAAGTATAAATTAAACCAGGGATTTAACCCTGGTTTTTTTGTTAGGCTATCAAGGTTTGTATAAAAATAGTTTAGTTAAGGCTAATAATTTCAATATTTTAAACCGCCATAGACACGGAGTGTCTACTTAGCCCTTACAGGGCGGCTATCGCCAACAGAAGCTACTTCGTATCGCGCAGAGAACGCCTTAGACGCGGAGCGGCTACCTTTGGAAGTCACTTCGTGCCTACCCGAAGGGTAGGAAGAGAAGGAAAAATGCTTAACTGAACTAGACTTATAACTTTTTATCCATTACCCCTTACCCAACATTGAATATGACTGACATTTCACTTCCCGCTTTGATACAGCAAATGTTGCTACCTGGTTTCTATCCTCACCCAGTGAAGGAACCAATTCAACTGATCCAAACCCATTGTTCCTATGTTCTCTTAACTGGGGATTTCGTATATAAGTTGAAAAAACCTGTAAATTTTGGCTTTTTGAATTATTCGACTTTGGAATTGCGGCGTAATTTTTGTCATGAAGAATTACGCTTAAATCAACGTGGTGCAGCAGAATTATATTTGGAAGTATTAGCGATCGCACAAACAGGGGAAAAATATCAACTTGGTGGTACGGGAGAACCCGTAGAATATGCCCTGAAGATGCGGGAATTTCCCGACGAAGGATTATTCAGCACCATGTTTGATGCTGGAACACTTACAGAATCCCATATCGAAGATTTAGGACGGGTGGTTGCGCGTTACCATGCTAAAACGGAAACGAACGAATACATTAGCAGTTTTGGTGAAGTTCCCCAGGTTCGAGCTTCCATTGACCAAAACTACGAGCAAACAGTTAATTATATAGGTGGTCCGCAAACTCAACAACAGTTTGATGAAACCAAACAATACACCGATCGCTTTTTTGCCGAACGTCAACAACTATTCCGCGATCGCATCACCAACCATTTTATCCGCGAATGCCACGGCGATTTACACACCCGCAATATTTGCACCTGGAAAGGAGAAATACTCCTATTCGACTGTATCGAATTCAATGAACCCTTCCGCTTTGTCGATGTCATGTATGATGTCGCATTTACCGTCATGGACTTGGAAGCACGTCAGCGTCGAGATTTAGCGAATATATTCCTCAATACCTACGTCGAACAAACTGGTGATTGGGAAGGTTTGCAACTACTGCCTTTATATATGAGTCGGCAAGCATATGTTAGAGCAAAAGTCAACTCTTTTTTACTTGATGACCCCGGTGTTCCCGTCGAAGTAAAAGCAGAATCAGCCAAGGTTGCAGCTGCATATTACACCCAAGCTTGGGAATATACCCAACCTTCCCAAGGGCAATTAATTCTTATGTCTGGTGTATCGGGTTCGGGAAAAAGTACCACAGCAAAATACCTGGCACAGAAAATTGGTGCAGTTCACCTACGTTCCGATGCCGTGCGGAAGCATTTAGCAGGTATAGCATTGTGCGATCGCGGTGGAAGTGATATATATACTCCAGAAATGACCGAGAAAACTTATACCAGGCTGTTGGATTTGGGAGTTTTGCTAGCAAGTCAAGGTTTTAAGGTGATTTTAGATGCCAAGTACGACCGAGTACAGTTACGAAATGAGGCAATCAGTAGAGCCGAAGCCCAGCAAATACCAATTAAAATAATCCAATGCACTGCTCCGGTATCTGTATTACAGTCCCGATTAGACAGTCGTACTGGCGATATTGCCGATGCTACAGCAGATTTACTGGCATCCCAGTTACAAAACGCCGAAGCAATTGTCGCCAATGAAAAATCTTATGTCAAAATATTGGACACAACTCAGCCGCTAGCGGCACAATTAGACGATGTAATCAGCCAATAGCTCAATAGATTTTCTTTCTTATGGCACAACAAAAAAACAATAATCCACTGCCCATATCGCCAAATTTCTCCAACCAACTGATATTTGGCTTATTTCTCACATTCCTGTTGTTAATGATTGGTTGGGATCGCACTTGGAGTATTTTTCTCGGTATTCTAGGTGGTTTTGTCCTGGGTTGGATTAGCGAAGCTACTAAATCTGGTCCCCAAGCATCGAATATAGCAACTTCGGAAGGTATCGACGCAGGGTTGAAATACTGGTTATTTTTGCTCGCTGGTTTTATGTTTTTAGGTACATATCCAGCACCTCTAAGCATTTTACTAGGTGCTTTGGGTGGTTTAGGTGGAGGTTTAATTATTGCTTGGTGGGATAGTAAGGAAGCGACTCAAACTGAGCTACCACAGGAATTAACAGAAGGTGAAGAGTTTGAGTTCCCAAAACAAGTGTCGGGAAGGAAAAGAAGAGCAACTCGTCGTTTTCGTCGTCCCCGTGGCAGGATAAATTTCCGGTTTTGGGAATAGTTTAGCGGGTAGTTGGTAATAGTTAATAATTACTGGTTTTTGATTTATTAAAACTATTAATGGCTTGCTATTACCTACCAAAATATTTCATTAAGTTTTGGACTTATCTAACTTACCTATATTTGTGTTTTTTAATTTCAAATTTAAATTCAAATTCAAATTCAAATTAATATAGACGACCCGCCGGGTTGTCTCTAAGGTTAAATATGTTTCTTTATCTTTCTAAATTACTACCATTATTTATTTATCCATTAGGGCTTGCTTGCGTAGTCTTAATTATTGCTTTGTTCACAATTAGAAGACGACCGCGAACGGCTGTATTTTGTATTATTTTTGCTCTCGTTTTATTAATTGGTACTAGCAATGGCTGGGTAGCGCGTTATTTTGTGCGATCGCTTGAATGGCAAAATACTTCGTCCCAATTGCCGAATGCTGAAGCGATCGTTGTTTTGGGTGGTGCAACCCGTTCGGCGTTTTTACCTCGACCAACGGTAGATTTGACAGAAGCTGGAGATAGGGTAATTTATGGTGCCCAATTGTACCGCCAAAAGAAAGCACCCTATATTATTTTGAGTGGGGGAAGGGTTGAATGGCATGGTAAAGGTTCTTCTGAAGCTAGTGATATGGCAGGTATTCTCACCTCGATTGGTGTCCCCAAGGAAGCGATTATTGAAGAACCCAATTCCCTGAATACTTACGAAAACGCGGTGAATGTCAAGAAAATTCTCGAACAGAGGCAAATCAAGAAAATATTGCTAGTGACATCAGCTATTCATATGCCGCGATCGCTATTAATTTTTAAGAAGCAAAAAATTGATGCAATTCCCGCACCTACTGATTTTCTCGTTAGTTACGGGGAACTCCAGGAACTCACCAGTACCCCCAAAGCCGCTATTCTGAATTTAATCCCCGATGCTGACAATAATAAGGATTTTACTAGCGCTCTCAAGGAATATATCGGTATTGTCATTTATCGCTTACGAGGCTGGTTATAAATTAAGTTAGGAGTGCTGAATACTGAGTTTATGAGTAATAATTAAAAAAGGGTGATTAAACTTATTCTGCTTTTGTTCAAACTCTTAATTCCTAACTTCTAATTCCTAACTCCTAACTTAATAATTCCTAACTTTCTTATGTCAAAAGATTTTCCATATATTATTCCTTCAGCACCTCCTGAAGTCGAGGAAGTATTTGAAGCGGCGCAGGTGACAAGGGAATATTACGATGAAGTAGTAATCCGCTCAGAGTATCAAGAATATTGCCAATGGTATCGGATTACAGCAGCCAAGCACCATCAAGAACTAGAAAAAATGCGCGGCGAACTAAATTTATTTGCGTGGTTTCGCCGCCGATAAGGTTTTGAGTTTTAATGTTAGATGATTAGATGATTTCTATTTCATTTTCGCGCAAATGTGCTTTAAATTTCTTACTAAACTTAATTAGAACTGGAAAATTAGCGCTAACAGGTCTACCTTGCCACTCGGTAACGATACCAGCAACTTCCCCTTCTGTGTCCTTAAGGTCAAAAGCTTGACCGCGATGTTCGGGATGATGATATACCACAACAGATTCTTTGACACGAACGCGATCGCCAACTTTCATAACAGCACTTATACCTAACTTTGATTGTTCCACAAGTGTTTCCAAACTTACCCCATAAAAAAGGTTACACGACAGAAAGTCGCTTAGGATTAGCAATTAAATAATATACATATCTTGTGGAATGGGCATCTTGCCCGTTAATCTAATTTATGCAGGCAGGATGCCTACCCCACAAAATCAAAACTTGCATTTTATTTAATATGCATTCCTTATTACTTGAGCAATGGTCTAATCTTTTTATATTCACTCTAGTGTGTCCCCTCGGTCAACTGTTTGCTTTCCCTGTTCGCGATAAGCACAGCTTAATGCCTCCAATATGTCCCATGTCACATTTTGATAAATGGTGTTAATAAAGACGCTAATTCAATATTAAAATTAATAAATCGCTAAATATTATCTCTAAATAATCTCGCTATAGTTAGATACTATACCTTTCCTCCCTTTCCTCATTTTTCCCTCCTAAATTCCTATGGCGCTTATAGTTCAAAAATACGGTGGTTCATCTGTCGGTTCAGTCGATCGCATTCAAGCAGTTGCACAGCGCGTTTGCAAAACTGTTAAGGCTGGAAATTCCCTTGTCGTCGTGGTTTCAGCAATGGGGAAAACCACCGATGGTCTGGTAAAATTAGCAAATGAAATCTCGAAAAGTCCCAACCGTCGGGAAATGGATATGTTGCTTTCGACGGGGGAACAGGTAACGATCGCACTTTTGAGTATGGCATTGCAGGAAATCGGACAGCCTGCTATTTCGATGACGGGGGCACAGGTGGGAATTGTGACTGAAGCCCAACATACTCGCGCTCGGATTTTACGCATCGAAACTGACCGTATGGAACGCCAGCTTCGAGATGGGAAAGTTATCGTTGTAGCTGGGTTTCAAGGTATTAGTGACGGTGTTGAATTAGAAATTACAACTTTAGGAAGGGGTGGTTCTGATACTTCCGCAGTCGCATTAGCAGCTGCATTACGTGCTGACTTCTGTGAAATTTATACCGATGTCCCAGGTATATTAACTACAGACCCACGATTGGTTCCCGAAGCCCAGTTGATGGATGAAATTACTTGCGATGAAATGTTGGAATTGGCAAGTTTGGGGGCAAAAGTATTACATCCAAGGGCTGTGGAAATTGCCCGTAATTACGGTATGCCTTTGGTAGTGCGGTCGAGTTGGACGGATGCACCAGGAACTTGGGTGACATCGACAAAGCAACCAGGGCGTTCTTTGATAAATTTGGAACTTGCCCGTCCTGTGGATGCCATAGAATTTGATACCGACCAAGCGAAGGTTGCCTTACTGCGGGTTCCAGATAAGCCGGGGGTTGCAGCAAGGTTATTTGGGGAAATTTCCCAGCAAAAAGTTGATGTGGATTTAATTATTCAATCAATCCATGATGGTAATAGTAATGACATTGCTTTTACCGTGATGACACTGATTTTGAACAAAGCCGAAGCCGTTGCCGAAGCGATCGCACCTGTGCTTCGCAGCAATCCGGCAAAATCGGGTGAAGCGGAAGTGTTGGTGGAACAGGATATTGCCAAGGTAAGTATAGTTGGTGCGGGAATGATTGGTCGTCCTGGTGTTGCAGCTCAGATGTTTGCAACTCTAGCAGAAGCGGGAGTAAATATTCAAATGATTTCCACCAGCGAAGTCAAAGTTAGCTGTGTAGTCGATGCCAAAGATTGCGATCGCGCAGTTGCATCTCTTTCCCAAGCTTTTGAAATCATCACTTCTCCTTTTCCCCATTCCCATTCCCCAATCCCCACTGCCAATTCCCCCGTTCGTGGTGTTGCCCTCGACTTAAACCAAGCTCGTTTTGCCATTCGTCACGTACCCGATAAACCGGGAATGGCAGCGAAATTATTTGGATTATTGGCACAGCACAACATTAGCGTTGATACAATTATTCAATCACAACGCTGCCATATTATTGATGGTTTGCCCACACGGGATATTGCCTTTACCGTTGCCCGTTTTGATGCCGAACAAGCAAAAACCATGCTTTCCCAAGCAGCAAATGAATGTGGCTGGGGTGAGGTTGTTTTGGATAATGCGATCGCAAAGGTAAGTATAGTTGGTGCGGGTATGGTGGGACAACCGGGTGTAGCTGCGAAGATGTTTGCAGCTTTAGCACAACACAAAATAAATATCCAAATGATTGCCACATCGGAAATTAAAATTACCTGTGTTGTTCAACAGGAAGAAGGTGTGAAAGCATTACAAGTAATTCATCAAGCGTTTGATTTAGCTGGAAGTGAAAAATTTGTCGTTCCCGCTTGATTCAAAAAAAACTATATATAAAAATTCTGATGATGTCGAGGTAAAGATTGTGACTCAAGCCTTACCCAAGTTATTTACCTTTGATGAATTTATCGAATGGTAAGCTGTTCCGCACCTAGTTTTAGAGGGTAATCTAAGGCAGCAAATGCTTTCAGACGCTAAATTATTAAATTTAGATGCGCGTCAGCTTATCCAGAAAACTCAGAGACACGGTACGAACTGCATCATGGGGTAATTGTTGAGATGGCAAAACCTAGAGGGGAACATTCAGATTTAACGGGTTTTCTGATTGAAGAATTACTCATGACAATTAGGGAAGCAGCTAAACGCGGTATTTGGACTATTCCCAGAGAATCAATTGTGAAACCAATTAATGATAAATCGGGTTATGAACCGGACATCATTATTTTGAACCAAGAAAATATTACTAGGGAACCACGTTGGAAAAGTGAATCTATTATCGAAAATGCTAGTTCGGTAAAATTAATCGTTGAAGTTGTTAGTACAAACTGGAGAGATGACTACTACGATAAGTTTAGGGATTATGTAGAGCTTTGCTCTTCCCGAAGGGTAGAGATGGGTATCCCTGAATATTGGATGGTTGATTATGCAGCATTGGGAGGTCGCAAATTTATTGGTAATCCTAAACAAGCTACTATTTTTGTGTACGAATTAATCGATGGTGAATATCAAATCAGGGAATTTAGAGGTAATAAGAGTAATCCAAGAAATAAATGATCCAACTGTTGATCCTGAGTCGCTATGTAATAGACAGAGATGCTTCATTGCGCTTCGCTCCATTCAGCATGACAATTGGGCACTTTTTTACTTGGAACACTCTAACCTGATTGTATCCCCCACTTTTCCCCAATTAAATTTGACAGCACAACAGATTTTTGATGCAGCTTTGATAGGTTGAAAAACCTTGCTGAGGGATGAATTTGATGTGCTGAAATCTCAAACTCCTTATTCTCTCTGCGCCTCTGCGTGAGATAAATCATACCGCAATTATGCAACACCAGTTAAAAATTTACCAAAACGATAACGCTTCCCGTTTGGATGCAATACAAATCAGGACAAACGAATTAGGGTAAATAAATGAGGGTAAGGGAACACTAATAAATAAATTCTCCACAATTGTAGGGGTGGGGTCTCCCCACCCTTCGCGTGATAGTGTTGGTAAGTATATGAGAAAGA
>NZ_NTFS01000288.1 GCF_002289455.1 Brunnivagina elsteri CCALA 953
ACTTGTGTGTACACCGTAGCCAATCCATCGGGGGGATTAAGGGGGGTAATTCCGAGGTATCAGGGGAAAACAGACTTGTGTGTACACTGTAGTTGCAAAAGTGGAGGGAACTAGTACAGTTCGGCGTAAATAACCAGACCATTATTTAATCCTCAAATTCCCAGTAATAATAGGCTTTCCCTCACTGCCTACTGCCTAATCACTACTGCCTTGACGTACTAGATTTTTATTTTCCCTCTTGAAAAGGGTGGTTAGAGGATGTTTGAAAAGTACCCCGAAATGTCATGCTGAGGCACGTTCGCGTAGCGTGTCCCCTTGGGACTCAGCATCTCAATATACGCATGAAACGCAAGATTCTAGCCTGCGGCAACGCGTAGCGCGTACGTTCCGTAAGACTCCACTCAGAATGACAATTTATACCTTGTCCGACTTTTCAAACATACTCTTAGGGGGGATTCAACAAACTGACTGGGAAAATGAGAGGGTGATCGAGAAGTTATAAGTAGTTGGACATAATTAATTACACAACATTTGGGCTGAAATTCTTGCCCATCAAAGAAATTCAAGAATCAGTATTGTAATTAATTCTGTCTGGTTACTTATTTTATTTCGTCGTAGTTGCGCGATCGCATTTATCTAGAAATCTAAATTAATCGCAAACTGCCCATCTTATCCTATGGTTACAATCAGTTTTTGTAGTGATTGAATCTTTAAACCGATAATTTTATGTTTATCTATTGTTACTAACTAAATTTCTGATATTAAATTGCGCGGTTATTATGGGCGATCGCAAATTAAGTTAAAGCATCTTCACGAAAAAACAATAGAATTAACTACAGTTGGTTCCTTGATGTTTCATAGCTAAAACCCGATATAACTCATGGATTTTGCTAATCTTGCTTCCCAGCTAAATGCTGGAACTATACTGCCAGAGGGAATCTTGATTGTCACCCTCATGGGAGTTTTGATTATAGATTTGGCTTTGGGTCGTGGCTCATCGCGCTGGATTGGATATTTTGCGATCGCAGGTTTGACTGGTTCAATCGCAGCATTGGTATTCCAGTGGGATAGCACTCACCCCATCGGCTTTCTTGGTACTTTTAACGCTGATGACCTCAGTATTGTATTTCGTGGCATTGTCGCCCTTTCTAGTGCCATTACTATATTGATGTCGATCGGTTATATCCAACAGAGTGGAACCGCTTTAGCAGAATTCATCGCCATATTACTCACCGCAACCCTGGGAGGTATGTTTATCTCTGGGGCGAATGAGTTAGTCATGATTTTCATTTCGCTAGAAACCCTGAGCATTTCCTCATATTTACTCACAGGCTACACCAAGCGGGACCCTCGCTCGAACGAAGCAGCTTTAAAGTACTTGCTGATTGGAGCTTCGAGTACGGCAGTATTTTTGTACGGCGTATCACTACTATACGGATTGTCCGGTGGAAAAACCCAACTGAGTGCGATCGCAGATGGAATTGCTGCCGGAAATTTAAATCAATCATTAGCTTTGGTGATTGCCCTAGTATTTGCGATCGCAGGTATTGGCTTTAAAATTTCAGCTGCACCGTTCCACCAATGGACACCTGACGTTTATGAAGGTGCCCCCACTCCAGTTATCGCCTTTTTATCGGTTGGTTCCAAAGCCGCAGGTTTTGCCCTCGCGATTCGGTTGTTAACAACTGTATTTCCCCTTGTGGCTGAGGAATGGCGATTTGTCTTCACAGCTTTAGCTGTCCTCAGTCTAATTTTGGGTAATGTCGTCGCTCTTGCCCAAACCAGCATGAAGCGGATGCTCGCTTACTCATCGATTGCCCAAGCTGGCTTTGTGATGATTGGCTTGATTGCAGGCACAGAAGCCGGATATGCCAGCATGGTATTTTACCTGCTCGTATATTTGTTTATGAACCTGTGTGGTTTTACCTGCGTGATTCTCTTCTCCCTACGGACAGGTACAGACCAAATCGCCGAATATTCGGGATTATACCAAAAAGACCCATTACTGACCCTGGGTTTAAGTCTCTCGCTACTCTCATTGGGTGGTATTCCTCCCCTTGCGGGTTTCTTCGGTAAAATTTACCTATTTTGGGCAGGTTGGCAAGCTGGACTTTACTGGTTGGTGTTGTTAGGGCTAGTCACCAGCGTGGTTTCGATTTACTACTACATCCGCGTCGTCAAGATGATGGTTGTCAAAGAACCACAGGAAATGTCCGATGCAGTCAAAAATTACCCGGAAATCAATTGGAATTTACCTGGTTTTAGACCTTTGCAAGTTGGTTTAGTTATGACATTAATTGCCACCACTGTAGCTGGAGTTTTATCAAATCCCATCTTCACCCTGGCGAATAACTCTGTCACTCACACCCCAATGTTACAAGCTGCGATAATCGCGCATAAAGCACAGGTGACAACAGCGACAATCAATCAACCACAGGATTTATAGGTTGTTTGTAGGATTTTTCTACCCGTGTTTTTCAATTAAATAATTCCGCGTAGGGACCTATTAATTATGTCCCTATTTTTTTACCTTCTAATTAATTTTCTGAGATGTGTAATGCAGTTAAACGAGAATGAGTATGTATGCTTCCGTTTGTCTATCTATAGATAGGATGATATTCGTGATTGGATAACATTTCAGTATGGTAATGTTGTATTTGCTACACATACTGTTTAATTTGCCCTTATCTAACTATATAAATGGACTTTTAGTAGTAGTTAAATTACAGCTAAATGTTGGATGACGCAATCATAAAGCTAATCACAAGCCTTTTTCATAAATAAAAAGTGTCATAGGTCGCTGACTTACGTAAATAAATACCCTTACGATTATCTCAAAAAGTATCTTACATTCATTAGATTAATTTATACATAGTTTGACAAGGCTATAGTAAGTATATATAAACAAGTTTAAAAAATTACTTTTAGATATTTATAATTACTGAGATTTTAGAAATTTAACGTTGATATTAGAGTGTTCTAGCAATTCTAAAACTTCTAACATCCAAGCTAAGTATTTAATTTAGCGAATGTATTTTTTATCGGGAAGCTATTTTCGTAAGTAAACAAGTAACAGATTTCAATAAATTTGCGGTTATTTCGGGTTGAGAAAAAGGTGAATATAAGCCATGAGATAACTAAATGTTCTAGATAACTAAGGATATTTTCTCACGAAAACAAGCAAAAAATACAAAGCACCCAAAATAATTTAATTCAGTAGAAAATACATAATCATGTGGTTATGTCGGTTGGCTGTAGCAACAGCATAGCCCGACATCATTGAGTTAATAATATTTGGTTGCACTCTGTTTTTAAGTCCTCTCTAGTGTCACTTGAGTTTTGAATTTATGAAAGAAGTACTTGAACTTGTTGAGAAAAGAAAGCAAGAATTTTCTCAATTGTCTTTATTTAAGTATATGCAGGATAAGAGTATAGAACCAAGACAAAGGTTAGCTTGGGCACCTTGTGTGACACCTTTTGCGATGGGATTTGGTCAACTGAACAAATACGATTTCCGAAAAGAACCCACGGATGATCCAATTCAGAAAATAATTAATAATCATACCTATGAGGATGATCATCATTGGATATGGTTATTAGAGGATTTAGAAAAGTTAGGCTTCAACCATATAATGAAATTTAGTGATTCAATGAAGTTTTACTGGGGAGAAGAAACATATCATACACGTCAGGTTTGCCATAAGATAGCACTTTATACATTTAGAGAGGAACCAATTATAGTTCTTGCAGCTATTGAGGCAATAGAAGCTACTGGTAATATTGCTTTGGCTTTAACATCTGAAGTTACAAAAGAACTCCAGCAAAAATATCTCTATTTTGGACAACATCATTTTAATGTAGAAACTGGTCACGCTACAGGAACTATAGATGTAGCGCAAGTACTGGAAAGAATAATAATGACTGATAAGCAAAAGGTAAGAGCGTTCGAGGTTGTTGAAAAAGTTTTTGAAGTTTTTACAGAGTCAGTAAACGAGATGATGACTTATGCAAAAAAACATCCTGTTTCTGAATCTAGTAATACATCTGATACTTTTAATAAAGCAAGGCTGTCTGTTTAAATTGCTTAGTAATTTTGAATAATTGAATTATATGAAGAATACAGGCAACAAGATTGAAAATATAGTTATTGTTGGTGGTGGTACAACTGGTTGGATGGCAGCAGCATACTTGGTAAAGGCTTTGCAAGGAAGTGTTGCTATTACCTTAATCGAGTCGGATCAAATCCCGACTTTGGGTGTGGGAGAAGCAACAGTACCTAGTATACGCACAGAATTCTTTGATTTTTTAGAAATTCCTGAATCTGAATGGATGCCGCAATGTAATGGAACATTTAAGATCGGTATTAAGTATGCTGATTGGTCTTATACTCCCCATACGACTAAAAATAATGAGTTTTATCATATTTTTGGGGAATCTAAAAAGTATGATGACATTCCACTTACTCACTATTGGCTTAAAAAACGACTTGATGGCTACGATCTCTCAATGTCCGATTGCTGTTATTCGAGTACTGCGGTATGCGAGTTTAACAAATCTCCTAAATTTTTAGATGGTACTACAGGTGTTAATTACGCGTATCATTTTGATGCTAACTTGCTAGCTAAATTTTTAGCTTCATGGACAGTAAAGAAAGGAGTAGTGCGTGTAGTTGATAAGGTCGTCAATGTTATTTTAGACAATACAGGTGCTATAGACTTTTTAAAAACAGAGAAAGGCAATACTCACAAAGCAGATTTATATATAGATTGCTCAGGTTTCCAAGGTTTACTAATTAATCAAGCTTTGAAAGAACCTTTTATTTCCTACTCAGATAGTCTTTTGTGTGATGCGGCTGTTGCTATTCCAGTTAAGACGGATAATATTGATGGACTTAGACCTTACACAATTGCAACAGCCCTTAGTTCGGGATGGTCATGGGAAATTCCTTTATACGGAAGATTAGGTCGTGGCTATGTTTATTCCCAGAAATTTATCTCTCCAGATGAAGCAGAACAGGAATTAAGAAAATTCCACGGTTCAATAGCTGATGATATTCCAGCTAAACATCTAAAGATGAGGGTAGGTAGAAACGAACACTCTTGGGTGAAAAATTGTGTCAGTCTAGGAATAGCGAGTGGATTTATTGAGCCATTAGAGTCTACAGGTATTTACTTTATCTACGCAGCCTTAAAGCATTTGATTCGATACTTTCCTGATAAAAGTATGAATCCTGCTTTGAAGGATAAATATAACGAAAGAATAGCTTTCATGGTTGATGATGTTAGAGATTTTATCGTGCTTCACTATTGCACTACTCATCGAGAAGATACACCATTCTGGAAAGCTAATAAATTTGACCTAAAAATTCCCGATACTTTAAAGCGTCTTTTGGAAGTTTATCAAGCTGGTGCCCCTATTAATCTTCCTTATACAGATGAAGGTGGGTATAATAATGTATTCGATGCTGGATTTGATAGATTTTGGACTAACAGCAATTATATGGCAATCCTCGGAGGGATGAATCACCTACCTAATTCTGCTTCTCCTATACTTAATCACAAGCCAGAATCTGTAAACAAAGCTGAAAAGATTTTTAAAGCTATTAAAGATAACACAAAGAATCTTTTAGATGAGTTACCATCTCATTATGAATACATTAAAAATCTATATCTGAATCAAAAGTCCTCAGATGAGATTTATTCATATACTTCAGTCAAGAAAAATGAGATTCGTGAAATTGACTCCTGGCTAAAAGTTAAGGTAAGTTAAGTGTTGTTTGGAATTACAATCACAAACTCAGTTCCTTCCTGTGAGTATGAATTACAAGTTAATTTACCCTTATGTTTATCTACCACAATTTGGTAGCTAATCGATAAACCTAAACCTGTACCGCTTCCTACAGGTTTAGTTGTAAAAAATGGATCAAAAATCTTCCGTCTAATTTCTTCTGGTATTCCTGAAGCATTATCTGCTATTTTGATAACCAAATTACTAGTACTATTAGAATCAACTAATTCTGTGGAAATACGAATTATGGGTTTATCCTTAGACCATTTACCACTAGCAAATGCATCGTCTAAGGCATCGATCGCATTACTCAAAATATTCATAAATACCTGGTTCAATTGACCAGCATAACAATTAATTTCTGAGAAAGATTGATATTCTTTAATGACTGCGATTTCAGGACGATCGCTTTTCGCTTTGAGACGATGTTGTAAAATCATTAAAGTATTATCAATACCCTCATGAATATCTACAGGTTTCATTCCTGATTCATCCAAACGAGAGAAATTTCTCAAGCTGAGGACAATATCACGAATACGCGAACTACCCATATTCATAGATTCAAGTATTTTTGGTAAATCAGTGAGTAAAAAATCTAAATCAACTTCTTCTAATTTTTCTTGAATTTCAGGTGTTGAATAACCTTCTTTCTGGTACAACGAGATTAAATCGATTAAATCTTGTACGTAACCACTTGTATGGCTAATATTTCCATGAATAAAGTTAATCGGATTATTGATTTCATGGGCAATTCCTGCTACCATCTGTCCTAAACCAGACATTTTCTCACTTTGGATAAGTTGAGTTTGCGTGTTTTTCAAATCCTCAATTGCTTGATTTAAAATTTGATTTTTCTTGTTTAACTCTTGTGTTCTTACCTCAACTTTCTCCTCAAGACTATGGTTAGACTCTTCTAAAGACTTATTGACTTCTGCCAGATTTTGATAAAGTTTGGCATTTTCTAGTGCGATCGCAGCTTGGGTAATCAGGAGTTTGAGAACTTCAAGACGCTGCTGTGTAAAGAGAGCAGTAATAAAATTATTCTCAAGATAAAATATTCCTAGCATCTTACCTTGATGAATAATTGGCATACATAATATGCTTTGTGGCTGTTCGCGAAGAATATAACGATCCGCAGATAAATTTACAATCTCTCTTGCATCATCAGCGACAAAGATTTTCCCTTGCCGCTTCACATTGTTAATTACACTAATAGGAATATCTTCGCAGTCGTTAAGACGAACTGATGGAAAGGTGATTTTAATAAACTCAGATTCAGAGCTAGTACTAATTGCAGTCACAATTAAATTTAAGTTTTCATCTTTACTTAAAAGTATTACGCATTTGGAAGCTCCAGCATTTTCCATTGTGACTCGCATGAGACTAGAAAGTAACTGCTCCATCTCAATTTTTTCTGAGAGTACTTGAGATGCTTTAATAACAGCAGCCATATCTAAGGAATTTCCAAAACTCGAATGCGATGCAAATGAGCCAAATGTAGTTTGGTTATTACTGAAATTAGTAAGCGAATTATGACTCGGAACATTTATATTTTGATGACTTTCTTGATTAATCTCTTGATGACTTTCTTGATTGATGTCTTGATTACTATTGTGATCGACGTTTTCGTATTCAGTAATATCATTATCTTCTTCTTGTTGAGCAATATTCCCAAGCAATTCAGAATAGCGTTTGACTAAATCGCGAACTTTTGCTTTTGCTCCCCATCGAATATAGCAATAATAAGCTTCTGCCATATACATCTGAGCTATTTTTTCCTTACCCCATTCCAGGTAAAACTTGGCAGCTAGTTCATTTGCTAAAGCTTCTTCATTTACATATTCGTTTTCTTTGGCAAGAGAAATAGCGCGATCGTAATACTCCATTGCCTCGATATTATTTCCCAAAACCCGATATTTCTCTGCTTCAACCAAACAATACTTATGTAATAAGTTCATTGAAGTATGTTCAGCCCATTCTTTACATTGTTGTTGTATCTCGATTACTTCTGCAAGAGTTTTTTCTTTTTCTTCTGGAGAAAGTTGTGGATATATAGCCAACATTGCGAGAGAATAATAAAAATAGAAAACATTTACAATGAACCTAGCTGGAACTGAAGCGATATAATCTTTTGCAAAAGTTGCAAATTCAAATGCTTTAGTAAAGTCGTTGAATAGATAATAATTAAATAATTTTTGTAAATATAGGGAAAATATTGCTTGCCTATTATTAAATTTCTGATGAACAGGAAACATTTTTTGTTCATCATATACTTCCCCCGAAAAATCTAATTTTCTTTCACCTTTCTGTATTAAATTTAATACAGACTGCCAATTTATAGAATGGATTTGGAGAGCAACATCCTGTTTCAACTGTGCGATATTTTGATGATGATTTGTTATTTCCTCTTTTAAAGTAATTAGTTCTCTACCTAGCCAAAAAGAATGTTCTGAGTGTATCTGTTTAGAGTATGCGGCTTGTTCTAAATCACCTATTTTAATACCTAAATCATATACTGATAATAAATCATCTAACGTGTTTTTTAAATGGAATTGATGGTGTATGCTAAAGGTTGTGGATACATAAGTAACCATAGGTTTTAATTTTGGGGCATGAAAATTTTCTAATGTTTTTAAAGCGATTTGTCCAAATTGGTAACACAAGTGAATATCTCTATAAGTATTCCAAGCAATAATTGCATAAGTTCCATAAGATAATGCGGAAATAGCACAATTACCA
>NZ_NTFS01000289.1 GCF_002289455.1 Brunnivagina elsteri CCALA 953
CCTATCCATAATTTACCTAGATTAACCATCTATAATCATAGGTAAATCTAGGTAAAATATCAACAGATGATTACCCCTCCTAAATCGCGGTTAGCTCGTTCGCGGTTGAGTAAGGGTAATCGAATATTTGCTAAATCAAATTCTTCTATCCATTCGGGGTAATAGGGGCTAATTATTCGCGGGCCGGTTTTAGAATCGGTCAATATGCATGTACTAGGATTTTTCTTGAATTCGCGAATATCCACCCGGAACGCCTCGTAATTCCGCAAGCCGAAGGCTGCAACCATGCCATAGACCCATTGCCAGCCTGGATGCTCGATTCGGTGGAAATAAGTCGCAATGTTAATATCTTCGGGTAGCTCTCTACGTTTGACGCTGTTAATCCCATAGTTCCCCGAATAGGGCTTTAAATTAACATCGATGTCGGCAAATTTTGCTAAAGCCTGTAAACACATGCAATATCGCTTACGGGTGCGAGTATCGGGTTTAGTTGTTAGTGCTAAATCTTTGAGTAGTTGAGGGGTAAGCGGTTCAGTCTTGGGTAGGTTTTTAAAAACCGTGTAGTACTCGACTGTCCATGTGGACATTGACTTGTTGTTGCGTTCTCTGCGGTTAAAATAATCTATCTCGAATTTTTCTATCCATTCCCCGCAGGTAAGGATTAATTGCTTGGGGTGAAATTTTGAATTTAAATTATTAGGATAATTTGTCGTATTTTGAAATTCTAAATTATTAGGATAATTTAAATTATTTGGAAATTTAATACTATTATCTGAATTTAAATTTTGATAATTATTTTTTAAATATTCTTCCCAGTTAAATATACCCAAGTCAATCTCACCACTAATTTTTCGCGCCATTGCCTCGGCTTTTTTGATTAATTCGGGGGTAGAGTGCCATCCAAGGTTCAATCTATCAGCCGTTGCCCCGTTGGGCTTTGGGGGGAATTTAGCACGTAAAACGAGCCGCTTACCTTCACGTTTGATTGATACTCCCGTGAAGGTAAGCCGCTCGTTTGCTTTTGATATCAGTTTATCGATATCAACCACGATGTTCCCTAGTCAGCGTTCTCACAATGCTTTATGTGCGTTTCAATCAAATTCATGTCGCAAACTTTTTGATAGTGTGAAGCTCCTGAATTAAAACCCTTTAAATCCCACCAGTCCTGATAGGGACAAATTAAATAATATTCATCCCCAGCAGAGGAATAAATTATCCACGATGCCTTATTCTCTTTATCTTTTTTAATGGTGAAACTATCTAAGGCTAGCTGTTTACGTAACTTGGCAACAAAAGCAGAATCATATTTAACGACTTTACCATTCGGCATAACATGCTCCACAACGATACTCGCCTGCATCATTAACAAAAACCTCTTTTTTAATACCGCAAAACGGGCATGGACTAGGCTCGTATCTGTTTCCTAGAGCGTTATGTTTGATCGCTTTTTTGTCGGCAACCGGAACCAGTGCTTTTATTTCGCTATCGCTTGACTCAAAGTCATTTTTAATATTCATCGCTTTTCACCCAAATTTTCTTCCAGGTTCCTTGCTCGTGATCGAATACTTCTAGCTCGTCGTCGCATTCTTCATAATCGGGGTCATCGCGGTCAAGCGCCCATGTCGCGCCACAGCTTAAACAGCTGTAAAACCCATGCTCGTTATCTTTTTTGACTTCTAACCATCCGCACTCTGGGCAAACTGGCTCGCCTTTGTAGGTTTCTAAGGTAATTCCTGTTTTCATGTTTTTAAGATTTGTAAATTTTTGTCCAAGTTAATTAGGGTATAAATAATCGCATGCAGTAGATGCATGCGATTATTGATATACCTAATGTGCGATCCAATTTCTACGGTGTGGTACTAGGGAATTGCGATCGCAGTTTTTATTTAGCGCTTACAGATTGTCTAAAAGCTTCAACCCCTCCGTCGTAATGCTGTCGAATAGCTCGCGCTATTTCTGTCTCATCCATCTTGTAGTAGATATCATCAGCGTCAACATCAGCAAACGCGCAATCAACTAGCCAGTCCCTCGCCTCCTTTAGTTCTCTCTCAGTTAAAAGTTTTTTTATTCCAGTTCCCGCATAGCGGTTGTAAGTTACCATTCGTTTTCCTTTCCCTCCTGTAATAATTCCTGTAAAAAATCTTTCCCAGATTGATAACTTCTCCCCTGCTGCTGCAACACTTCCTTGATTACAAAAGTTTCGGTTTTCCCGGTTTTCAGTAAATTTACAACTGCTAAATAAAGCGATTTACGGTTCCCGGAACCTGGAACTTCGGAACTTGAACTTTCCGCAACGGTCAACCACAAAGCTTCTAGCGATTCCCGCAGCTCGTCAATAATTTCCGGCGTGGAACCAGCTTCGGAACTTGTTTCTGTTGCATAGACTCGTGCAAGTTCCGACTCGATTTGCTCGGTTTCAAGTACCATCTCGGTATTACGTAGCTCCTTATTCATTGCGGCTCTGGCAATCGTTGCCGCTTCTTCTTCAATCAATTTCCTAGAAGTCCGTACTAGTGCAACGCCATGCAATAGTGACAAGGACAACGACGCGCCCTTACCTACTTTGCCAATTGGGGCTGATGCGGCTAACCACATTCCCAAGGCGCAACCAGCGTACATATAAGCTTTATGCCAGTTACTAAGAATTAACTGGTTAGCCATGTAGTTACCCCTCCAATCAACACCGCCACACCAAAACTAATCAAACAAGCGTAGAAATTTAGATTCCTAGCTTTGAAATAAGGGGCAATAGCATCATCACAAAGCCAACACACGCACCAAGCCGCAATCAATAAGCCATAAGCAGCACCAACAACTCGAACCATATTCGGATGCAGCGTCCCTAACCACGACAAAAGGCTAGAGGCGCTGCATCCAATTAGAAATAATCCAATTAAATACAGCGCTTTAGAAATCATTAGGTTACGGCTTCAATTTTTGCTCTAAGTTCGAGAATTCGTTTATTAGCCTTATTTTCGGCTTTCTCAATGCTTTTACCCATACCTACGTATTCAGGACGTAACCTGTGCAGTTTCCGGGATAAACTGGCATTAGAGCGTTGCTTGTCGGTTTCGCAAGACGCTACGGTTTTTTGGTAGTTCCGATGTTCTACATGAACCGTAGTGTCTGATTTCTCAATAGTTTTTAGAGACTTATAGGCTCGTTTACTTTGAATCGCTCCTGATTTTTTGTCTTTGGCTAGTGCGCGAAGATTGTCAGCTTGTTCCTTTGAGAAATAAGTGGGAGTCGTCACCACCGATTGGGTGCGAATGCTGTCCCAATTATTTTGGTTAAGCGGGGAAATAACATTATCATCGGTTGGCTGTAACGTCGTCTCAAGGCTTAAATTGTGATCGCCTTGGTAGGTGCGTTTATCCTTGTTATCGTCGTTCCCACCCGTACCAGTCTTATTAAAAACGGTTCCCATGATTCCCATAACTTTAGACTCCTACTGTACATAATTGTTTTTTAACTTTGTCGAACTGTTGCAGCTGCTGCTGCATGTTGCGCAATTGTTCCTGTTCGGTTGAGTTGTAAGTCACTGTTGCACCCAGGGCGATGCCGACACCGATTAGGCATAAACAAGTTAGCAAGATGAACGAGCTATTCGATTTTGCAGCAACGGTGGTCACGGGTTCATCTTGGTACATCTCCCCACGGAAGGGGACAACCTTTAAGTCGGTTTGTCTTTGGCTAGTTTTCATCCCACCAACCTCCGAGTTGTGGTATTCGCAATCAGATGCGTTGCACCAGCTTCAATCGACTGTTGCACTGACTGCTGCAATATTTCTCTGTCCTCATCGCTAGGGTTAGCAAGCATTTGCCGGATACGGGACACAGTGCGCTGCGGTAATTTTTGGAAGAAGGAGTGAGCGAGTTTTGTGGCTGTTGCATCTAATAGAGGTTCGATTATTTCTTCCCCAGTGCCAGTGGGGATATCATTTTCAAGTACCTGATCTGTAAACTCTTTGGATCGGGTTTTTAAAAACTCCACTCCCGCTTCTAACCAGAGGGTACGACCGCTTTCTTCTTTGACGTAGTGGTGTCCTTCGACAAAACAGGTATGGCGGGATAACCAGCTACGGACGGTACTTTCGGCAACCCCAATAGTTTCGGCAACTTGGGGAGTGGTTAAGGTTGACTTGGGTTGTTTAGTTGCCACTAACGTTCCCCTTGTTTGTTTTCCGTGACATAATCCAATTGCGACAAATTTCGAGAATAGGTAAATTTTGATTGCGGGGAATGGCTTTGGCTGTTCCCCTATTTTGTTGGCTGTAACCTATACCCGCAGGTAGACCTTAGTCGTGGTCACGTAATGAGGTTTTTCAAATCGCAATAACCCGCAGGTGAGACTTATCTCTAAAAATTGCGATCGCATTTTTATTTCGTTCAGACAGAACTAATGTTAGTATAATGTCTGAACAGAATAAGTCAATAGTTTTGTTCTGACAAAAAAGTTTTGTTCGTACTATAAAATAGGCGTAGTTGTTGTGTTATGTAAAAATGTCAAGACCCAAGACGCTAGCAGAAGATTCAATCCGTGCAACAGTGCGAATAAGCGAGAGGGACTGGGAAGCCTTCAAATCCCAAGCAGAAGCGATGGGGTTAAACAGATCGGATTTGATACGACAAATTGCACAGGGGAAAATACCACTGGGACAACTTCCCAGTCAGGAGAAACTACTAATGGGAAAATCCTAGAGCGTCTTGAATTTATAGAAAACGCTTACTTAAGCTATGTTCAATCACATCAACAACGACTTGAAGCATGTCTAGTTGAGAGTAAAGAGCATGAGGCGATTTTTAAAGAAGCAATTCAAGCGCTAAAGCAGGACATACATGACTTAGCTTCTGATTTAGACAAATAAGCCGTCTCACCCATTGGGTGGACGGCTTTGCTTTTATCCAGTTTCAGATTCTAATTCCAAATATGACTGTCGAGTTAATGGGTGGGGACATCCTTGTTAAGTTGCTCCCTTAGATCATCCAATACAGATTTATCCCCTTCCTCTACTTCGATAATCTCTTCCTTGGCATCAGGCACAAAATCTATGGCGATACGCGCACTAATTCGTCCTTTTATCCAACCCCCTCCGTTTATTTGTAGTACTTCACATTCAGTGCCGTTACTAATCCACTCAAGTAGAGGGTTTCCTACATAGTTTTTGGCTACCTGCTTAACGTCAGAAAACTTGCTCATCAACTGCTTAGTCAAGTTTAAATTGATATTTTTCATTGAAATTACGTCATCGTCGCCTAACTCAATTATTTCTTTCACAACATTTTTCTCCTGATTTAATTAACCAGCTTGCACCCGGCTAATTAAATCTTTCCCAAAAATCTACCCGATCCACCAATGCCCAAATTCAAAGAACTAACGACTATACTCCACTTCTGCATGTGGAGCGCGGTAAAATCCCGAAAATTCCGATCCTTCCAACTCCGGTTTATCTTCCCAGTTTATTTGTGGTTTCGCCACTGGGAACTTGATCGTGGGTTTACTCTAGAAGTAAACCTTACGTTCCACACCCCAAAATTTATATTCGACTACCCATCAAGCGCCCTTGATGACTATTCCAATATTTGCGATCGCAAGGATTTGAAATTCCTATATGAAGACAACATCCCCTTCTGACGACTTGGAAAAACGCCTACTGCGTATCGAACGACATTTTGACACCCTCAAATACCACCTGTGGCAACAGAATCTATTGATACAGGCAGTAGTTGACGAGTTGAGAGAATTTAACCCGCAAACCATACAGGTAGATGAATTATCCCTCGCTCTTGGTGCCGAGCGCAAGTCCTTAAAAGCACTAACAAACTTAAACCAGAAAACATTACCAAGTAAACAATAACACCATGAAAAAACAGACAGAAAAAAAACGAGCGCTTACTCGTTTTCCCGGCTTCAAATTATTAATTATTATGCCTATCATAGCGCATATTAATTCAATAAATAACTCTACCTTGGGGGTGAATTGATATGGTTGCAATTCCTCATGATTTTACCCCAACGGTTCCCGATGTTTTACCCCCTTGCTGTTTAGAAGCAGAGGAATCAGTCCTCGGTGGTGTCATGCTAGACCCAGGTGCGATTGATAGAATTAAGTTCAGACTTAAACCCGAACATTTTTATCTTCCAAGCCATAAACTAATCTATGAAGCTTGTTTAAAATTATCAAAGAAGAATCAGCCCACAGAGCTTTTGACACTGACTAGTTACCTGAGTGACCATCACCAATTAGATAAAATTGGGGGTAAAACCAAGCTAGTAAGCTTACTTGAAAGGTGCGTTTCGACGGCTAACATAGACCATTTAGCAGGGTTAATATGTCAAAAGGCGCTACGACGCGGGTTGATTGAATTAGGTAATAGCACGATGCAACTAGGCTATTCCAACGAAATGGAGATAGATGAAATACTTGGAATAGTTCGCAAAAAAACCGAGCGACTAACAGGGTTAGAGTTAATACAAACTGAAGACGAAAATCGCCTTAGTCGATTTAATCATCTTATCGACAAACTAAAGAATGTATACACAAAGATTGTCGAACCTGACTATCGTCTGTATTGTCTTCAGGAATTAGCTTGTGAGGTTTCAAAAAGTACAAGGTTCCTAGAAGACTTATACGCTCGTCACCTTGTTAAGAAAGTAGTCTCCCCGTTGATGACCTATGAAGAACTAAAGGAAGTAGCAAGGTCTTCAACTAAGGAATGGTTGCATCAGGGTTTATTCCCTAAGCGTACTACGGGAGTCCTTTACGGGAGCGGAGGAATATTAAAAACAAAACTCCTGTATCAAGTATGTAAATCGCTAATCCAAGGTAAAAACCTCGGAGAATTTAGCGCCACTGGTCAAAAGCGCAAAATAATGATTTACCAGGGTGACGAAAGAGAGAGTGACATGGCATCAGCACTAGAGATAATGGGTTATGACGAGGGTGATATAGGGCAATACATCAAGATTCGCTTTAATTGGAGTTTTGAACATATGCCGTTACTAATCCAAGATTTAAAGGATTTTCAGCCAGATTTTGTAATTATCGACTCTCTAACTTTTAGTTCTCGATTTTCTAGTTACAACGAGAACGAAGTTGCTTATGCTCGTCCGATTTTAGAATTAACTGGTTTAGCTAACGAACATAACACCAGTTTTATGTTAGTTCACCATGCTAACCGCAATGGTGATATTCGTGGAAGCTCGGCAATATTTAACGCGGTATCCGAAGTTTGGAAAATAGAAAAGGATATCTCCCAGTTCGCCACACCCAACGACCGACTATTAACAGTAGAGAAATCGCGATCGCGCTCTTCCGGTAAAAAGTACCGGGTAATATTCGAGCCTGATAATTTGGATTTTGTATTTTTAGGTGAACAGGACAAAGACAACCTAGAGAATCAGACAGACGTTAATTGTAGAGCCAGCATCCTTGAATATTTGCGGAATTCCCCTAATGTTCCCTACACCTGTGAAGAATTAGTCCATTACGTCAAGTACTCGCGTTCCTTTACCGCTAAAGCGTTGTCTTTACTTGTTTGCGATGGACTAGTTAACTGCAAGCGAGGGAGAGGGAGTCGTGCTAGTACATTTTACCTAGCTTATGAGGGAGCAATCCCACTTAGTACTCAATTTGCTGCTCCTACCGAGGGGGTGAGGGGTGAGACCCTGGAGCAGCAAATAGGAGCAGCAAATATCTATACCCAGCATGGATTACAGGATTGCTGCTCCTCTGCTCCTACAGAAACTAAAACTTTTTTCGAGAATTCTCCACCAGAACACGAAAAAAGAGGAGCAGAGGAGCAGCAAATGCTGAAAGCCATACCCAGTATAGATAAATTTGCTGCTCCTACCTTAAATACAAAAGAGGAGCAGCTAAATCAGCAGGAGCAGCAAATTTATGCCCCCAACGTGTGTTATAATCCGCCCGAAAATCCAGAAGATATTGCCCCAATTCAACAGTCACTTATCCCTGAAATACCAACAAGAACAAAAAGCGAGCCGTTGCAAAAAATTCAAGCCAAACATGTAACGTGCTTTGGGGAAGTAAAAGCGATCGCGCAACAGATTGATAGCAAGATGTGGCAATTTACTATTACCCCAACAGGTGAAGGGTTCAGGGCAATAATGGTTGAGGAAAAAATAGGTAAAAGTAAACCTGAAACCAGAATTAAACATCATATAGATGAATGGTTGCGAAGTAAAAATTTTCAGGTCTATAAGACTGATGTTGCCCCCGCTCAATGGGTTGATAACTGCAAATGGGTAGAATCAGGCGAGCATTACGAGCCGATGCGAAAAACCCACACTTTTGTAGATGTAGATGGAAAATTTATCAAGGTTTCCGGTCACGGGTGCGATCGTATTCGAGTGATGCGTCATTAGTCAGGGTCGGGAATTTCTACGGTTTTCCCTGCGAGTGCATGGGTACAGTCTAGGCTGTTGACTTTGTGCCTTTTTAGGCTATTTTGGTTCATACAGTTTCTGTGTCGTCCACTAAATCAGAAAATA
>NZ_NTFS01000029.1 GCF_002289455.1 Brunnivagina elsteri CCALA 953
GTATTAAATAACGGTATTGTGGTGTTGGTAACAGAAAATCCGGCTGCTGATATTGTGGCTGCGCGGATGTTTTTGCGTGCGGGAAGTTGCTACGAAAAACCAGAAAAAGCTGGTTTAGCGCATTTGATGTCAACTGTGATGACAAAAGGTTGCGAGACTC
The DNA here is from genome assembly GCF_002289455.1 of Brunnivagina elsteri CCALA 953. Lineage (GTDB taxonomy): Bacteria > Cyanobacteriota > Cyanobacteriia > Cyanobacteriales > Nostocaceae > Brunnivagina > Brunnivagina elsteri. The sequence goes on from NZ_NTFS01000029.1 coordinate 161, forward strand.
CTGAAGGCAAAAATCTGACCAGTATGGAAATAGCCGAAGCGGTAGAATCGTTTGGTGCGAGTTTGGGTACTGATAGCAGCAGCGATTATTTTGTGGTATCGGTAAAGACTGTCACGGCTGATTTTCCAGAGGTTTTGGCATTGGCAGGAAACATTATGCGGTTTCCGACTTTCCCTGAACTCGAAGTTGAACTGGAACGAAGATTAGCACTGCAAGATATACGATCGCAGAAGGAACAACCTTTTAGCGTTGCTTTCGAGCAATTACGAAAAGCGATGTACCAAAATCATCCCTATGCAATGTCTGGTTTGGGGGATGAAACCACAATGGGTAATTTAACTCGTGATGATTTGGTTGAATTTCACCAAACTTATTTTCGTCCTGATAGTTTAGTTATTAGTATTGCTGGTCGGATTGACTGCGATCGCGCTGTAAAATTAGTTGAAGACATTTTTGGTGATTGGCAACCAGCGCTAAATCAAGCTTTGCCAGAGTTCAGTTTTCCCGAAGTTGCGACGTTTTCTCCTAGTATTACACCACGTATTGTTGCCACACCTCAAAACACGCAGCAATCAATCTTAATGTTGGGTTATCTAGTACCATCGGTACATTCCCCCGATTATGCCGCACTAAAATTATTATCTACATATTTGGGAAATGGACTTTCAAGCCGTTTATTTGTCGAATTGCGGGAAAAACGCGGTTTAGCTTACGAAGTTTCTGCACTTTACCCAACCCGATTATTTTGTGGTTCATTCGTCGTTTATATGGGAACTGCACCAGAAAACACCGAAACAGCGCTTGCAGGATTGCGAACTGAAGTCGATTTACTTAGTGCTGCCAAATTAGAGCCAGATTCACTCCAAGCAGCCAAAAACAAGATATTAGGTCAGTATGCACTAGGTAAACAAACTAACGCCCAATTGGCACAAATTTATGGTTGGTATGAAATCTTGGGGTTGGGAATCGCCTTTGATAAAGGCTTTCAAGATGCGATCGCAGCAGTCACGGCAGAAGAAGCACTCGAAGCTGCGTGTAAATCTTTACGGGAACCTTACATATCGCTAGTAGGTCAACAAGAAGCGATTGGGAGAGTAATTTAGTCATGAGTTAGGGGTTTTGAGTTAAGAATACTGAATCCTAAATGCTGAATATTAAATGCTGAATTCTGAAAATATTAATTTTTAAATTCCGTAGAGAGACGCGATATATCGCGTCTCTACATTCATCATTCATAACTCATAACTCTCCTTGTCACGGTTGTGTATGTCACATCCGCGATCGTACTATTAGCAAGAGAAATACCGGGGGCAAATCCATGAAATATAATGATAAGGTAAGTATATTTAACTACCTAGAGTCATTTATATCTTTTCGCTTATTTAATCAAAATACAAATAAAAAAACCAATCAAAACAAGCTTTACTGGTTACTAATCTGTGCTTCTGCGCCTTTGCTTTTTGGTTCGCCATCAGTAGCATCGGTTACAGTGATACAGCAAATAGCCCAAGCTTCTCCGACATTTGGTTTTAATCGTCCTAGTCTTAAAGCTGGGAGTCAGGGGGAAGTAGTAATAGAATTGCAAGCAGCATTAAAGTTACTTGGTTTTTATAACGGTGCAGTCGATGGAAAATATGGAGACACTACGGTTGCGGCTGTTTCAAGTTTTAAGGAATCTGCGGGTTTAGCAGCAGATGGTGTGGTTGATACAGCAACTTGGCAAAAACTATTTCCTGGTCAAGGTAATATTTCAACTACCACTGCTTCATCACTACCAGCACCAACAACAAACACAACAAGTGTAACAAGTACAACAAGCATCACAAGTAATAGATTTCCAATTCCTAGGCAAAATACTCAAAATTCTGGCAATTTACCTAGACCAATAGTAGTATCAAACTCAGAACTGAGAAATTCCTTACCAAAACCTAATAATCCCATTAATACGGGAAACGCTCAACAGTTAGAAACAGTCAGAGCAACCTCCATAACCCGCACTAGCACCACAACAAACCCCCAACAACCAAAACCGCGACTCCCTAAAGGAGAGGCTACGCGATCGCAATCAAGTTTGGCACAAAATCGGGGTTCTACATCAACAAACATCCGCACCAGTACCACAAGTCGCTCTGGACGTAGTAACAGTTCAACATCGACAAGTACCCGTACTGGACGTGGCACAGCGACATCAACCACCATCCGCAGCCCACGAGTCAGTCAAGCCCAACAAAAACCAGGTATCCAATATAGCGTAGCCGGATTCCCAATCTTACGTTTAGGTATGCGTGGAGATGAGGTATATGAACTGCAAAGAAGATTACAACGCTTTGGATATTTGAAAAATGACCCTGATGGTGATTTTGGAGCAGCAACCGAAACCGCAGTCAAAGCTTTACAACAACGCTTTGGTATCGAACCTGATGGTGTCGCAGGTGGAGAAACCTGGGAAGTTTTAACCAGACGAAGAAAAAATCAGTCTTAAGGAGGATGTAGAAAAATACAACTCCTAATTCATAACTCCTCACTCCTAATTTTTTCTAACCCTTCACTTCCAAAAATTTGACTTTTTTTTTGCTTCCGGATAGGGATTTAATATTTTTGTCAAGATAAAAGTTAATATTTAAGCCATCATGAAGTTATCGTGGTATCGGTAACTTACCAAAAAAATGGGTAAAAGCCCCGTCCTTCTAGGACGGCTTTATATTTATTTCCAAGACAGTTCTTTGATAATCTTATGATGGGTGTGTTATTACAAGGTAAGTGAAATAAGAAAGATATTCATGCTTGTTTTTGAGTTCAAAACCTACGGTAAAGCATTGCAATTCCAAGCAATTGATGAGGCAATCCGAACGACTCAGTTCATTCGGAATAAAGCCATTAGATTGTGGATGGATGGGCTTGCTAAATCTTGGATTGAACTTTCGCGGCATTGTGCATTATTAGCTAAAGAATTTCCTTTTGCGAATAAACTAAACTCAATGGCTAGGCAAGCCGCAGCAGAACGAGCATGGGCTGCTATATCTAGATTTTATGACAACTGCAAAAAGAAAATATCTGGTAAAAAGGGCTTTCCCCAATTCCAGAAAAATTGCCATTCTGTTGAATATAAATCGTCAGGATGGAAACTTGCACAAGATCGTAAATCCATAACTTTCACCGACAAAAACGGTATTGGAAAATTAAAGCTCAAAGGCACTCGTGAACTGCATTTTTATCAAATAAACCAGATAAAACGGGTAAGATTGGTAAAACGTGCCGATGGTGTGTATGCTCAATTCTGCGTTGATGTAAACCGGAAAGAGTTAATAGAACCGACTCATCGGACGGTTGGGCTAGATGTTGGGTTGGAGAGCTTTTATACTGATTCGTTTGGGCAACATGTTGAAAATCCTCGGTTCTATCGAACTGGGGAACGGAAAATGAAACGGTCACAAAGACTTGTTTCTCGCAAAGTTAAAGGTTCTAACAATAGACGCAAAGCAAGAAATACGTTGGGTAGGGTTCACCTCAAAATAAGTAGACAGCGTAAAGACCATGCCGTGAAATTGGCAAGGTGCGTAATCACATCAAACGATGCAGTCGTCTATGAAGATTTGAGGATTAAGAACATGGTCAAAAATCATTGTTTGGCAAAGTCGATTTCGGACGCTGGCTGGTATCAATTTAGAGTTTGGTTAGAGTATTTTGGGAAAGTATTTAAGAGGATTACTATTGCGGCAAATCCATCATATACAAGCCAGAAATGCTCTAATTGTGGCGTAATTGTGAAAAAGTCTCTGTCTACTCGCACACACGTTTGTCAATGCGGATGCGTGATGGATAGAGACGAGAACGCCGCTAAAAACATTCTTAATTTAGGATTGGGTACGGTAGGGCATATCGGAACCTCTACACTAGATGTAGGCAACGCTTTAGGAGAATCGACCTCTACATTGGTTGGAGTAATCCAGTCTGTGCAAGTTGACTCGTAGATCAAAGAATCCCCGTGCGTTCACGCCGGGGAGTGTCAAATCCTGACGTTTTGGCTCAATTTCTTGAATATGTGGCTATGCCGTTCTTCTTCCCTACTTATTAGTTGTTTCCTCTTTCTGGGTTTGAACCCTGGTAGGGCAAATACTGTGGCGTATGGTTATTCTACACCTGCGAGCATTAAATTAGTACAGGTAAATTCGCCTGAATCGAGTAACCAAACAACTGATACCACAACTCCAAATCCTGAGGTTACAACTCAAGCAACTTCAACCGCGACACCGGAAACTAGCCCAGATAAGGATAAGATAATACTTAGACCGGGGAATTCTGGTGATGAGGTTAAGGAACTACAAACCAAGCTAAAACAGTTGGGTTTTTATGATGGTGTAATTGATGGTGGTTATGGTGGAGGTACTCGTACTGCTGTTGCTAAGTTCCAATCTGCGAATGGTTTGGGTGCAGATGGTATTGTTGGGACTACAACTAAAGAAAAAATTGAAGCTGGGATTCAACAGAAATTACAACCAACTCCTAGTTCAACTTCGAGTGCATCTGCTAAATCCAAGTCTAGTGGAAAGGGTATTGTTTGGTGGGGATTAATTGGCTTGGGAATGTTCGGTAGTGTTGGTGCGATCGCGTTTTTTATGCGTGGTTTTGGTAAGGCAAAATCTCAGAAAACAGGTTTTACAGTCATAAATCCGCAAATATTAGAGCAGCAAACCGAACCTCGTGTTATTACTCAATACCCAAAGCACGAACAAACTGTAATTCAGGAATTTGAAAGGGTTGTTCCCGATCCTAAAGTCATCAATCAATACCCAGCGCACGAACAAACCGTAATTCAGGAATTTGATAATGTTTCTGATGCAAAATTTATAGAGCAACATCCAGCGCACGAACAAACCGTAATTCAAGAGTTTGATCGTGTTTCTGATGCAAAATTTATAGAGCAATACCCAGCGCACGAACAAACCGTAATTCAAGAATTTGAGACAAACGATCGAGAATCGCATTTTTACAGTTCATCTTTGAATAATTCCCAGGATGTAAGTTCCCAAAATACAAATCTTCAGGGGAATAATGTATCTGCAAGTGAATTATTCCCCCCCGGAAAAACTTCTCGTCTTGCGAAAGTCAGTATAATAGATGAATTAGTTAAAGATATACGCAGTGCAGACGCAACAAAGCGACGCAAAGCTATATGGGATTTAGGACAACAAGGTGATTCACGAGCAATTCAACCTCTTGTGGATTTGATGATTGATGCTGATTCACAACAACGCAGTCTGATATTAGCTGCTTTGTCGGAAATTAGCGTTCGCACTCTAAAACCCATGAATCGCGCTTTAGCAATGTCATTGCAAGACGAAAGTCCAGAAGTTCGGCAAAACGCGATTCGTGATTTAACCCGTGTTTACGATTTAATGGCACAAGTTAGTCAAATGTTGGTTCATGCAACTCAGGATGATGATCCTCAAGTACAAGAAACGGCAAAATATGCTTTGTCGCAGATGAATAAAATCCGAGCATTATCGGGTCAAAATAATCATAAAGATGAAGAATAGGGGATTGGGGATTGGGGATTGGGTGTTGAAATTATGGTTTTTCCTGTTCCCTATTCTCTAAAATAAAGCCATATATTGTAATTTTACTTTAATGTCGGTTGTTGGACCTGCAACAAAAAAGGCTGTTTCGCTGAATTTGGGTGCGCGATCGCTTATTTCGGGGTTTTGCGAAAATCCAAATCCTTCTAATGGCATTCCTAAGTTATTACGGTTGAAAGCTTTGTCGCTGTTCTCGTCGTGCATCACTACCAGAGCGTAACTACCTGCTTTCAAATCATCAAATTTGACTACAAGCGGTGTTTCTGTAATTTTGACACACTGCTTTTGGACTGCACGTTTTTCTTCCTGGGGAAATCCTTTACTACTGGCAAACAAGTTTACACAGACTTCTCCGTGGTTACTTCTCAATTCGTCAATCTCAATATTGAGTTTTCCCCTCAAATCGGCTTGGGAGTTATCAGAAAATATCAAACTTCCTAATAAAGTTCCCAGAAATGGCAGCAGCAATAAGCTAATTCGCAATCGTTTGGTCATAAGATTAAAATTCCTGACTTCCAACAATTATTTCTATCCCACAGCATCAATTTTAGTAGCTCTTATGCAAAATAATTTATCGTCACCACAGGCATTAAAATTACTCTTCATCTCTACCCCCGTGGGAGGACTCGGTACTGGGCTTGGTGGTGGGGTAGAATTAAGTTTATATAACATTGCCAAAGAAATGTTACGTCGTGGTCATACGGTGCAAATCGTCGCTCCTAGTGGTTCGCTGTGGGATGAGTTTCCCATTATCGAAATTCCTGGAAATTTACAAATTATTGCCCAAAGTCAAGAGCGCAAAGACCCCATTTCGATGCCTGTAAACTCAGTTTTGGGGAATATGTGGGAATATGCAAGGCAAGTACAAAGTGAATATGACGTAATTGTAAACTTTGCTTACGATTGGTTGCCTTTTTACCTGACTCCATTTTTTCAAACCGCGATCGCGCATCTTGTCAGTATGGGTTCGCTTTCTGATGCACTAGACCAAATTATTTACCAAGTTTCCCAAGCATTTCCCCATACAATCAGCTTTTATACACCTTCCCAAGGTGTGACTTTCCCCAATTTAGTCCCACCTTTACGTTACTTGAGTAGCGGTATTGATTTGTCGCAGTATGAGTTTTGCGGCAAACCAAAAAACCAACTTGCATGGTTAGGACGAATTTCTCCAGAAAAAGCTTTGGAAGATGCTGTTGAAGTTGCTGTCAAAACCAATATTCCCCTGAAAATTATGGGGAAAATTCAAGATGAAGAATATTGGCAGCAAATTTGTAGTGATTACCCAAATGCACCAATTGAATATTTGGGATTTTTATCAACGGAGAAAATGCAGTCTGTCGTGCGGGAATGTAAAGCTGTATTAATGACTCCACGTTGGGTAGAGGCATTTGGTAATGTTGCGATTGAAGCTTTAGCTTGTGGTGTTCCTGTGATATCTTACAGTCGTGGTGGTCCATCGGAAATTATTCAAGATGGAATAACGGGGTTTGTAGTGGAACCGGATAGCGTTACAGGGTTAACCGATGCGGTTTCCAAATTAGACACTATTAACCGTCAAGATTGTCGTCAACAAGCAGAAAATGATTTTTCCTTAGAAGCATTAGGCTTGCGGTTTGAAGATTGGTTCAAGGCGATTTTAGGTAGAGATGACTCGGTGAGTCGTCTATGAGTTAATATTTAACATTGCAATTTACATATCTTTCATATATTGGAAAATTAAATTAATCTTATTTCTAATTAACATAGAGAGACGCGATATATCGCATCTCTAAATTTTTAATTCCTAAGTTTAATTTTTATGCAATCAAAAATTATTATTCCCCCACCATTACAACCCGGTGATTTACTGCGAGTTATTGCTCCAAGTGGTACTTTACGGGAATTAGAACCCTTTAAACGTGGTGTCGAAATTTGGCGCGATCGCGGTTATCGACTAGAAGTCATCCCAGAGATAGATGACAGATGGGGATATCTAGCAGGTAAAGATAAAGATAGACGCGATCGCTTAAAGTTTGCCTGGGAAGATTCCGAATGCAAAGGCATTTTATGTGCCCGTGGTGGTTTCGGTAGTACCCGCATTTTAGAAGATTGGAGTTGGATACAAGAAAATCCAAAATGGTTAATTGGATTTTCCGACATTACCGCTTTATTATGGAGTCTGTATAAAGTTGGAATTTCTGGAGTTCATGCACCAGTTTTAACTACAATTGCAACAGAGCCAGAATGGTCAATAAAAAGGCTTTTTGATTGGGTTGAAGGACGTTCTATTGGTGAATTAAAAGGGAAAGGTTTGGGTGGTGGTGTGGTTAGTGGTATCTTGTTACCTGCTAATTTAACAGTTGCAACCCATCTAATTGGTACACCTTATCAACCTGAATTTGATAATGTAATATTGGCAATTGAAGATGTGGGAGAAGCACCATATCGCATCGATAGAATGTTAACACAATGGCGAATGAGTGGTATTTTAGGGAAAGTGAAAGGTATTGCAGTTGGTCGATTTAGTCAATGCGAAGCACCTGCGAATATTCCTAGTTTCAAGATTGAAGAAGTATTACAAGAACGTTTAGGTGATTTAAGTTTAGGTGATTTAAATATCCCCATTGTCTCAGAATTACCTTTTGGGCATGATGGTTGTAATGCGTCTTTACCTGTTGGTGTCATGGCTACATTGGATGGTAATAATGGTTTATTAATGATTAATGATTAATAGTTTATTCTTAATAGCCAATTTATAATCAAAAAATCGTAGGGGTGGGGTCTCCCCACCCTTGACTATATGTAATCGAAATGAGAAATTATATATTGTATTAATGTTAACATTCAGTTTTCCCATCTGAGAGTAATATAATTTCTTAAATATTCCCAATTCAGATTATTTAAACAAATATAACTTCCAGGGAGTAATCTCTAACAAACCATTTCGCTTAAAGACAACACGAAAATGTGCTAAGGGTTCTTTTTCATTAGGTGCTGCAACATTAGAACCGTGAAGTTCTTGGTACATGAATGGTAGAGGTGTTTCACGAAAATGATCGTAAGCTACCTGATTAATTGGTTCATAGTCGTTAATAATGCCATTTTTATTTACCGCAACACGATATTTTAAGTCTTGATTAGAACTGGTTTTACCATCCCAATATTGCCGCAAACTTGCAGTTAATTGTCGTTGTAATCTATTTATAACCCTGGATTCGGTAATTTTATCACCAACAACATTAGGTGTTTTCTTAAAACCCCACCAAGGACTTATTTCTAATGCACCAGACTTACGAAAAACAACGCGAAAACTGCCGAATGTTTGATTTATCGAACCGGGAATTATAGACGGTTGACGGATAAATGTAGGTAAGGGTGTTTTTTTTACTTGGTTGCGTGCTGTTATATTTATAGGCTGATACCCGATGATATTGCCATTTGTAGACACCGCAATCCGATAAACTAAATCCTGTGCTAAATTTGTGCGATCGCTCCAGATTGGGTTAATTTGATTAAATAATTGTCGCTTCAATGAATGCAACTGCGAATCATCGGTGATTTCCCGACGTGATGATATGTTGCGATTATTGGGTTTTGCGTTTGAAATTATTGTTTCTCTCACATCAGCAATTAATTGTTGATGTTGTACGTTTGTCATTTGAGAATGGGGATATATATTAAAAATAAGCATATATACATACATATATAGAGATATCGAGTTGTGTAATTATTTTACTAAAGATTGTAGAGTTTATTTGTTTTCTCCACAAGCTATTTTTTTCTTAGCAAACAAAGAGCAACTGAGGGAACAATTCCCAAAACTAAAGCAGAACTAATGAACCTGAGAAATGCGATCGCAACTGCGAATTTACCATATTCGCTAGGAGTTAAAATTCTTGCGAAAAGAATATTCAATGGAGCAAACCAAATAGCTAAACTTAACCAACATATAGATGGTACTGCAATCCATTTCCACGATTTTTTGACATATTTACTCAACGCTCTCGACTGGATAATTCCGAAAATTATATAACAAATTGGTGTGATGAGAGTAGATTGAATTGCAATCTCGATTTGATTTGCTCCCAGTTTATAAATGGCAAAGTTAGACCAAATATTAGGCAATACATTCGCTAATATATAGCCAAAACTTGTAGCTAATATCCAGTAAATACTGGGAATATAAGACTTAATTCCTAACCATTGAAAAATTCCCAAACTAATCCCAATAGCTACTCCTTGAATTAATCCAAGCAAAATTAGAGAAAAGGCATCCAATCTACCTAAATCTGAAGGTGATATAAATTTAACTAAAATAGTTCCAATTATAGTACCGATTAATATTGCTAGAGAAGTCATTAGTGTGAATCTAATCACAAACTTTTGTCTTGCCAATGGTGGGATTAAAAAATTGGATAAATTTTCTGATTGCGTCATCCTACTGAAGTCAAGATTACATTTATCACTCTAACGCGATCGCGTTACATATTTAAGTACCAGTGTTACAGTTCGTAATCCTTTACAGCAGACAAGGTTATATTTATTACAAGACATGAAAAAACACAAAATATTATCAATTCTTCTACAGAATCTATTTAACTAGAGTTAGGATAAGTTATTATCACAAATATTTACTGAAACAGGAACAATCACTAGTATGAATAAGTTCAAAAAATTGCCTATATACATAGCGATTTTTTTGATGTCGTCAGTTACGGGTTTACGGGTACAAGCGGAAACTATTGACCTTAAAATTAACAGTGAGAATGAACAAAAAAACGATTGTCCTAATAAGTTTTCCATCACTGAAAAAGCCCAACCTTACCGTGAAGGAGGTTTTGCTGTTGATGGTACGGCAAATCTGGGTTTAATAGCAACTAATATTTCCATGACAGCAAGCAATAGTTTTAGTGCGACATGGACAGGAACGCTGAAACCAAAATTTGCCAAATGTCTTGCTTCTGCGGGAATGACAACTGTGGATGGCAAGAAATATGAAGGAAATACTAATTATTTACGGATACATTTTGTGAAAGGCAAAGTTTACCTAATGCTTGATTTAGCAGGTGCTTCTGACCCAAATAATTATCCTTTAATTGTGTTAAAAAAAGGAGCTAAAAACGGTAATTTGACTTGGACTTGGGGGGGAACAGATTAGATTAGTTAATAATAGTTAATTGGGAATATTTATTAGTAATACACAATTAACTATTAATTTCTAACTCCTAACTCCTAATTCCTAATTCCTAACTCCTAATTCCTAACTCCTAACTCCTAACTCCTAACTATTAATTCCTAACCATTTGAAAATAAAAGCATATTCAAAAGCTAATTCCTTCAAGCTTTCATACCTTCCTGAAGCACCACCATGTCCAGCACCCATATTTGTTTTCAACAGCAGTATATTATTATCAATTTTGAATTCACGTAATTTTGCTGCCCATTTTGCAGGTTCCCAATACTTTACACGGGGGTCATTTAAACCTGCTGTAATTAATAAGTTTGGGTAATTTTTTACTTCAACATTATCATATGGAGAATAAGATTTTATATATTCGTAATATGTTTTATCGTTAGGATTTCCCCATTCTTCCCATTCAAGTACTGACAAAGGTAATGATGTATCGAGAATAGTTGTAATGACATCAACGAAAGGAACATCAGCAACGACAACTTTGAATAATTCAGGACGCATATTAATTACTGCCCCCATTAATAAACCACCTGCACTACCACCAGAAATTGCTAACTTTTCGGAAGAAGTCCATTTTTGATTAATTAAATATTCAGCACAGGAAATAAAGTCAGTAAAGGTATTCTTCTTATTTAAAAATTTGCCATCTTCATACCATTTTCGTCCTTTTTCTGTACCACCACGAATGTGCGCGATCGCAATCACAAATCCTTTATCTAGTAGGGATAGATTATTTGATGAGAATGTTGCTGAGGATGGATATCCATAGGAACCATATCCAGTTAAATATAATGGATTTTCTCCATTCTTTAATGTACCTTTTTTATAAACAATCGAAATTGGAATTGTTGTACTATCGTTAGCAGTAGCTATTAACATTTCACTGGCATATTCAGCTTTCTCGTATCCACCTAATACTTCAGCTTCTTTTTTCAATTCCCGTGTATTTGTCTCCATATCATAATCAAATACTGATGGTGGAGTCACTAATGAGGTATAGGTGAAGCGTAATATATTTGTGTGATATTCGGGATTACTACCTTCAAAGAAAGCATATGTTGGTTCGGGAAAACTAATATTATGTTCTTCATCTGTATCGAATTTTCGGACTGTGGCACAAGGTAAACTATTTCTGCGATCGTATATAACTAAATATTTCGCAAAAATACTAATTCCCGATAACATGATATCGTCACGATGGGGAATTACTGTTTGCCAATTTTCTTTAGAAGGTGAAGTAATAGGTGCTTTCATTAATTTAAAATTAATGGCATCATCATTTGTAACTATATAAAAATAATCTCCGTGATGGTCAATTTCGTATTCTATACCTTGGATACGAGGTTGAATAATTGCAAATGAATTAGTAGGTGTATTTGCATCTAAATAATAAGCTTCTGACGTAACTTGACTACCTATACTCATAATTATGTAAGCTTCGCTGCGAGTCATGCCTACAGATAAAAAGTATGAATCATCAGCTTCATGATGAATTAATTTGTCTTGCTGCTCAGATGTTGCTAACTGATGTCGAAATAGTTTATAAGGACGATTAGCTTCATCAATTTGGGTATAAAAAATAGTTTTATTATCATTTGCCCAAGCAAATGAGTAATAGGTGTCTGAAATACTTTCTGGATATAATTTATATGTTTTCAAATCTAAAAAATAAAGTGTATATCTTTCCGAACCATTAGTATCAACCGAATAAGCTAGTAATTCATGGTTAGGACTAATTTGAAAGACTCCTAAACTAAAATATTCTTGTCCTTCAGCAAGTTTATTCTCATCAATTAAAATTTCTTCTTTTGCATCTAGACTATCCTTTTTACGACAGTGGATTGCATAAGCTTTACCTTCCTCAGTTCGCGAATAGTAGTAATAATTATCCTTGCGAACGGGTACAGAAAGGTCAGTTTCTTTGATGCGTGAAAGCATTTGCTCATAAAGCTGTTTTTGCACCATTTTAGTTGGTTGCATTATGGCTTCTGTATATGTATTTTCTGCTTCCAAATAAGCAATTACTTCTGGATTCTCAATGTCACGCATCCAAAAGTAGTTATCAATGCGCTTATCACCATGTAATTCTAAAATTTGTGGCTCTTTTTTCGCAGTAGGTGGTAGATTATTTTGATTCATAGTTTTTCAAGTACTGAATTGGAAGAAACGAACGGTGGAAAGTCTGTACAAACATCAGTAATAGGTAATTAAGAACTACCTCTTTTTTTCAGACGACATAAAGCAATTGCCGGAATAACACTTAAAATTAGTGCGGTTAATCCTTGCTCACCCAAATAATATACTTGGTCGCGGTATACTTCCGATATAGAAGTTTGCACTAAAGATAGTAACCATAACAAAAAACTGATTAATAAAAAAGCGAAAGAATTCATAAAAATCCACCACCAAGGATTTTGAGCATACCGACGCAAAACCAACCATTGACAAAAACCAATCCAAATTCCCGAAAAAATATAAGCACTAGTTGATGCAATCCCCAAAATAATTGCTTCCTCAACCGATAATTCTCGGTTCAAAGACTCTGCAAATCCCCAAATATAATCAATCCAAGTATCCGAAACCTTAGTTGAAACCATCCAACCAAAACCAGTCGCAAGCAACCACAACCAACCGGAAACATAACGACGTATTGCGATCGCTTGGTCTGCGGCAAAAATTAACGCAAAAATAGATAAACTGGTATAGGTTCCCCACATATACCAAAGCTCTTGGGTTCCAGGTGTCAGTTTGGGAACCAATCGCTCCGTAATGGCTGTTTCTACGGCAATACTCACAATACCACCAACAACCCACCCGACAATCGTCATCAAAGTAAAAGTAAAAAAGAACTTGCGACGTTGCGATCGCGGTATCATGAAGTCGCTTTTGTGACGAGTTTTCGAGGTTTCTGTCACAGTGTTTTCAATATTCTCATCGATATTACTAGCTTGATTCGGTTCAGCTTGCATAAAAATTCAGTAGTGATTTAGTGTATTAATTTACGTTTTGATACTTGCCTTCAAGTTATAACCGAAGCCATCATAGAAACCAGGATAATCGCTGAAGCTCTTGTTGATAATGAATTTTGTGTTTAATAGAGTCAAATAATAGAGATTTAGCATTTCCTGCTCTAGTACGTGCTAAATGTATAGGAACTGACGAATTTAACCATAAAAATTAGGGAATGGGGAATAGGGAGTTAGGAGTTTTGAGTTAAGAGTTAGTAATTAAAAGTTAGTTATGTATAAATTACAGCATCTAATACCCAACACCCAATGCCCAATCCCCAATTCCCAATGCCCAAATTGAAATTTATTGATTTTTCTTGAGCCGGAATTACTACAATTACAGTTGATGCTAGATAATGAAAAAGCTTTGACCATAATTTACATTCTCTAGCGAAAGAAATTAAGAAATAAGACCTATGCGAACTCACTATTGCGGCGAACTCCGCGCGTCAGATATTGGAGAAACTGTCACCTTGTACGGATGGGTAGACCGTCGCCGCGATCATGGGGGCGTGATATTCTTAGATTTACGCGATCGCAGTGGCATTATCCAAATTGCCAGCAATCCACAGCAAACCCCAGATTCCTACGGAATAGCAGAAGCACTACGTAACGAGTATGTAGTCGAAATCGTCGGTAAAGTTAGCCAACGTCCCGAAGAATCGCTAAATTCCCGTATTCCCACTGGCGAAGTTGAAATTTATGCAGAAAAAATTACACTTCTCAATCCTGTCCGTAAACAATTACCATTTCAGGTATCGAGTGCGGACACAGACCCAGTGCGGGAAGATTTACGATTAAAGTATAGATATTTAGACTTGCGTCGCGAAAGAATGGCGAATAACCTCCAATTGCGCCATCAAGTCGTCAAATCCATGCGTCGCTATCTCGAAGACACGGAAGGATTTATTGAAGTAGAAACCCCTATTCTCACCCGTTCTACACCCGAAGGTGCCCGCGATTATATCTTACCCAGTCGCGTCAACGAGGGTGAATGGTTCGCATTGCCCCAATCGCCGCAATTGTTCAAACAGATTCTCATGGTATCGGGATGCGATCGCTATTATCAAATTGCCCGTTGTTTCCGTGATGAAGATTTACGCGCTGACAGACAACCGGAATTTACCCAACTCGACATGGAAATGAGTTTCATGTCCCAGGAGGAAATCATTGAACTCAATGAAAAATTAGTTTGTCACATTTTCAAATCAGTCAAAGGTATTGAGCTACACCATCCATTTCCCCGTCTCACCTACGTAAACGCAATGGAAAAATATGGCAGCGATAAACCCGATACCCGTTACGGTTTAGAACTCGTCAATGTGTCTGATATCCTCAAAGATAGCGGTTTCAAAGTCTTCGCTGATACCATCAAAAATGGCGGTATCATCAAAATTCTTCCCATTCCCAATGGTAATGATGCCATTTCCAACGTTCGCATCAAACCCGGTGGTGACATCTTCAAAGAAGCCAGCGAAGCCGGAGCCAAAGGACTAGCATATATTCGCGTTCGTGACAACGGTGAAATCGACACAATTGGCGCTATCAAAGATAACCTTAGCGAAGCCCAAAAGCAAGAAATTCTCACCCGCACAGGGGCAAAACCCGGACATTTATTGCTATTTGCGGCAGCTGACACAGAAACTGTGAATAAAACTTTAGATAGATTGCGTCAATTTGTTGCAAAAGAATTTAAATTAATTCCAGCCGATAAACTCAACTTACTTTGGGTAGTTGATTTCCCCATGTTCGAGTGGAATGCCTCGGAGAAGCGCTTAGAAGCCCTACACCACCCATTCACTGCACCACATGCAGAAGACATCAACGATTTGAAAACAGCCCGTGCCCAAGCGTACGACTTAGTATTCAATGGGTTTGAAGTTGGTGGTGGTAGTTTGCGGATATATCAGCGTGAAGTTCAAGAACGGGTATTTGATGCGATCGGTTTGTCTCCTGAAGAAGCGCAAGGCAAGTTTGGTTTCTTATTAGAAGCTTTTGAATATGGTACACCTCCGCATGGTGGTATTGCCTTTGGTGTAGATCGGTTGGTGATGTTACTAGCTGGTGAAGAGTCAATTCGCGACGTGATCGCTTTTCCGAAAACTCAACAAGCTCGATGTTTGTTAACAGATGCACCTTCCGGAGTGGATGCGAAGCAGCTTAAGGAATTGCATGTTGCCTCGACATTCAAACCAAAGTTGTAAGGGAACTAGGAATACAAATAAGGGCAAACGGTTGTTTGCCCCTACAATATTATCAATCAGCCTTAATGCTTAAAGTTCATAGAAAATTAGTGCCTACAGTAGGGTTAAACGGCTGTTTGCCCTGACCATATTCGAGACAAGCAATTTGTGACATAGAATCCCATTAAGATTTTTCATGGAATTTCTCACAAAATCAACACCCTTGGATGAAGGTATATCGACTATTCAGGATTCAAAATTTTTGGTACTTTGA
This sequence comes from Brunnivagina elsteri CCALA 953, assembly GCF_002289455.1. Lineage (GTDB taxonomy): Bacteria > Cyanobacteriota > Cyanobacteriia > Cyanobacteriales > Nostocaceae > Brunnivagina > Brunnivagina elsteri. Next base: position 16,378 of record NZ_NTFS01000029.1, read on the forward strand.
AGAAATCCCCTTCTTGTTCTGGCGCACCACTGAGAATAGCTTCACGTTCGGGGTAAGGCTGCAAAATATCAGGTCTTGTTACATTACTAACATCAATTGCCCTTGTAGTTGGCACAATGTCTGTTACATCAAGTTCGTTCAATTGTTCTATGTATTGCAGTATACTTCCCAATTGTGTTGTGAATGTTTCTTCTTCTTCGGGTGTTAATTCTAAACGCGCTAAAGATGCGACTTTATGAATTTGTTCGCGGTCAATCATTTTGCTATGGTTACTGATTTATGAATGGCGAGTTAGGGATTAATTAGATAATTATCAATTTTATCATTCGTAGGGGCTGGGTATCCCCGCCCCTTCCATATTGGGATTGGGACAATTCAGGGATTTACAGAAAATCAAATATCCTAATTAGATAATTATCAATTTTATCATCAGCAAGGGCGGGAAAACCCCGCCCCTACAATTGGGGATAGTTTATTTATTGGTATTTCGTAACTTCTAACTTTTAGAAGAATATGTCAATTTGCGATCGCCCGGTAGTTTTTAGCCAGTTTTGGGCTTCAATGTAGTTATTGGGTGCGAGACGAATCGCCCGAACCCAGTAATCAGTAGCCTGATCGAATAAAGCTTCTCCACCATCTATATCACCAGTTTCCTTGGCTCTTTCCCCTTGGAAGTGGTAAATTACGGCAATGTTATTCAATGCTTGGGGCATCCGGGGATTTAAATCAACCGCTTGGTGATACAAATCCAATGCCTTTTCATGGTCGCCATTACTAGCGTAAATTAAACCCATGTTGTAATAGACATAACTGCGATCGTTTGTGTCTTGTTCGAGTTGTAACGCTTCATTGTAATAGTCTAAAGCTTCGGCATACTCACCTTCCGCTTGTGCTGACATGCCATCACGGTAATAAACAAAGGCTTCTTTTGCTTTTTTGCTAGTCGGCAGCATCTTGAGGATGATATCCGCCATCACAGTAAATGACTTATCGATAAAATTATCGTTTTTCTGAGTTCTTGGCATATTCGTCTCTAAATTTCGGCTAACGGCTAAAAGAGTGATTAATTTACGGCTTTTACAAATAGTGTAATTGGGAATTGGGAATTGGGAATTGAGATTGGGCATTAATATTATTCTTTCCCCTTTCCCTTTTCTCCTTTCTCTTCAACTACAAAGGCACAATACATTCTGACGTATTATTGCGGGCATTATTTACTACAGTACTTACTGCATATGCAGTCATGGCTTCGGCAGGGAATGGCTGCAATAAAGGTTTTAGCATTTCTGGGTCTTGAACTTGCACATCAAGCCACAAATCGTAATCTTCTGGTTGCAAAATTACAGCCATGCGATCGTGGATTGGTTGCATGAGTTCGTTGGCATTTGTCGTCAAAATCGTACATGAGACTATTTCTTCCCCTTCCGGAGGTTGCCAGTGTTCCCATAACCCCGCAAAGGCAAACGGCTGTTTATCTTGAAGTTGGAAATAATAGGGCTGTTTTTTGCCTTCAAGACTCTGCCACTCATAAAACCCATCTGCGATAACTAAACAGCGTCTGCGCTTGAATGCAGCGCGAAATGAGGGCTTTTCCGCCACTGTTTCACCCCTCGCATTGATTAATTTTGCACCCATGCTTACGTTTTTTGCCCAAGAAGGTATTAATCCCCAACGGAATCGCTGTAACACGCGCTCGTTAGTATCTTGGTTTTGTAACACAGCTAACACTGATTGCGTAGGTGCAATGTTATACTGCGGTTTCAAACTCGGTACATCTTGAATATCAAAAGATTTGGCAATACCTTCTACTGATGAACTTAAAGTATATCTTCCACACATACAATTACAATTAGGTGAAGACTTTAATACACGACAATGATTAATTTTAATACACGAGAATCAAATAATACTTTATTTAGTTTGTTTTGTGACTCAATGTTACCATTTTATGGGTTCAAATATCTATACATAAACTTTTATCTGACTTATTAGTTTTATCTGATAAGATATTGTTCTTTACATCTTATTCATAATTAACACTTCATCCTAAATATTGTGGCATGGAACCGCTACGTTTGTACGATTTTTTACCTTCCGGCAACGGCTATAAGATACGTCTATTACTAACACAACTGGGAATGCCTTTTGAAAGAATAGAAGTTGACATAATTCAGGGATTGACAAGCACTCCAGAGTTTTTGAGTAAAAATCTTAATGGCAAAATTCCAGTATTAGAAATTGAATCAGGTAAATATTTAGCAGAATCAAATGCTATTTTAGTTTACTTGAGTGAGGGAACTGAATATTTTCCATACGACCGTTTTTTACGTGCCCAAGTTCTGCAATGGTTATTTTTTGAACAGTACAGTCATGAACCTTATATTGCAACACCAAGATTTTGGATAACTATTCTTAATCGAGGTGATGAATACAAAGCAGAAATCGAGAAGCGGCAAATATCTGGTTACTTAGCATTAAATGTGATGGAGAAGCATTTAGCAACAAATAGCTTTTTTGTTGGAGAACGTTATTCTATCGCTGATATTAGTTTGTTTGCGTATACCCATGTAGCAGATGAAGCTGGTTACGATTTAACTCCTTTTCCAGCAATTCAAGCATGGATTAGTCGGGTTAAGAATCAACCTAGATATATTGAAATTACGGAAGTATAGGAATTTCTTTGATTTTTACTTAATACTCAGTGTCTATTTCTACTAACTTTTGTCGTGATGATAAACCTGATTTGATTGTAATCCTGGATTTTGACACGTCGAATCTTTCTGCCAAAACTTTGATTAGTTCTTGGTTTGCTTTGCCGTCAACAGGTGGCGATTTCAGATATATAGTGAGACTGTTATCTTCTTCTTCAATTATTCTCAGTATTTTAGAATTGGGTTTAACTTTGACTCGGATTTGCATAGTTTAATATTTACATAGTTTTATCTATCTAGTAGCAGAGTAAAATTTAAGTTAATCTCTATCAAACGGATAAATATACTTGTTTAATTACTTGTAAGAAAGACTTTGTAAAGACCATTTATACCCTGAGTTTGAATAGAATCGTTCAAAAGTCAGATGGAATTGATTCAACCTGTGTGCGAACCTGAGATTGAGGATTATGCAAAACCTTTTCAGGGGAGAACAAAGAATGATTGCTACATTAGATGATACCAAGCGCTCTGCGATTGCGATGAAGTTAGCTGATATGAAAGTGCTTCAACAATTGTTGATTGATAACGAGCAATTATTTTTGCAACAAAGCACTGATTCGGAAATTCGCGATCGCTTCCGCAAAATGCTTGAAGATGACCAAAAAAATATGGGGATTTTGGATACTGTAATTGTACAATATGGCGTGCGATCACAACCAGAAAAAACCATTACTCAAATGGTAGATACAGTTAAAAAGTTAATGCATGGTTCAGAATTAAACTTTTATGCAAAAGTGTTTCAACATGAATTATTGAAGCACCAACAAGTAATGAGTGGTTTAACTATTCACAAAGCTGCACAAAAAGTTGGTGCTGATGTGATGATGGCAATTGGACCTTTAAACACCATAAATTTTGAGAATCGCGCTCACCAAGAACAACTTAAAGGTGTTTTGGAAGTGTTAGGTGTTCGTGAACTAACTGGACAAGATGCCGATCAAGGTATTTGGGGACGAGTACAGGATGCTATGGCAGCTTTGAGTGGTGCCTTTGGTAGTGCCGTAACTCAAACCAGCGATAAAAGCGATATGAATATCCAGGATTTAATTCGCATGGATCATAGCAAAGTAAATACTTTGTTTACCCAACTTTTAGCTACTAATGACTCGCAAAAAATCCAAGAGTACTTTGGTCAAATCTACAAAGATTTGTTAGTACATTCAATTGCGGAAGAAAAAGTTGTATATCCCACGGTTCGTCCTTTCTATGGTGACAAAGATACCCAAGAATTATATGACGAACAAGCTGAGTTGCGTGTGTTGTTAGATCAAGCGAAAGCTATTAATGTATCTTCTCCTCAATTTAAGGAGAAAGTAAGAGAAATTATGGATGCTGTTGGCGACCATATTCGTCAAGAGGAAAGCACCATGTTTGCTGCAATTCGTAACAATTGTAGTACCGAACAAACTGAGCAAATGGCGACAAAATTCAAGTCTGCCAAGAGTGAAGAACAACAAAAAATGGCTAAGGAAAGCGGTATGATTAAATAATTAGTGATTGTAGGGGCGAACGGATGTTCGCCCTAATCTCATTTAAAATTGAATTATTCAATCTACAAAAAAAATTAATTAAAAACAAGTATTTTATTATAGAAATATGTGAATATTTTTATCATGATTAGGTGAAGGATTTTAGAAGAAACATAATTATTGGGTGAAGGTTTTTATAATTATTGGGTGAACAACCGTTCACCCCTACTAATAATCTCTTGCTTCTTCCCAAACTTTTTCTAACGCCATTGCTTTCTGTTTATCTGCATCTGCACCTAAATCATCACCTAAATGACGACGAGCTTCGCTTCGTAATTTATAACCATTCTGTTGCTGTGGATCGAGTTTAATAACCTGACTCCCATCTGCCAATGCACCGTGATAATCTTGTATTTTTAGGTATGCGTAACCACGACTAATATAATTTTCTAAGTGTTGAGGATTTAATTGAATCAAATAATTATAATCTTTAATCTCAGCTTGAATATTATCTACTTGGGAATATAAAATGGCACGATTCAGTCTATACTGAGTTTGATTTGGTTGTAAGCGGAGAACTTGATTATAATCTGCGATCGCATTTCGATAATCTCGCAACCTTTGTCTGATTTTTGCTCTTTTTATGTAAGCATTAACATCATTGGGATTCTTTGTAATTGCTACTGTGGTTTTTTCCAGTTCGTATTTCTGTTTTTGCGTAAAGCGTTCTTGTCGCTGTTTTGAATTTTCCAACAAATATGGAATTTCTGCAATTACTGATGCGGAATTTGGAAAAATTGCAAATAATCCTCCAATTAATCCCCCAAGAATGCTAATGAAATAAATAATTGCTAAAATTAATCGCTTTATCGGCTGACTTATAGATTCGTTGTAACGTAACAATAAATTTTTTACTAAAGAGTGTTTTCCATTAATTAATAACTTATGATTATCGGATTTATTAACATACTCAAAAATACGATAAAGTAAATTATCTGAAGTAGTTTGAGGATTCTCTTTTAGAAACTGTTTAAATTCTGAGCTTGTTTTAGCTAATCGAAAACTATAGGGTAAACTTAAAGTATTCAAAATTAAAAATACGATTAATACTGGTTGCCAAACAGCGAAACATCCTAATATGAACAAACCCAATAATCTAAATATAATATCACTATAAGCAAACTTAGAAAAAATTACTAAATTAGCAATCTTACCGCCATCAAGAGGGTAAATAGGCATTAAATTGATGAGATTTAAACTAATCAACATCCAAGCAGCTTCTTTAACCCAAAATATATTACTACTACTTCCATACATTACACCTAAAAATATCCCCAGTATTAATCCTGGTAAAGGACCAGCTAACAATACAAATACATTTTGTACAAGTGTCGTATCATATTTTTCTCTTGCAGTTGCCACAGCACCAAGAAATGGTAAAAATAATATTGAGGTGTCCTGATATCCGCAGAGTTTCATCGCAATCACATGTCCAGCCTCATGTAGCAGAATAGTGAAAGCAAAAATTACTAGACTATGCGCCTCAAACATCTGCATGTAAGATATCATAAACAAAGTGAAACTAAGTAATAAGAATAATGCGCGAAAATTACTCCCAAAAATTAACTGATTTGACTTTTCTATCCGTTTAAATATTTCAACTTCTAACTCTACAGGAATATTAACTTTTATTCCTGAATTATCTACTGATTGAATTACCACTACTTGCTGCTTTTTCTCGATTTGCGAAGTTTTAATTACCCCATGTGTTATCTTTTTCGCCAAATGCCATGCAGTCTTGAAATTAAACTGAAATAATTTATCTTTTTTTACTTGTCGTAATTTTCCACTACTGACTAAAAAATCTATATAATTCTTGCCATGTGTTTGTAATACGTCGGCAAATTCGTCAGTTATAATCTGAGATGTTTGTTTTAAATTAGCTAATTGACTAAGCTTATTTTGATGAAGATGCCACTGCGTTGATATATCTGCCATATAAGCATCTTGAATAATTAAGTCAGGAGTCTCATCAATTATTCCATCAGCTTTACTATTTGTCGTCAGCAACAAACTTTCATCTTCAAAAAACGTATAAAACTCAATTTTGAATAAATCATCAGGTTTGGCTGAATAACGGATGCCAATGATTACATATGTTTCATATAAAGAATTATACAAAAATGTTTCTAATGTTGGAGTTTCAGCCTTAACCGTAGATGTAACCTGTAAATATCCACATTGCCGAAAACCGATCGCATTAAACTCTGCGATCGCAACTTCAAATACCTCCCGTAAATACTTTGGAACTTTCTCCTGACATTCCCTTTGGTACTTCGGATATTGGGAAAGTGATTTGTAAAGTATTAAGAAAGCGATCGCATAAAGCAAATATCGCATATTGACATCCCAAAACTAACTCCACTTAGTATTCCCAGATATCATCTAAATATAACTATTCAGTAATATCCACAGTGTTAATTAGAAATTGAGCATTGCAGAAATTAGAGTATCCAATATCTTAAATCATTTTCTTACTCTTCTCCGCGTGAGAAAATAAATACATAACATAACACTTAGGATAATCCCCACAACATGTCAAATAAAACCCTTGGACTCGCAAACAACCTTCACGAATACCTCCTCTCTACCTCAGTACGAGAACCAGAAATACTCACCAAACTGCGTCAAGAAACAGCACTGCATCCAATGGCAATGATGCAAATAGCACCAGAGCAAGGACAATTTATGAGCTTATTGGTGCAATTAATTGGCGCAAAAAAAACTTTAGAAATAGGTGTTTTCACTGGCTACAGTTCCCTAGTCACCGCATTAGCACTACCACCTGACGGTAAAATAGTAGCCTGCGATGTGAGTGATGAATACACGCAAATAGCCCGTCGCTACTGGCAAGAAGCAGGTATCGCACACAAAATTGATTTACACATAGCTCCTGCTCTAGAAACCTTAGATAAACTAATTGCCGATGGGGAAACAGAAACCTTCGATTTTGCCTTCATCGATGCAGATAAAAGCGGTTATGACGACTATTATGAATATTCCTTAAAATTAGTTCGTCCCGGTGGTTTAATTGCGATCGATAATGTATTGTGGTCAGGAAAAGTCGCAGAACCAGAGGATAAACAAGACAATCGCACTCAGAAAATTCGGGCATTAAATGCGAAAATACATCAAGATAAGCGGGTAAATATTAGTTTGGTTCCGATTGCTGATGGTTTGATGCTAGCAATGAAGCTTTCAAACCCATAGTTCCGAAGTAAGTAAGCATTATACCAAAGCTACAAAAGGATAGTAAAACTAAAGTCTCTCCAACACCACCACCTTCTTGAAAACGAAAAGACTTAGCTTTGGAATTAGTTAGGAAAGAGTTAATGAGTGTTGCCAACTGCTGGGAATTTTGGGAATATGGCGATTGATAAAGTAAAAATTTATCATTGTTGTTTTTCAACCGAAGAACCACTGTGTAAGTATCAAAATTAACTTCCACAGATTCAGCCTTTTGGATATCCCTTGATTCGATTCTATCTATTTTTTTTGCCCAAGGCATTAGTAATGTTGACTGTTCTAGCTGACAGTTTCCTTTTTCTTGCTGTTGAGTAAATCGATCGTGAGTACATGTGAATACTGCAACACGAGCAGCAAAACAACCAATAACTAATCCAATCAAAGTAAATGCAGAACCAAAAAAAATAGTCAATCCAATAGATAAACGGTTGTTTTGCATATAGTTTTACATATATTCAATTGAGGCATTTCCAAGTTAGATGGAACTACTTTTAGCATTCCCAAAATTCTTGTATTTCTCTCAAACTAACCATCCCGTTGAGCTTTTAATCCAGCTTGTCTTTTTTTCTCCTCCAATCTTCCACGTTTATCATTCGTCAAAGTTTCATAACAATAGAGACAGCAAATACCTTCTTCGTAATGGGGGGAAAGCTTATCTTCCTCATCAATCGGATGTCCACAACCCACACACATATCATAAGTTCCCGGCTCTAATCCATGTTGAACAGCAATACGTTCATCAAAGACAAAACATTCACCTTCCCAAATACTTTCTTCTTGAGGTACTTCCGCTAAATATTTGAGAATTCCCCCTTTGAGGTGATATACCTCTGGAAAACCTTGGGAAAGCATGAAAGCAGAAGCTTTTTCGCAACGAATCCCCCCCGTACAAAACATCGCCACTTTTTTATGCTTTTGCGGATCGAGATTTTGTCGAACGTATTCGGGAAAATCCCGGAAAGAATGGGTATTTGGATTTACTGAATTTTTAAACGTGCCGATTTTGACTTCATAATCATTACGAGTATCGATGATAATCACATCAGGATCAGATGCGATCGCATTCCAATCTTTTGGACTGACATAGGTTCCAAGCTGTTGTATCGGGCTAATTTCTGGTAAACCCAAAGTCACAATTTCTTTCTTCAAACGCACTTTCATCCGTTCAAATGGTGCTGACTCAGTTAATGACTCTTTGTATTCTAAATCGACTAAACGGGAATCAGAATGTAAATAGGCTAAAACAGTGTCAATACCCTGACGGGAACCTGCTATAGTCCCATTAATTCCTTCTTCTGCCAATAAAATCGTACCCTTAATCCCTTGAGTCAGGCAAAACGACAGCAAAGGGTTCTGCATCTCGGCAAAATCTGGCAGTTTAGTAAATTTATAAAATGCAGCAACCACCAGAGTCATTTTGACCTATACCCCTTCCTAAATTGAACAATATCAGCTAGTATTCTAATTACATATTATATCTCGTGGGGGTTTAGCTCAGTTGGTAGAGCGCCTGCTTTGCAAGCAGGATGTCAGCGGTTCGAGTCCGCTAACCTCCATTTTTTCATTTTGACACATCTTGAAAAGCGATCGCACATCTCTAGAACCAGCAATTAAAGATATTCCCGACAATAGTATCAACTTAATTCTGACTTCACCACCATTTGCCCTCACTCACAAAAAAGAATACGGCAATGAATGTGCAGAAAAATACATCGAATGGTTTCTACCTTTCGCCAAAGAATTCCAGCGAGTCATCACAGAAAACGGCTCTTTTGTCTTAGATTTAGGTGGTGCTTATCTGCCAGGAAACCCAACACGCAGTATCTATCAATACGTATTATTAGTCAGACTATGTAAAGAATTAGGATTTTATCTAGCTCAGGAATTTTATCATTCTAATCCTGCTCAATTACCAACAACCGCAGAATGGGTGACAATCAGAAGAATTCGCGTTAAAGACTCAGTAAATGTTGTTTGGTGGTTATCAAAGACACCAAATTCCAAAGCTGATAATCGCAAAGTTTTGAAATCATACAGCGAGAGTATGAAAAATTTACTAAAAAATGGGTATCAAGCAAAACTACGTCCGAGTGGTCATGATATTTCTCATAAATTCCAAAAAGATAATCAGGGAGCGATTCCAGCAAATTTATTAGAAATCGCAAATACTGAGTCAAATACACCATATGTAAACAAACAGGGATTAAACCCCATCCAGCCCGTTTCCCATCAGGATTTGCAGAGTTCTTTGTAAAATTTTTGACCGATGAAGGTGATGTTGTTTTAGACCCTTTTGCTGGTTCTAATACTACAGGTTTTGTCGCGGAAACATTGCAAAGGTATTGGCTGGCTTTTGAGTTAAATGAAGATTATGTAATTGGTAGTCGCTATCGGTTTCATCAAGACTTTGGTGAACCAACTACAGAAGGTACGAAGAACTTGTAGAGACCCGATATATCGCGTCTTTTATGTCGCATTGTTTTAGATTGACACAATTTGTTGAGGATTATCACGGATTTAGTCGTATTTTTGGAATTTGCTTGGCAAGTGATACAGTTTCATAGTTTAATATTTGGATGTAGAAAAATGTAAGTTATCTCAAAACTATTTTTGTTCTTACTTACAACCCACATTCCGCACGTCAATTTGTAGTATGCCTAGTAGTACGTAAATTTGGGGTAGGTTTGCGCTTAATTTCAATATAAATACTTGATTTGTTAAATTCAAGAGTTCGTCAAGCTACCCAGATTTTGTAATCATTACGTATTACATTATGAAGTGCGGAATGTGGGTTACAACTTCCTGATTAAGCATATTAGTGCCAGTTTGTCAAAATCTTCGCAAATATCGCCGCAATTCCCTTAAAAATAGGGATTCATCTACCATGCCAGCAACAACAGGGGTAAAAGCTCCCTCAATTCGATCATCCAAAATAACCTATAAATCACCACTTCTACATCCACTAGGGCGATTTGTGACTGAAGAAGCAGTCGCAATCATGTTTGGTATTGACATCGACCAAATCAAGCGAATAGACTGCTACAGTCACGTGGTATACGTCCATGCTAATAATGTCAGCCGATTTGTCAGCTATGCGGATTTTCCACCACCATCATCTGTAGGTACACAATTCTCCCAAGTTTTTTGGCGTTGGCTTAGACGTTGGCGAAAACATTCTTCAAGTAAACATGCACCAGAATGGTGGCAAAATTTTTACATCCAACAGATAGAGAAAAGTTTTACCGATGATGATTTCATTGAGTTGCGTAAAGTGCTAACCTTGATTAAATCCGCATTATCCGATGATGCTTGGCAGCAAATTACACAAACTATTGAGAATGTCAATATTTTTGTGAAGATTTCGTGAAATGTTACCTAGTTGGCAAGCTTTACGAGTCAGAGTGGTGTAAAAAAAAATTTAGTAACTGTAGAAATTTCCTGAAAACAGTTGATTGTGGCTGAGATTAGGGATATATGATTGATTTTTTAAGGAGAGATAAAGCGATGAAGGATGTTTATCTGTTGGCAGCTGGTGTGTTGACAGGATTGGCAGTACCAACTTCAGCTTTACCTCAAATGTTGATTGTTCCAGCAAAGAATTCCCCGATTCCCTGGAGTATAAAGATAAATTCCCAACCGCAACAACTACGGGCAGAACTTAGCGATCGCAATAATTCCGGTTCTTCACCAGTTTCACCGGAAAATGAAACGACTGCGCCCGAATTTAGTAATCAAGAACAGCCACCAGTTATACCAACCATATCCGCTACACCTGCTTATTTAAACACCATTCAGCAGGGTATCAATTATCAACCCGTATCAGGTAAGCAACTTTATTATCAAAGACTAGCAGCGTTGCGGTTAGGGCAAATTTATACCCGACTGAACAACGAAACAATGCGTGACAAACTTGCCAGCAGCAAAAGTAAGTTGACTTACGAAGATTGGAAAGGTTTGTTAGCTTTAGAAGCGCGAGCAATGGTTGATGGTCAAGGAACGAATCGTTTAAGTATTTTGGTGGGGGATTCCCTGAGCATGTGGTTTCCCAAGGATAAATTACCCTCTGGAAAATTATGGTTAAACCAGGGTATTTCTGGTGACACTTCCACAGGTGTATTCAAAAGATTAACAATGTTTTCTAAGACGCGACCTGATGTAATTTATGTAATGGCTGGTATTAACGATTTACGGTCAGGTAGTTCCGATGAAGTTATTTTACGCAATCACCGCAGGATTATCCGTCGTCTGCGTCAAGACCATCCCCTCGCCCAAATCATCGTCCAATCGATTTTACCAACCCGCTTGCCCAAACTTTCCAACAATCGTATCCGCAAAATTAATCAGCAAATTGCCGTAGTTGCCAAGGATGAAGGCGCAAATTATTTAAATATTCATAATTGGTTTGTAGATTTTCAGGGTAACTTACGTACCGATTTAAGCACCGATGGTTTACACCTGAGTCTCAATGGTTATGAAGTTTGGCAAGCAGCAATACAGCAGATTGAGTCTAAAATTGCCGTCTCTCAAGCAAAGCATGACAAGAATAGGAAAAAGCAATAACTGCTAGTTGGGATTGGGTGCGATCGCATTTTATTCGTGTTTAATAATTATGTTTAATTTTACTTATTGATGATAAAACCCCTAAGTTTATCCTAGCGACAATAATTTGTCTTCTCTAGTTAGAGTGCTGCACATGCGATCGCAAAGCTTAAAGAACTCCACAGAAAGCAATGCTCAATATCATTCTGTAGCTTGCTTCCTCGGAGGGGTACGTACGGAGTGTAGTGAAGAATCTCGCGGAGATGCTTCACTACACCCTGCGGGAACCGAGCTATAGCATGACAACATAGGATCATTCATTTTGTGGCTTACTCTACCGAAGGTATCGCAGTTTTGATATCTTTTAAATGTTAGCAGTCCGTACCCTCGAATAATTTCTGCATCAAGTAAATGATTAAAGCTTACCTCCTATACTTAGACAGGATACTTAAAAATTCTTCCACTACTACTCTTGGCTGGTTATAACACTTCTCAGCAGAGTAATGTTCGATACAGAGGATTCCAGATTTCTTAAACCAAGCATCCTTTTCCTTATCTTTTTCGTATCTATCTGGATGAAAAGATATTTCTAAGATTCCGAATATTCCATCTAAACATACTAAAAAATCAACTTCTCGATGGTCATCGTAAATATTACCTGTTTCATTTCTAACAGCTAGAGGTAGGGGAAAAAATAATACTTCTTTAGCTTCTAATTCCTGTGCAATCCTAATTTCGGATTGCGAAGCAAACTTAATCTCTCGATAAATGATAGGTTCTTTACCTTTGCGGGCAAAAGCTTTTTCCGTAATCAGTCCCTGATTTAAATCTTTTGATTTTGCAATTAAAAATTTTATAGTCTTTTGCCAGTTCTCTTCTATGTCTAGTAGCTTTACCCTGTAAACTATATCTAAAGAATTCCTAAAAATATGACCATTGGCAATTACCCAAAAATATTGCTGAAGGACTTTTTGTATTTCTTCATTGTTCGTAATAATTAAGTAAAGTTTTAGCGGCAAATCAACTACGATGGCTGTTTTATATGAATAGTCATCATATTCATTCCATTTTTCTTTAAAAGATAATTCAGCATCAACAATAATCGCTGCATAGTCATTCCAATTCTCGTTAACTAGAACTTGAATCCAAGTTCTATGCAATTTCTCTAATAATTCTGAATCTTCCATTAATAAATGCTCCAAATGCCAATAATAATCTTTATATACCTGAGTTCGATATAACAGAAACGCTTAGAAATAAGTTGTAATCAATATTCTATCAATTAGTGCTTATTATTGACA
>NZ_NTFS01000290.1 GCF_002289455.1 Brunnivagina elsteri CCALA 953
AAATTACCCTAGAGGAGTATTTTTTGTTTACCTAATTTATGAATTCCTATACCTAAAAATAGAAATAGAGAAGTATCAAGGTAAGGGACTTCCAGAAAATAAAATCTCCAAATCATATATTTACCAACCCTATCATGCATAAGGGTGGGGAGACCCCACCCCTACAATATTGGAGGATTTATTTCTTGGTGTTCCCTAAGTCAATAGAGAGGAATTAAAATCTGAGATTTGCGTCTAATAAATCAACTTATTTACCAAATATAACTCTGGTTATTATCCCAAACTTCCAAAGCTAAATTACGTAAATAAGTAATAGCAAGCTCAATTTGTTGATTGGTTCCTTGTAAATCTAAATCAAACCAACCATCACCAACGGCATTTGCTCCCAAAATAGCAGCCCTAATATTAATAACCAAACCGTAGTCAGAAACAAGACGAGAAATAACAGGTTCCTCATGATAATCTCTGGGAATTCTAACTCGAATTTTTTTGTCTATAAGAGTGTTGTGAGAAGTCATAATCCAATTAACCTCGTTTTTATTCTACGAAACTTTTTTAGTCGAATGACCTGATTTCTGTTCGAGAATCTCTTTTAATACCAGCGTCACTAATGCCAACATTGCCAAAATCACCGCAGCTGAAAATGCAGTTTCTGTTTGATATTGTTTATAAGCATCTTCAATAAACAAAGGTAAACTTTGGGTTTCACCACCAATATTTCCCGATACCACCGAAACCGCACCAAATTCACCCATAGCTCTGGCATTCGTCAAAAGTATTCCGTACAATAAACCCCAACGAATATTGGGTACTGTAACACGCCAGAAAATTTGCCAGCCATTTGCACCAAGGGTTTGTGCTGCTTCTTCTTGCTCTTTCCCTATTTCATCTAAAATTGGTATTACTTCCCGTGCTACAAATGGCATACTGACAAAAGCACTTGCTAAAACTATACCTGGAAGAGCGAAGAGAATCTTGATATCATGCTCTATCAACCAGCTACCAAACCAGCCATTACGTCCATAAAGCAGCACAATCATCAATCCTGCAACTACAGGTGAAATCGAGAAAGGTAGGTCAATAATACTCAAAACAAAAGCCTTTCCGCGAAAGTTTTTGCGGGTAAGTGCCCAAGCTGCACACAAACCAAATATTGTATTTACAGGTACAGCAATTAATGCCAGTACCAAAGTTAACCAAGCAGCGTGGAGAAAATTGGGTTCAGTCAAGTTAGCAAAAAATGGTGCGACTCCTTTTCTGAAAGCTTGGACAAATACATTTACAGTGGGAATATAGATAACCAAAGCTAAATAAATCAGTGCGATCGCAATCAGTAATTTTGGAACCCAACTTTTCTGTTGATTCGGTTGAGAATTATTTTTGGTCATATCTTCTTCCCCAAGATTGTAAAAGGTTAATTGCCAGCAACATAACTAAGGAAATTATCAGCATCACAATTCCGATGACGGTAGCACCAGAATAGTCATACTGTTCCAAACGCTGGAAAATTAATATCGGTGCAATTAAATCTTGAAACGGGGTATTCGACGAAATAATTACCGTCGAACCAAACTCCCCGACTGCGCGGGAAAATCCCAAAGCCACACCAGTCAAAATCGCAGGCAGCAACGGAGGTAAAATTACCCGTGTAAATGTCTGCAATTGATTTGCTCCTAAACTCCAAGCTGCTTCCTCCATTTCCTTTTCCATTTCTTGGAGTACGGGTTGCACGGTTCGTACCACAAAGGAAAGAGAAATAAACGTCATTGCGATCGCAACACCCAAACGGGTAAAGGATATTTTAATTCCAAAGGGTACAAACAAGGAACCAATCCAACCATTTTCGCTGTATACAGTCGCTAGAGTTAAACCTGCTACAGCAGTTGGCAGGGCAAATGGTAAATCGATGGAAGCATCAATTAGCTTTTTCAAGGGGAAGTCATACCGAACAAGTACCCAAGCCAAAAGAGTTCCAAACACCCCATTGATTAATGCACTTACCAAAGCTGTAGTAAAAGTGACATCATAAGCTGAGAGTGCGACATCGCTTGTGGCAATGCTCCAAAAACTAGCTGGAGATTCGCTACTCGCTTTAAAGAACATGGCAATTATTGGTATTAACAGCATAACTGTTAAGTACACAACACTAATTCGCCATGCCCAGCTATTTCCAATCAATGGGCTGAGAAACTTTTTCCAAACAGGTTGGGGAGTCCGAAATCTGCGATCGGTTGATGATATTGTCATGGGGAATTAGGATTTTGGGTTTTGGACTTCGGAAGAGCTTCAGTCGAACGATGACAGATGGGCAATATACATTACATTGGAGACGCGATTTATCGCGTCTCTAGATTGGTTTCTAACTACGCTTCTTCTTAGCTTGAATTTGGTCAAAAATAGCACCATCCTCGAAGAATTTCTTCTGTGCAGCATCCCATCCACCGAAATCTTCAACTGTTCCCAAGGTTTTGACTACGGGATACTTGTCTTTAACTTCCTTGCTTTGAGCTACGGTTTCATCCACAGAACGGAATCCAACCTTGGCAAACTCTTGCTGTGCTTCTGGTGTATATAAATATTTCACGAAAGCTTCAGCTACTTCACGGTTTCCATGCTTGTCCACATTTTTATCGACAACTGCGATCGGATTGTCAATAGAAATATTCACATCCGGTATCACATAAGACACCTTCTCACCCTTTTGCTCTGCCAAGATAATCTCATTTTCGTAGTTAATTAATGCATCCCCCTGCTTCTGTTTGAAGAATGCGTCAGTCGCTTCCCGTGCATCCTTTGTCAGAATTGGTACATTACTATAGGCTTTGGCAACAAATTCAGTTGCTTTCGCTTCATCCCCACCAGCCTTGATAGCAGAATTCCACAAAGCTAAGAAATTCCAGCGAGCAACCCCGGAGGTTTTCGGGTCTGCGGTGATGAATTTGACACCATCTTTTGCTAAATCTGACCAGGTTTTGATGCCTTTGGGATTTCCTTCCCGTGTCACCAAAGCAGCTACAGATTTGGACACTATACCGTCATTTGGTACTTCCTTCTCCCAACCAGGCTGAATCAATCCAGCTTTCTCAATTTTTTTGGTATCTAATGCCAGTGCCAAGTGAACAATATCTGCTTCCAAGCCATCTATCACTGCACGAGTTTGCGAACCCGAACCACCGTAACTAGTTTTGAAGGTAACATTTTGGCTGTGTTCTTTTTTCCACTGTTCCGTGAACTTAGGAATAATCGCTTCGTGAGCAGCTTTAGTTACAGCGAAGGAAACTAATGTTAGTTGTACATCTTGCCCTTTCGCAGAGGCAGGAGTTGCATTTGGCGTTGCGGCAGAATCCCCAGCGCTAGAATTGTTCGCATTACCACCCGAACAGGCAGCAAGTGTTAAACTTAAAACTGTTCCAACTAAAAATAAAGATACAAAACTTTTTAAGAAATTGAATTTAAATCCCAATTTAACTATGCTTTTGCACTGATTTACAAGTTGCAATAACCTTCGCTGATGCTGCCACAAGCTCATTCTTTGTTTCTCCTTCTGAATCTACGGCTACCATATGGGCATTAAGTATTTTGTAGCTATGGTCATAGATTACACAGAAGTGGGCAAAACTTCAAGAGTAAATCTACATTTTGTTGGTAGAGAATGTGTTGATTCTCAAAAAAAACGGAATTTTGGAGTAAGTATGTTTAGTTTTGTAAGCATCTTGCCAGTGCTATATCTACAATTCACAATGCGATCGCTTAACTAATCTCATCTGCCACAGAGAAATCGGGGTATTGACACTAGTAAAACTCAACGAGGTTGTCACCAACCCCGTTGGTCTTCAAAACCGTGCTTAATGTAGGGTAGGTAGCCAGCGAGTTACCATTACTGGTACTTTTCCAACCACCCCCCTCCAAACTACGCATGACCGTTTCCGTAAGCTGCTACGCAGCTTGATTGTATAATAGGAAATTAAGTAACTAAGCTTTTTCTCAGCCATATGCCAGCAAAAAACCATCTTTCTCAAGAGCAAAAAGAATGCCTATTGAAAACGCTAAAAGAACATGAGAATCCATATGTAAGAGAGAAAATTTTGAAGTTAAATAATTTAGGTTTAGTACCGGGAGTTTCATTTTTCATCAAGGGGGTTAAGGTAACTAAAAGCAAGGGATTTTTTAGTTTTAATGTTGCATGTAAATGGAAACGTAAAATTAACGGAGTAGCACCGTTCATATGGATGGTTTATCTTAACAAATTTTGATAGTTTAAAGTCTGCTATCTCAGCCTATAAACAAAGATTTGATATAGCGGAAAGTTGGCGGTGTCGGCTTCCGTCCCGCCAAACTTTCCAAGACGAAGAGATGTTTAGAGATTTCAAGAAAGGTAGACGCAAAGATGCAGAGAGGAGGTGGGATATTTGGGGTTTTTAATTCCTAACTATTTACTATAACCAATTGCCAATTAATACGAATGGTGTCCAGTAAAAGGGATGTTGTAAATCTTTATTTGTATCGTTTAAAAATGCTAGTTGGGTATTTCGTAATGCTTCGGCTTTGGAAATATTTGGCTTACTTAATTGTTTGTAAAATTCAATCATAAATTTGGCTGTGGATTCGTCTTGTACAGCCCATAATGTTGCCAGGGTACTACGGGCACCTGAACGCACTGCAAATCCTGCTAAACCTAATATAGCGCGGTTGTCTCCTTTTGCTGTTTGACAAGCGCTGAGAACCATTAATTCGATTGGTGTGGATTCGTTTTCGATGCCTATTTTTAATAATTCATCGAGTTCTTTAACGTTAATTTGTCCATCCCAAGTAACAATAAAAGTATCTGCTGATTTGCTGCTAAATTGTCCGTGGGTAGCAAGATGTAAAATAGTAAATGGTATTGATTTAATGGCACTTTTTAGTTTTGAATTGGTAAATTTATCGTTTATAAGTTGTGTTCCTGGAAATGTTGAGGTAATTTCCATTAGTTCTGATTTCACTGCTGGTAGGGGTTGAAAATTTTGACGTGCTTCACTTAATCCAGCTGCTATGACTCGACGATTTTTTCCTTGGTTGGGTTGCGATCGCATTAGTTGCAATCCTGGCGATAAGGCTGTATTATACTTTTGGATGAGGTATTGTTTGCCGTCATATAATCCTGCCATTGGTAGGTTACGCAGTGAACCATCAAGGACAAATACTAGGGTTTTGATGTCGTGACGGGATAATTCTGCTTCTGCTGGACGAATTAACCAGTTATATAATTTTTGTGAAAGTTGCGATCGCTCTTGATTGGAAAATGTTGGGTTCAAGGATTGTCGCATTAATTTGATGGTTTCTTCGACTTCTACTTGCGGTAAAGCTACTCGATATTTTGAAAGCGATTTATTCCCTGGTACTGACAAAATTACTTCGAGACGATCTGGTAAGACAATTGGATATATTACCGCAGCATTTTTGTCGATTTTTTCAATGTTTTCCGGTTTGATATCAGTGCAAGCTTCACGGAAAAAGTTATCAAGTTCGGCAAGTTGTAGTGCTTCAATTAGTTCTCTTGCTTCTTTGAGCTTTTTTTCTCCTGGGTTGGATTCTTCCAGTAGTAATGACACATATTCACGGTAAACAGGTTCAATACTTTCTTTAAAGGAAAACTGCACGTTAGAATTTATTGCAACTAAATCACTTCGTAATGACTTGAGATTTTCTATAGAGAATTTGTAGGCAGCAGATGCTTTTTCCTTATCTCCTAATTGTTTATAAATACGTCCAATTTGCCAAGCTGCTTGATAGGAAATATCTGTAGCATTTATTTCTTGGGAAATTTTTAATGCTTGCTGACTCCATTTTAAAGCTTCATCATATTGTTGCGATCGCGAATTTAATTTACCTAGTTGAACTAATGCATAAGCTTTCGCACGTAAATCTCCTAAATTTTCAGCTTGTTTTATCCCAGTTGCCAAAATTTCTGCTGCTTGCTGATATTTTCTGGAATTTTTTACTGCTAATTCCAAAAGATTTTGAGCAAAATTAACTCTAGCGTAAATTGATGCTCGACTAGGAGGAAGATTTGCTAATTCTGTTGCAACTTGTGGTATTAATGCTTCAGCGTGTTCATTTTGTAATTTCTCTACATACAAACTCAACTGGTTGAGCAGTGCTTCTACTTTTACTCGTGGATTGGTTGCTATATCTGCTGCTTGCTGATAGTAATCTAGTGCTGCTTGAATATCCTCTAAGCTGCGTTTGGTGTTTCCTAAACTAAAGAGAATTTCGCTACTTTCTCCTGTTAAACCCAGTTTTTCACTTATTTTTAAACTATCTTCTAATATTTTTTCTGATTCCTTCAAATCACCAATCACTTGCATTGCAACTCCTAAACTTCGTAAAGCTTTGAATTTTAGCGGTAAATCCTGCTGTTGTTGCAACTGTTCGTTAGTATGAAGTAGTAATTTTTTGGCTCGACTGTACAAACCCATTGCTTGTAATGCCTGGGATTGGTTTATTTTGCTACCTATTTCACCAATCTTATCTCCTGCTGCTATATAGGCTTTTTCTGCTTTCTGCCAGCTTTTTAGCGCTGCTTCTGCTTTCCCTGTACTTATACTTAAACTACCTTGCGTATTTAATATTACTGCTAATACTGCGGAATTGGCAGATTGATGGGAAGTCTGTAAAAGTTTTAGACTGTCGTTAATTGCAATTTCCGCTTTTTTCCAGTCTCCCATATTTTGATAAGCAAGGGAAAGATAACTTAAACTCCATGCTTGGTTGAGTTTATCACCTTGACGCTCAAAGTCAATTGCTGCTTGTTGCCAAATATTAGCAGCTTCGGCAAATTGTCCTGCTTCAAATCTAATTTTACCTTGTTCAAGAACAGATTTGGAGATGTCTGCGTATTTTTGAGTAAGGGAAAATAAGCTGTCATCATTACGGAGTTTAATTGGAGATTGTTGTGAATTAATAAATACCCTAGCTGATGCAGAATCAACTGAAAAAAATAGTAGAAAAAATAATAGGCTGAAATATTTATTCATGTTTTCAATATATTACCAAAAAATAATCTTTTACAAAGTATTGATTGGTATCTCAACTACAAATTCCATACCTTTTCCCAACACGGAATTACAGTAAATTTTGCCTTGATGCTTTTCTTCGATTATTTGACGACTAATTGATAATCCTAATCCTGTTCCTTTACCAACTGCTTTTGTTGTAAAAAATTTATCAAATATTTGTTCTTGCGTTTCTGTATCCATTCCTAAACCATTATCTTGAATCAAAATTTTGACGCAGTTATTATCATATTCGACTATTGTAGTAATAGTAATATTCAAATTATGATGATTTTTTTGATTTATTTCTGCATTTGTTACCGATTCTTCTAAAGCATCGATCGCATTAGCAATGATATTCATAAATACTTGATTTATTTGTCCGGGATAGCAGTTAACAAGTGGTAAATCTCCATATTCTTTAATAATTTCTATGGGAGGATATTTTTTATTTGCTTTGAGTCGATGTTTCAAAATCATCAGAGTACTGTTAATGCCTTCATGAATATCAAATTCAATTTTACTAGAAGTATCAGAACGGGAGAAATTTTTCAAACTGGTACTAATATTGAAAATTCTCTCAATCCCAACTTCTGTTGAAGATATAATTTCTGGTGTTTCTTTCATCAAATCATTTAAATAAATTTGTTGAGCATTTTTATTAATTTCTTCATTAGCTTCGGGATAAAGTTGACGATACATTTGCAAGTGATTTATCAGTTTCGAGGTATATTCTGCTAAATGACTTAAATTCCCCATAATAAACCCAACTGGATTGTTAATTTCGTGGGCAACACTAGCAACTAATTGACCAAGAGTTGACATTTTTTCGCTCTGAACTAATTGGAGTTGTGATTGTTTTAAATCCTCCACTGCTTGAGTTAATTCCTTAGTTCGTTCTGCAACACGCTGTTCTAATTCTATTTTTTGTTCTTCAAGTTGCTTTGCTAAAGAATAGAGTTTTAGATGTATGTTAATTCTTGCTAACACTTCTTCGGTATGAAATGGTTTTGTGATATAGTCAACACCACCGATTGAGAGACCTTTAACTTTATCAATTGTATCAGAAAGTGCTGTCATAAAAATTATAGGAATCTCGCGAGTTATCAAATTAAATTTGAGTTTTTCGCAAGTTTCAAATCCATCCATTCCCGACATCATTACATCTAGTAGTATTAAATCTGGTTGAGCATATTCTGCTTGTTCAACTGCACTTTCCCCATCGAGCGAAACCAAAATCTCCCATCCAGAATCTGCGATCGCATCACACAAAACTTTGAGGTTGTTTTGATTATCGTCTACTATTAAAATTTTCGCTTTTTCAAAAAAATATTTAGTCATTTATTTCAATTTTAATATTTTGTATATATTGTTTTATTTTTTTTATTTGAAAATTATCTGCTAACTCGCGAATAGTAACTACAAAAGGGATATAACTTTTATCTTCTCTCTCTATAATATCTAATAT
>NZ_NTFS01000291.1 GCF_002289455.1 Brunnivagina elsteri CCALA 953
TCTTTAAGCTCTGCAAAAGCTTCTATAATTGCTGGTTGGCTCATGGAGGTAGATGCACACGCTTGGATTCGCGCTAGATTATACCACATAGCTCCTACTTTTAGAATAAAATAGCCCTGACTTCTTCATAGCCTTTAAACACTCCATCTTCGGGTAGCTCCGACTGCGGATACTTTAGTATTTCTTTTCTATCTATTGTAATGTGAGCGTTTTTATTGCTTTTAGTATGCTGTTTGGGTGTCTTCCGTTCTTTTTCTGATGAGTGATTCTCTTTAAAACCTTTTGGTTTATTGGCTTTTACATCTGGTTTGCCCTGTTCACCTTTGAGTCTATTATTTTCGTCTCGAAGTTTTTGATTTTCTTCTTCCAGTTCTTTGGTTTTTGCTTGTAACTGCTCTATCACGTTGAGTAGTATCTCAACGGTACGACGCAAAGATTCATCTGCAATCCCAGATGGGTCGATAGTTTGCAGTAATGTGTCTACTAGCTTTTCCGGTGATGGTTTTTGCGTCATGCATATTATTCTATAACGCCCTCTGGTACTTTGCTCTCAAAACAAATTTTTTATCTGGTTTTTTATTACCGTTCTTTTCTCAACAACAGGTGTTTTGTATACGTACCGTGCAACCCCGTACCATGAACATACGCACACGAAGCCAATAATCAACGGGAGCAGACAATAGGGTAATATCACTGCCTTTAAGGAGCGCGCCTTTACACAACGGCGCCATACTGTTGTGTATCTTCCCTACCCCTAATTATCGAGCGGATACCTTTTACATTCAATTCTTCGCTCTCTACATCTATTCCTAAGTTTGCTGCTTCACTTTTCTCTTCTTCTTTTTTTTGGGAAGAATCTTCTCCTCTTTTATGTTGTTTTAGCTTTAACTCTGCTGTTAATGCACGCTCTTTCCAATTCTCTCGTGATTTTAGTAAATCTCTGATTTTTATTTCTAATCCTCTAATTTCTTTTTGTCTTTCTATGGCTTTTTCTCTCCAGTCATCTCGACCTTTACGAAATAAACGCGCTAGTCTCTCAATTGGGCTTTTAAATTCTTCCATCCCTGTTGACTCTATTTTTTGACTACACTATTATTGTATGAAATAATTTTGCCTTAAAACCAACAAAATACACAGACTAGTCAGAATCTGCTGCAAAATTTATCATCATGTTTGCAAAAAAGTATTGAATTTGTATTTTCTTTATTCAAACACTCTTTTTGTTTTCTTTAAATTAATTTATTCTTAATAAGTTAAATAGATTATTGACAAAATGTCTTCTTATTGACAATACCTTCGCCAAAATAAAGAGGGCTTTCCGTAGTAGAGTTATTGTTTAGCACAACCACAACTCAAGAACCACAGAAAGCCCATGCCAGATATATTAGCACTGTTGGAATGCTTGCAACGATATACGACCAGAACAACTTTGAGACGTTGGAGCAGAATTATATCAGCAATGCTAGCAATGAGTGGAAGAATAACAATGCTGGGCATATCACGGTGGTGTGGAAAGGGCGGAAGCTATAGAACTATACAGCGATTTTTTGCTCATTCATTACCTTGGGCAGGGTTATTTTGGGTATTTTTTAGAGAACATATATTTTGCCAAAAAGAAACATATCTATTAGCAGGAGATGAAGTAGTAGTAAGCAAAGCAGGAAAAAAAAGTTATGGGGTCGATAAATTTTATTCATCTTTGTATGACAAACCAATACAGGGATTATCATTTTTTGCATTATCCTTGGTCAGTATTGAACAAAGGAAAGCATTTCCTATCAGGATTGAACAAGTAATCAAACCAAAAGTTGAGAAGCAAACAAAATTAAAAGAAGAGACAAAAAAGCCTAAAGAAAAACCAAATCAAGAAGTCCCAAAAAAGAAGGGTGGGCGACCAAAGGGAAGTAAGAATAAAGATAAAACAGAAGTAGTTTTTACCTCAGAACTTCTACGTATTCGTATTCTAATTCAGGACTTGCTCAAAAAATTAAGTAAATTTTTACCGCTAACTTACTTGGTATTGGATGGTCATTTTGGAAATAATAATGCCGTGGTTATGGCTCGGCAAATGGGCTTACAGCGCAAACTTTGCCACGGGGATTCTCCCTGACAGGTGTAGGTTTATTACAGAGGCATGAGTATTTACAGCATAAGGAGGAAAATAAAAGTAGTCGCAAAGCTGGGAGCGAGAAAAATGCTGAACAATAAGCATATAAAAGATTGGTCATGCATAGTTTCAGAGCATATGGGTCATCTTTCATTACCTCAAGCAATCGGGTTAGCAACATGGAGTTTCGGGATGGTGATGACCAGATCGAGTAGCTTGACCCAAGTATCAAACTTTATTGCCAAGGTTAATGGAGAAAAAGCACTCTCCAGTTAGACAAAGGCTAAAAGAATGGTATCAAGAAGCAAAAGCGAAAAAAGGCAAAAAGCGTTGCAGTCTAGATGTGACTAGTTGCTTCGCTCCATTGCTACGATGGGTTATCAGCTTGTTACCAAGAAATATAGGGCAAATTGCCTTAGCTTTTGACGCAACCAGTATCGGTGACAAGTTCGTAGTTTTGTCGATTAACATCTTGCTTGCAGGATGTGGAATCCCAATTGCATGGTGTGTCGTCAAAGCAACTGAACCAGGCAGTTGGAAACCACATTGGCAACAATTAATCGAAAAGCTCAAAGACGTTATTCCTGAGAGTTTTGATGTAATTGCTGCTGCCGACCGAGGATTGTATGCCGACTGGATGTATCAGATGATTGTAGATGCTGGCTGGCATCCATTTTTGCGGATTAATCATCAAGGACTTGTACAAATTCCACCATCGGATATATGGCTTCCTCTGGCTGATATTGTCCAGCATCCTGGGCAATCTTGGTCAGGTAAAGTTATTTGTTTTAAAACAAATTCTCTGGAATCGACTTTACTTGCACGCTGGGATGATGGTTACAAAGACCCTTGGTTGATTTTAACTGACCTAGAGCCGAACTCTGCTGATGCATTGTGGTACGGTTTACGCCCCTCAACCGAGTGCGTTTATCGTGACATTAAATCTGATGGTTGGCAGTGGCATAATACTCGTTTGCTCGATCCAAAGCGTGCTGAACGTTTATGGTTAGCGATCGCAATTTCCACCCTCTGGATGGTTATACTTGGTGGAGAGAACGAAAATCAATCACCTCTTGCCAATCTCGAACAACTTCCACCTCAACACGTAGCTTTCTCAAAGCCTCCCAATCCCAAACCATTACGCCAAATCTCTTGCTTCCTCCTTGGATTACTTTCCCTGATCGCTGATTTTTTAAACGATATTCCGATTCATCTCCATCGCTGGAGTTATTTTCCTAATACCCCTGTCAATCAATTTTATTACCCCAACTCCTCCTAATTGTAATAAACCTACACCTGTCAGGGGGATTCTCCCCGGTGGCAAGATTTGCTAATTTCTAAGATGCGCTACGACTCTGCCTTGTATATCCCCTATGAAAATCCAGACCCTAGTCGTAAATGCCGTCGTAAATACGGTGATAGAATTGACTATTCATTTATACCAGATAAATTTCTCAAAAAAACTGAGACTGTTGAGAATATTCGTTATTATTTTTATCAAACTCAACTTCTCCATAAAGAATTTTCTCAAGCATTAAATGTTGTAATTATAGTGCGGACAAATATTGTAACATCACATAGAACTCATGCTGTTTTATTTTCAACTGATTTGAGTTTAAGTTATGTGCATGTGATTGATTATTACAGTTTGAGATTTCAAATCGAATTTAATTTTCGCGATGCTAAACAATTTTTTGGACTCGAAGACTTTATGAATGTTGGGAAAAATGCAGTAACAAACGCTGCAAATCTGGCATTTTTCATGGTTAATATTTCGCAAGTTTTGCTTTCTCACTTCCGTAAATTTAACCCTGATTTTAGTATTACAGACCTTAAGGCAATGTTCCGAGGTTATAAATATGTTGAGGAAACTATAAAACTCCTTCCGGAAAAACCAGACCCAGTTTTACTCGCAAATATTTTTCACAGAGTTACCAATTTAGGACGTATCCACCCTGCCGATCCTTGTTCTAGCAGTTCATAAATTTGGCGAAGGTATTGCCATAATAAGTATTATAAAAAACTTCTTCTTGGTTTCCATGTACTATATCGTCAGTGACATCTAAATCTATGGTTATCTGTCGCGGCGGTTTTGGATAAGATTCTAAAAATACTTCAACTAAAAAACTTTCTGTCTTCTTCTGGATTATGTTCGATACGGTGATAACGACTATTGGCTCGTGAACAGACATCTTCTGGGCAATGTTCGATGCGATTTAATGTACTTTTACCAGCTAACTTAACTGCCTCACCCGACAAACCAGTTGCTTTACCAACTGCAAGCTTAAACATCAAATCATGTCGTAATTTATCATGGTCATTAATATCCTCATATCCCATTATTAGAGCGTATATACGTTGGGTTATGAGACTGGCTACAGAATAGTCTGTACGATTTTTTTCTCGGTAATCTTTAAAACATCCTGCAAGCCTTGATGTTATTGCAAGTTTTCTATCTAGTTCTGCAATTAAGTACAAGCCAGCATCTGATGTTACAGGCTCACCCTTGAAATTAACTACAACTGGACATGACTTTTCTTGTCCAAATACAAACTGTTCCGGTATACAATGATTTTTGTCTGGTGTCATACTTCAAACTGCTGAGATTGTTTTGCAATATACATTTTGGCAGTTTTTGACCCCCTCTTTCTTCAATCTTGGTGAGAAATCCGGGTTAGGAGCATGTCACAATTAGTACGTGAGTATCATTGCTCAATAAATATAATACTACTTTGTTCCAAAAACGACCTCTGTGAAAGTTGGCAGCTTGGGAGAGAGACTTAACGGGAAAAGTCAGAGTCAGATTCCAGAATAACTCCCTACCCCGAAGTATTGATGCAGGGTGGTTTCATACAAAAAAAGAAAAATGATTTGTCGTTGTGCCTAATGGTTTTTAACCCCTCTCCAAACCTCTCCCCCACGGGGGGAGAGGCTTTGAAAGTGATTTTACTTTTTTCTCTGACTGTATGAAACCACCCTGCTACCCCGAAGTATTGATGGGATACAAATATTTTCCCAAAGTATATTGCATAATCATTAAATCTTTGCTATCCTTATTAAGGATTGAGCAAAAAAAAATTAGAGCGGCAAAACTGGCAAAATGTCGACTGGGAACATAGAAAACCCGTTCAAGATTTTCGACGACGGCTATGTAATTAAGCCTTTATTCCACCTCTCAAGTTAGTTCTGCCGTTCTTAAAAAAAACGTAATCGCCGGGATAGCTCAGTTGGTAGAGCAGAGGACTGAAAATCCTCGTGTCACGAGTTCAAGTCTCGTTCCTGGCATAATCATCAAAACCCCTGAAGCATATAGCTTTCAGGGGTTTTTGATTTCCGCTAAAACCCCATTTCAGCCATTCTAGGGGCATAAATTTTGTATGGGAAGATGCCGACGTTGGACATTTTTGGACTAGTTTAGACATTTTATTGGGGTAAAGTTGGGGTAAATCAGAGCGCGCTGATTTCAACGTATTGAGGGCATTTGGGAAAATCCGCTAGCAGTTTCCCATGCACTCGCTTAAATTTCAGGAGTTAGTGTGGGTTCCGAGCGCAAAGCCTCCAAAGGCACTGTCCAAATCAAAACCTCGAACGATCGCCTGCAACTGGTTTTTAGTTTTGGGGGTAAACGTCATTATCTTTCAACCGGGTATACCGATACCAAAGCCAACCGCAAGCTGGCTGAAATGAAGTCTCGGCAAATCGAGTTGGATATTCTCTGTAACAATTTCGATGTAACGTTGGAAAGGTACAAACCTCAATCTCAGCAGGTTGTGTTTACACCATCAGTTACACCAGTTGTTGAAAGTTATGCTTCTCTAACGGATTTGTGGGATAGTTACACCGAATACAAGCGATCGAGTTTATCTCCTAGTACTTTGGCGAAGGATTACCATAAAATTTATCGTTGCATCAACGTACATCTGCCTATGAGAACCTTGGATAAGGCTGTGGCAATTCGAGATTGGCTAATTGCCAATAAAAGCCCCCTATCTGCCAAAAAAATCCTGACTCAATTTTCAGCTTGTTGTAATTGGGCTGTGAAATCTCAGTTAATTGAGGATAATCCCTTTGAGGATATGGCGAGTGATATTAAAGTACCGAAGGGTGATTATGAAGAGACAGATATAAATCCTTTTAGTGTGGAAGAACGCGATCGCATTATCCAAGCATTCAAGGAAAACCGTTACTACAAACACTACGCACCATTAATCGAATTTTTATTCATCACGGGTTGTAGACCATCGGAAGCAGTAGCTTTACAGTGGAAACATATTGTGTCGAACTTTACAATGATTCGATTTGAACAGGCTGTGGTGGTTTCGCAGTCGGGATTGACTTGTAAACAAGGCTTGAAGACGCAGAAAAAGCGAATTTTTCCAATTAATAATCGTTTGGCTGGGTTGTTGAAATCCATTCAACCCGTTGATGTGTCGAGTGAAACAAAGGTATTTCCTTCACCAGAAGATAAGTGGATTGATGTTCATAACTTGACTCAACGAGCTTGGAAAAATGTTTTGTTTCGTCTTGATGGTATGAAGTATAGAAAGCTTTACCAAACTCGGCATACATTTATTACGATGGCTTTGAAGAATGGGGTGGATGTTAAGGATGTGGCGACGATGGTGGGTAATTCACCGGAGATTATTTACCGTCATTATGCGGGGCAAAGTCGAGAGCTTTTCTTGCCGGAGTTTTAGGGGTTGGGAAAAGTGCGAGAATCTGTAGGAGTCGTTTGGCGATCGCTGGGGGTAATAATCAATGACCGTGAGTAGCATTCTGGCACTGTTTGGCGCGATGGTTGTTCTCGCCGCGATTCCCAGCGTTAGTGTTTTCGCAGTAACTACCCGTTCGGCAACTTTTGGTTTTCTTCATGGGTTGTTTACAGCTATTGGCATCGTCACGGGCGATATTATTTTCATTTCGATCACCATCGGTGGGCTATCCCTAATCACTGCGAAGATGGGCAGTCTTTTTTTCCTACTCAAATATATTGGTGCTGCATATTTGATTTTCTTGGGGGTGAGACTTTGCCGATTCCAGCCTCAAGAAATAAAATCCCAGGCGATCTGCTCTAAGCAGCAGCACTTCGCTATCGCAAAATCTTCGCTCTGGTCGAGTTTTTGGACAGGGCTATTGATTACTTTGGCTGACCAAAAAGCAACGTTATTTTATTTGGGGTTCTTTCCGGCGTTTGTGGATATGACGAAAGTTTCCCCGCTTGATACGGGAATTATCATTGCAACCACCATTTTCGCAGTGGGTGGGGTTAAAATTATTTACGCTGCAATTGCCTCTCATGCCAGATTATTGATTGGCGAACGCTTAACCAAATACTTCAATTTCCTTGCGGGTTGCATTATGCTTGGTGTTGGGCTGTTCCTGTTGCTGAAACCTTAATGTTATTAAACCCATCACTCTGTAATGCGATAGTAGCGAATTGCGGCAGCGATTCTCGTTCCGAGAGGCTTCGCCAACGCACAAATTTATTGAGTACCCGCGAACGTCTCCCGTCAGCGCAAGCGATAAACCTACGGTTCGCTAGCGCGATCGCACTTCAAACTCCCAGAGGTGACAACCCAAACAAAACAATTACTATGTTTATTCTCCCTGGACACCCATCCCACAACTTTTTAACCATGCGGGGAAATGAAATTGACTCATCACCCAAGTAGCGATCGCTCAATTTGGAAGTCCCTAAATAATCATGGGATACATACGGAGAGTACCCGTGAACCTCTTCCGTCAGGGCAAGCGATAAACCTACGGTTCGCTAGCGCGATCGCACTGTTATATTCCCAGGGGTGACAACCCAAACAAAGCAATTACTATATTTATTCACCTTGGACACTTATCCCACAAATTTTTAACCATGCGGGGAAATGAAGTTGACCCATCACCCAAATAGCGATCGCCCAATTTGGAACAGAATAAATAATCACGCGATATCTATGGGGTGTCAGGCGATCGCACTTCAGACTCCCAGGGGTGACAACCCAAACAAAACAATTACTATATTTATCCTTCCTGGACACCCATCCCACAACTTTTTAACCATGCGGGAAAATGAAATCGACCCATCACCCAAGTCGCGATCGCTCACTTGGGAACATCATAAACAATCTTCAATATCTACGGAGAAATCCCGCGAAACTCGGAGTCAGGGCAAGCGATCGCACCTTCATATCTCCAGGGGTGGCAACCCAAACAAAACAATTACTATATTTATCCTTCCTGGACACCTATCCCACAACTTTTTAACCATCTGGGAAAATGAAGTTGACTCATCACCCAAATAGCGATCGCTCAATTTGGAACATCATAAACAATCTTCAACATCTACGGGGAAATCCCGCGAAACTCGGAGTCAGGGCA
>NZ_NTFS01000292.1 GCF_002289455.1 Brunnivagina elsteri CCALA 953
AATGTATTAATTGAGACTTGAGGCATTTTTATTATATTTAAGCTTCTTCAAAATCCACTTTATCGTAAATATCAGCGATCGCTATCTCAAAATTACTCGAACCAAAATTAATTGAATTTAGAGAAATATTTTCATTTAAATCATCATATTCTACAAACGTCCAGCGCTTTTTATCTGTTTTAAAATATTGCTCGATATGTACTTTGTATTGGTCAATTAAAATATATTCTTGAAAAGTTGAAATAGTCCGATAAGCTGCGATTTTATCATCTTTATCGTAACTTTTAGTGGAATTTGATAGAACCTCAGCAATTATCAAAGGATTAGTAATAGTATCTTTTCGCCCTTCTTGTAATTGTAGTTATCCAGCAACAACCATGATATCAGGATAAGTGTAAATACGCTTTTCCGGTATCCACAATCTTTGGTCAGTTATAAATACTTCATAAGGTTGACGCTTAAATGCGAAATTGAAAGCAGCGTAAAAATTGCCAGAAACTTTATTGTGATTCGGTGTACCACCAGTCATAACTACAATTTCACCATCAATATACTCATTACGTTCCTGGGAATTAACCTCTAGTTCCAAATATTCCTCAGAAGTATAATATTTGGTTTCGTCAATTTGTGCAATCATTGCTTTTACTTTTCCAGCAAGTAAAGGATGATACCAATTACTTTGACTACCTTTACCAGAACGGTAACTGAATCCTGCTTGTAATAGTAAGGTTTTTAACTCTCTGATTTTCTTGGGCACAAATTGAGTTTATATGTGGTATTTTCATTTTCCCACCAATCGTATTTCTTTCATAAATTTGAATATCACTTATCATTTAATAAATGCGATCGCGAATCTTTCAATCCCTGCCAAATCTTGATGAATTTGAATATCGCAATAATTCCCATTCTTTTCCAAAAGTTCGCGAACAATCCCAGCTTGCCCAACCATCATTTCGATTAACCACACACCACCAGATTGCAAATATTCCGGCGAAACCTGTATCAAATGACGAATATATTCTAACCCATCAATCCCACCATCTAAGGCTAAATGTGGCTCATGATTCGCAACTTCTGGGTCTAAAATTAACACTGTATCACTGGGAATATACGGTGGGTTTGATATCATCCCGCTAAATTTACCTTTGAGACTCGCAAGCGGTTCCCACCAAGAACCTTGATCAAATTTTATTCTGGATGAAAAACTTAAATTCTCAGCGTTTTTTTGCGCTATTTCTAATGCTTCAATACTAAAATCAACTGCATGAATTGTGGCACTAGGAAAAATATCAGCTAGTCCAATCGAAATAGCACCACTACCTGTTCCTAAATCAGCCCAATTACCATTTCGCAAGCTTTTGTTATTAGTCTTATTATTCTCTGTCGCTGCCAAAGCCAAATCAATTAAAAGCTCAGTTTCTTGCCTGGGAATTAAAACTGCCGGAGTTACTTGCAGTTGAAACTGTCGCCAATTTGCTACTCCCGCAATATATTGTACTGGCAAACGTTCGTGCAATCGTCTTTGCCACAGCACATCTAAATCTTTTAAAGATAGGGACATTTCGATTTCGGGTTGTTCTTTATATAACTCCAACCGCAATACCAAACTATCCAAACCAGCTATTTCTCGAAGTAACCAATCGACTTCCCTCGGTTCAATATTATGCGCGATCGCACCAATAATTGCCGCATTTCGCCACAGCCAAAGCTCTTCACCCGATATTAAATTTATAAATTGGGAATTGGTCATTATAAAATTATAAAGTAGAGACGACCCGGTGGGTCGTCTTGCCCAATGGGTCGGGTCGCGAGTCGTCTTGCCCAATGATTAGCAAATTACAAATTGCCCCATTATACCCTACATCTTACTTCTTAGGAGCCTTTTGAGCGGGAGGTTTAGCCGCAGGTTTTTGGTTATTTTGTGGTTTACTATTTCCCAAAGCACGGATGTATTCCCGTGCTTCTGGAGATGGGAAAAATACAACCTGCTCCAGCCATTTATCGTTTTTATCCTGTAGAGTTTTAATTACACCATCCACATCCACAACTTGGATATCAGCCTTAGCAAACTTAGGTTTGACCTGATTTAATAAAGCGATCGCATCCTGCTTGCTCGTAAACATGGGAATATACTCTTTCTTATCCGAACCTAGCTGAATCGGTACATATCCCTTATTCGCTTCAAATCGAACCATAAACACAGGTACGCTTCTAAACTGTTTAACATCTTGACCACTTGCTTTGAGCAAATCCATCGCTCCTTTCACATCTTGGTCATTTGGTTTGAAAGCAAACTGCAAACGGTTGGGTTGATTTTTTGTTTGCTGCAACTGCTGGTAAATACTGCCCAAAGGTACGGCTGTAGGCTGTAAATTTTTTAACATCTCCGCCATTTTTGGATCGGGATTTTTGACAGATTGCAACTCTTTAATAAAAGCTTGTGCATCCAGTCTGCTCATATAAACCCCAGTAACCGAACCAGCATCCTTTTGAGCATTTTTAGGATCGGGTATTTGACGACTCAGTGGCAAACCTTGAGCATTAGTAATTAGCCAAACAGGAACAGAATCCAACTTCTCTTTAATTTGTTGTTCTGGTAATGCAAACACTGGAGCAATTCCGCTAACAACCGTTGCTAACAGAGTACTCCCCACTAAACCGAATGTTGTACCCCAGCGAACCAATGATTTCATGACTTCTCCTCGCATTAAAACTTTAAAATTAAGTCAGACAGATGATTTGACTAGCATGTGAAACTAGCTTTAGTTCTAGTATCGTCCTTAACTAATTACCCATGCTACTTGTTTATCAATTTTGTTTTCGTTTTTGTTTTGGCTAACTATCGCTTTCATCACTTACACGTATAACTGTCTGTCGCTTTCAGGTGGTAAAAGTTCCTTTTCTACGCATAGTGACAAATGCTATTTTATGCTCTTTGTCAGTTATATTCGACGCTTGTTTATTACGAATCGTTCCACCACTATTTTAGGTCATGTGACTAAATCTACAAATATTTTGCTTGACTCAGAATTTGCTACTAGCAGTTTAAATTCACTCATAGCATACCGACAAGGTATATTGGTTGCATTTACAAATAATTGCTTAACATCATAATTTGTAACTAAAGGAAACACTACATTGCTCGGAAAACGCTGAATTTTACCTAGATAAAGATTTAGTTAAATTTTATTTTTTTTATAAGAAAACTAAAAAGACCCAAATTATTGAATAATTTTGAGTCTTTCACTAAGCTTTTAGTATTTAAAATGTTTTGCATCTCAAATATATTGGATATTTTAAGTAAAATATCGGGATGACAGGATTCGAACCTGCGGCATCCTGCTCCCAAAGCAGGCGCGCTACCAAGCTGCGCTACATCCCGGAATACGATTTGATTACACTTTGACTAGGTTTGCTCTCGTTTATTCGAGTTTCAACTCCAGTCCTTGCAAATCATAACATAGCCGACTGCTATTGTACAGAAGAAATACTATGTTTATTTATTCAGGATTTTGGACTCAGGATTTTGGATTCAGGATTATAAATCCTAAATCCGATAGAAACGAGCAGACACTTCATTTCTAGCTCCTAACTTCTGAATTTTCTAGTAGCTGTTTCTCACCCCTTATTGCGGATACCAAAACATGCCCTTAATACCTTCAGGATCGGACATAAAACCCAAACCACGGTAGAAATCAACTACATGAGGATCGGCAAAGAGAGTGACATTGCTGATTTCCTCACTTCTGAGTTTTTTGAGTACATACTTCATTAAAGCCTTACCCAAACCTTTACCTTGGAAATCGGGGTGAACAACCACGTCCCAGATTGTGGCGTTGAATGCATGGTCAGAAGTCGCACGGGCAAATCCGATTAGGCGACGTTGATTTCCTCGTACTTGCCACATTGAGGCAACGAGAAAACTATGTTCGATCGCTTTTTTGACTTTTCGTAAGGGACGACGAGACCAACCGACAGCATCACAAAGTTCTTCGAGTTCGTACAAATCGATGTCACGTTCGGTGCTAAAAACAATACGAGCTTCTTTGATAGAGGATTCGCGATCGCTATTCCCATTAGAGCTGTTGGAACTTTCCACATACTCTTCAAGGGGAGTGGTGCGGGTTATCGCTGTATCTGAAGTACTAAACCAAGTTTTCCAAAAACCCATGCCAGACGGTTCGGGAGTATAACAGAATTGGCTTCCACTGAAAGAGTGTGAATACAGACTCGACTTTCTGACACATCTATGACATATCGCACTTAAACTTGTGTAAGTGTTAATCGATTTTGTAATTGACCTTAGTCAGTCAGGGAGTGTTTTCCACCAATCAATTTCAACTTTAGCACTTTGTTGCCAAGGCTAGGGGAATAATAAACCGAACTAAGAGGATTTGTCCTTGATTTTTAAACAATTATCATTTTTTTCAGTTATTCGTCTTCATTTACTTGTCCTGAGTTACTTTAATAACTGCGTGAAGTACCCCAACCTGGTTCAATGATGTTGGAAGCCCCAACATCATTGAACCAGTGACGGTTTTATTCGTCTCCGGAGTTTCCCGTCTCAACCGCCGATGCCTCCACTAGCCATCTAGCTTTTGGTCTTACTCAGCGTCCACAGGCAGCCGGCCGTCTACCACAGGCAGTTTGATTTTTATATGCCTTGCGGCAGGCTAACGCCAACGTACAACACCGCTTGGATTCACGACAATAGTCAACCAGCGTGAGCAGTGTTCCTTCCCCAATCTCTGCTCTTTCTGTACCAAGCGTATTACCGCTACTTAGGGTTATCTGTTCCGAGACAGTTGGGCGGGTCATCGACCAATACAATTATACCAGAATGCTTATGCCTTGTTTAAGAGATTGTGCGCTGTCCTTGAGCGCACGTCGAAGAAGCCATCCCCACCGTATAGACTGATGGGGAATTCCGCGAACTTAGTTAACGACCAATTCCCAATGTCCAATTTTGAATTAATCAATAACCAACAACAAAAAGCATGATGGTTTCTGGTTTAAAAACTTCTACCCTAGAACTCCTCAAACGCTTTAACCGAGCGTTCCCTCAGTTTTACGAGCAATTTGTCAGCAGCGAAATTCAACTACAAAACTTGCGTCTTGCTTACCGTCTTTACAAGACTAAACGGGCTGTAATCGAACTTAAACCCGAAGGTAGCAAAAGTGCCCTGCATTTTGCCTACCGGAATCAATCCTTTCTCCTCAGCGATATATTCGGCGTATTAGCGGCATACGGACTAACAATCCACTCCCTCAGTCTGTACGGGCAAATCAAACCACCGATGCTGGTTTTTATCAAGCTCATCATATCCCGTGGTAGCAAGTCCCTCACCGATAAAACTGCCGAAAACGTCTGTCGGGCGATTCGTGAAGCCCTTGGAGGCAGGTTTGAAGTCGAAGAAATGCTAGCAGTCGAATTTAATCTGGATGCTGGCTTAGAACAGGTTCAAACTGAATTCTACGTCGATCCAGTCTTTCACCTACCAGCATTGGTAATTGAAGCCGACAACCAACCCGGCTTATTTTACAAAGTTATGTACGCAATTTGGCAAGAAGACCTTTTGGTTGTTAATGCTAATTTGTTGGTTTGGCGAGGACGTACCCGACTTATTCTTTACCTACTAGGACCAAACGAAAGTTTAATACCCGAATATCTTGGACATAAAATTGCAGAAGGAGTGCGACAGAGGCTATTAGGCAGGTTATAGGCAGATACAAGCGGAAAATCTGTTATTTTTACTTTTACCTTCTATTTTGTTAATTATCTTTTCCAGTTGGATTCAGTCGCGTCCGTTCTTAAGGGTACGATAGAAGTATGGTAACTATCGAAATCTTGGGCGTTCCCCACGCATACGAGCTAACAAACCCGACATCAAACCTAGATACTTTAGTATTTGTCCACGGTTGGCTAAATAGTCGTGGATACTGGCAGCCTGTGATTTCTCTCCTCAAAGACGATTTCCAGTGCTTATCTTATGACCTTAGGGGTTTTGGCGAATCTCAAGCCAAAGCAGATGCTAAATCAGATAAAGAGCAGGAATTGATGGACTTAAAAACGTCTTTGGATTACAACATCAACACAAGCCCCTTTGATTCGCTTTATGCTCCAACTACCTATGCTCAAGATTTAGCAATACTTTTGGAACAACTCAACATTAAAAGCGCCTGGCTAGTCGGTCACTCATTAGGAGGCACGATCGCACTCTGGGCTGCTGCTCAATTTCCGAGTGTGGTCAAGGGTGTTATTTGTATCAATGCTGGCGGAGGTATTTACTTAAAGGAAGCTTTTGAGCAATTTCGGGCAGCAGGACAAAAATTTTTACAAGTACGTCCAAGATGGTTAACCCAAGTACCTCTGATTGACTTATTGTTTACACGAGCTAGTGTTGTCCGTCCCTTAGAGCGTCAATGGGCAAGACAAAGGGTAATTGATTTTATTGTCGCCGATCCTGAAGCTGCACTAGGCTCGCTCCTGGAATCGACAACTGAAGAAGAGGTTAATCGTTTACCCCAGTTAGTTGCCCAAATCAAGCAGCCAGTTTACTTTTTAGCTGGTGCTGAAGATAAGGTGATGGAACCAAAATATGTCCGTCATTTAGCTAGTTTTCACCCTTCGTTTCAATATTGTGGTGAAAATGTCATAGAAATACCTAATTGTGGACATTTAGCAATGCTAGAACAACCTGATGCGGTTGCTGACGAAATCCGCAGGTTAGTAGCGCAGAATTTTTAATTTGGGGATTGGGAAAAATAACAGAGAATTATTTAGACAATATTTTTCTCTGTTCTATTTTTGTTGTTTATCTGTGCCCACTACCCCATTTCCCTAATTTTTATACAAACTCATGACTTGATTTAGTGCTAGCCGGGAATGAACTCCCAATGTAAAAGACGAGGTATGACCAAGGGCGAGGTGTTCCGAAGCTGCACAGCCAATCATGGCGGCGTTGTCAGTACAGTATTTTAAGGGTGGAAACAGTACCCGTAGGTTATTTTCGGCACAAGCTGCGCTTAAATGCGATCGCAATCCACTATTGGCAGCGACACCACCACCAATAGCAATGGTACTAAGTCCATAATCAAGGGCACAGGCAATAGTCCGTTTGGTCAAGGCACGGGCTACAGTGTGCTGAAAACTGGCGGCAACGTCCCTAACAGGCACTTCCCGACCTTCGGCTTCAATACTCTGTACGAGACGTAATACAGCCGTTTTTAAGCCGCTAAAACTGGCATCGTAGCGATGAAACCCGGCGTTATTTGGCAGGGAAACTCTACCCTCAGGCAAAGCAAACGCTAGGGGATTTCCCTCTTTGGCGAGTTGGTCAATGATTGGTCCACCAGGATACCCCAGTTTTAATAGTCGGGCGACTTTATCGAATGCTTCACCTGCGGCATCATCGCGTGTTCCCCCCAATGTTTCATATTTACCGCATTCCTGAACGTGAATGAAGCTGGTGTGTCCACCGGAAACCAACAAACTCAAGAAAGGGGGATGTAATGAAGGCTCGCTGAGGTAAGTAGCGTAAATGTGACCTTCGAGGTGATGAACCCCCAAAAAAGGTTTTTCATGTAACATTGCCAAGGTTTTAGCTGCCGTTAACCCAACTAGAAGTGCCCCCACTAATCCTGGTGCGCTAGTTGCGGCAACCCCATCGATTTGTTCCCAGCACAGTCCAGACTCCTCCAAGGCTTGGGAAATTGTGTAATTTATGGTTTCGAGGTGCGATCGCGAAGCAACCTCTGGCACAACTCCCCCATATTGGCGATGTACCGGAATTTGTGAAGAAATAATACTACTTTTCACATCGCGATCGTTAACAATTGCAACGGCAGTTTCATCGCAGCTAGTTTCGATTGCTAATACAGTTGGCATGGTAGAAAGTGGAAAATGAGGAATGAAAATCGCTGAATAGTCTGTGGTCACTGGTGAATAGGGAATTTGTGTGGGGGCAAATGAGCAGTACCCAATTCCCTAATTTCCTAAATTTTCTTTGAGAACCTTTAATTTTTATTGACTTAAACTTTACTCGGTTTACTAGCAAGGATTATGATGACATGCTAGTTATGCAAATAAATATTGTACAAGCCGCCTCGTTTTGTACAATAAATTTTTTGTTTCGTAATAAAAGGAAACAATCCCATGCAACGCTTGTTTGCTCTCATATTGGCTTTTTGTCTTTGGTTTAGCTTCGCCCCGCCTTCTATGGCATTAGGAGCTGGCTTAGTACCTTGTAAGGACTCTCCAGCATTCCTGGAACGCGCTCAGAACGCTCGGAATACTACT
The DNA here is from genome assembly GCF_002289455.1 of Brunnivagina elsteri CCALA 953. Classification (GTDB taxonomy): domain Bacteria; phylum Cyanobacteriota; class Cyanobacteriia; order Cyanobacteriales; family Nostocaceae; genus Brunnivagina; species Brunnivagina elsteri. Next base: position 8,300 of record NZ_NTFS01000292.1, read on the forward strand.
GCTGACCCACAATCTGGTGCAAAGCGCTTTGAACGTTATTCGCAAGCGCTCTGCGGTCCTGAAGGTCTGCCTCACCTAATTGTTGACGGTCGCCTCGATCGTGCGGGGGATTTCTTGATACCCAGCATCTTGTTCCTTTACATTGCCGGTTGGATTGGTTGGG
>NZ_NTFS01000293.1 GCF_002289455.1 Brunnivagina elsteri CCALA 953
ATGCATAATGATTATTATTGATACCTGTAATATCAGTTCTTGATTTTTGAGGGATAATTTATTTCTTGGAGTTCCCTTAAATAGGGGTACTATTACTTTTGTTGTTTCATCAAATCCAGCAACAAAATTGTAGCGACGTTCGTTACAACGACGACAAGCTAACGCTAAATTCTCAATATTATCATCACCACCTATTGATTTTGGTATCAAATGGTCTACTGTAAATCTTGTTGTGGCGATACGTTCGGGGGAATGGCAATATTCACAAAGGTAATTTGCCCGTCTTCGCACAATTTCTTTAGTTGAGTCATCAATCGTCATTTTTGAGCTATTAACATTGCATTAATATGGGTGAAAATTCTATCTAACTCTCCAATCTCTTCAAGTTCAATAATTTGTTCTGGTGTCAGTAAATCTGCTTTTTTGCGTTCTAAAAGTTCTTCCATCCGTGCTTGCAGTTCGTCGTTAAACTTGAACAGATTAAAATGCTCCAGCTTTTCTACTCGGATGCTGGAAAGTAAGGATGAAGGTCTAGCAATTACAGTCGTCATAGCAAAGTGCGACGCTATTTATAATGTGTGCTTCTATTGTACTGTCTCAACATAAAATTTTGTTTGGTCAATAAATGCTTTGAAAGTTCACTGTTCAAGTAGCTCAAACGCTCCAAATCCAAAGTCTCAGAAAAAGTTGCACATCGGGTGAACTTTCTGCTACTGTTAGTTATAAATAATATTTTTTGCTGATTAAATTATATAAAAACAACTATGACAATTAAATATTCCAATAAGCAGCTTTTGAAGAAATTTAAGCACGCTGCCGACTTTGGTTTGACTGGGGATTTTAATCCTCAGAGAATACCTGAGTGGAAAAACGCTCTAGAAGCTCATAGAATTAGTAGTGAGACTCTAGAGATTATGGGTACTTTTCGTGGTCGTCAGGTCATACACTATTTTGATCCAAAGACCAAATTGAATGCCATATATAGTGAAGATAAGGATTTCATAACTGCATGGAAGCTTTCTACTCAGCAAATTCAACAACTTGAAACAACAGGTAACCTTGGTGGTGGATAATATCCAAATATTGAGGTATTGATTCTAAAGTGAGGGAACTAACCCTCACTTTCCAATAGGATTCCAGAATCATTCATGAGAGAATACTAGACATCACTGAATGAAGCTTTAGTATTTTTCCTTATGTTATACGTAGTCGATTGAGCATTATCTTTATTAACAAATTGACCGCAACTTAATATTAAAGCTATGAGTATAAAAAAATATATAATATTGCTAGAAGATTTTCTCTCAAAAAAAATTGATACTAATAAATTTGAACAAATATTTCTTCAAATTTTTAAAGATGAAGAAATATTTTATTCAGAAATAGAATTTCAAGTTTTGGATAAATTATTCGGTGATGTAGATGCTTATTGTAATGACCCCAATCTAATTGAAGACCCTGAATTTGAGATTACTGAAGAAGAGTTAAGATTATCTGCAAAAAAAACACTCGATCAGTTAGTGGAATTAGAAAATATATAAATAATCTCGAATTTTCACGGATGCTATATTTTGCTGACTTAGTTCAAACTATAAAAATATCGAAATGTAGTAAATTTTTTATGAGTATTATAAAGCTAAAATTACATGAAGGTTCTGGTAAAAGGCTAAATTCTGTATGGAAAGGTAGATGCCCATTATGTGAGAAAGAACGTCTTTTTAGTTCACGTTATTTCGATACTAATGTAGGATTTGCAGTTTTTTCAGGTGTAGTTAATAGTGTTTTTTCTAAAGGAAAATCATTTATTGAATTGTTAAATTCAACAGATGCTACTGATGTTATTGGGTGTGAGCAATGCCATCATCCTATGGTTATCTGTCCTTTCTGTAATATAGCCTTTAGTACGATCGCAATCTTCTGTAGGTTGGGTGGAGGCTTTGCGTAACCCAACACATGATATCAAGAAAACAGAAATTATTTAAACAACCAAATACTTAATTCAACGATAAAAATTAACGCTTCAAATATTGCATAAAATGTTGGGTTACGGCGCAAATATATATTTATCAATTCGCTTCACATATCTCTCTTGCGCCTGCACCCAACCTAAAATAAAATAATTAGATATTTTTTATATTATTCACATCCAACATCATTGGTAAATTCTATCTCTTCTCCCGCACCCCAATTAATATCATAAATACCCCTTTCCACATACAACATAAAACTTGAATATTGCCAATCTTTAGGCGCTTTCACATACCCATGCCTAACAGGATTGTAATGTATATAATCAACATGTTGCTGAAAATCATGTTCGTCTTTAATTTGATGTTCCCAAAATCTGCGCTGCCAAACTGCTTGTTCGCCCTTTTTCTGGCGCTATGCTGATATTTTTCCTTTATATTTTGCATCACAATGAGAGCTAAAATAACTTTTAATCAATCGCCAACGATTGGAAAAGTCACTATCTTCCGGTGGTAATGTCCAAAGACAATGAAGGTGGTCTGGTAATATCACATTTGCATCAATAATAAACGGATATTCTCGAATAATTTCTTTAAATCCTTGCCGCAATAATAAAATATTTTCCGGTTCGCAAAGAAAAGCTCGTCGATTGTGGGTGACAATCGTAAAGAAAAATGTACCTCCCTCGATTTTGGCTCTGCGATATTCCATGAGATACTTGAATACTGCACATAAATTATACGAAGTCAATCTAAAATCATTGGTAAAAAGCGGTCTTTTTTGTGTTTTTTACGGAACTTAGAGAATATTAAGCAGTAATTTTTACTTACAAATTAGTACAATACCACTTCAACAATTTTGCATGTTGGATTTTATCAAACGAATCACAATTTGCATGTTGGGTTATGCGATCGCTTTTTATCTCTATATTATTTGGTATATAACTTCATTTTATACATCTTAATTTTTAACGTTGCAAATTAACTCTGGCAATAAAATAAAAAGTAAATTTATTCGCGATCGCACCCCACCCACACCCTCACTTGTAAACTATATAGAGCCTCATAGAGCCTCACCCAGATGTAAATTGAGAAAGTCTTAAAGAAAAAACACAAAATATCTGTCATAAAACTTGGTCATCTTTACCTCCAGTGATGCTAAAGTTGCAAAGATATTGATGTCAACTTTCAGCGGGTATCATGCTGAAGAAGCTACAAAAAAAACAAATTTCTCTAATTGCAGGTGCTGGTTTATGTGCCTTTCTGGCTGGAGCAATGTTTTCAGCCCCGGAGATTAGTAAAAACTTTGGTAATCTGTTTAAATCCAACAGAGACAAAACCGAGTTATTGACCGAAGAAACAAAAGCTAAATCTGCTGTGTTGCCTTTGGTTGTCCAATCTACCGACGAAAGAGCCGCAAAACTCGAAGCAGTTGCCAAAGGTTCGCAATCAGCCGATCGCAACCGTGCTAGGTATCTTCTCGCTAGCGATTTTATCGACAATAAGAATGGCAAAGCAGCCCTGAAATACTTAGACGGTCTCGAAAATGATTATTCCCTACTCGCACCCTATGTCTTGCTCAAAAAAGCCCAAGCAGAGGAACTTTTAGGAAATGATAGCAAAGCCTCAGATTTACGACAAAAAGTAGTCAAGGATTATCCCACCCATCCAGCCACTGCCAAAGCCTTATATTTGATTGGTACTAACGAATATCAGGATAAAGCGATCGCGCAATTTCCTTCCCATCCCCTCACCTGGGAAACAATTCGCAAGCGTCTCGAACAAAATCCCAACCAGCCGCAATTACAGCTAGCTCTGGCAAAATTTTCGTTCGATCAACCTGGTATTGTTCCAGTACTAGACAAGCTCGCTAGCCAACCAACGCTGACACCTGAAAATTGGGAAATTTTGGGCACAGCATATTGGGAAAATAGCGAATTTGGTAAAGCTGCAACTGCCTACAGCAAAGCAACCCGAACTCCCCGCAATCTCTATCGTGCTGGACGCGGTTTGCAAGTTGGGGGACAGAGGGAAGATGCTTTAAATGCTTATAAAGCCCTAGTTACGGAATTCCCGGAAGCGAGGGAAACGGGAATGGGATTGTTGCGGATGGCAGAAGTAAGCCAAACTAAGTCAGAAGCAATACCTTATATTGATGAGGTTATCAGTAAATTTCCAGAAAAAGCTGGAGTTGCACTTGTTAAAAAAATCGAAATTCTCAAGGCTCAAAATGATGGTAAGGGTGTAGAAGCAGCGCAAAAGTTATTAATCGATAAGTTTGGTAACACCGAAGAAGCTGCGGAATATCGTTGGAAGGTTGCCCAAGAAAAAGCTAAAGCAAAGGATTACAAAGCAGCTTGGGAATGGGCAGAACCGATTGCCCAGAACAACCCTGATAGCATTTTGGCACCTCGTGCGGGTTTCTGGGTCGGGAAATGGGCAACCAAACTCGGCAAACAAACAGAAGCAAAACAAGCTTATGAGTACACGGTGAGCAATTACCCATACTCCTATTATGCTTGGCGCTCGGCAAGTGTTTTGGGGTTAAATGTCGGTAACTTCAACAATGTCCGCAAAATGACCCCCGAAGTTATCGAATTGGTACGTCCAGTTCCCACAGCAGGTTCGGAAGCTTTTAAAGAATTGTACCTGTTAGGGCAAGATCGGGATGCTTGGTTGCAATGGCAAACTGAGTTTCAGAATAAAATGCAACCAACATTACCAGAGCAATTTACTGAAGGATTGTTGCAGTTAGCAAGGGGTGAAAATCTCAAGGGTATTGATACCATTTCCAAATTAGAGGATCGTGACACACCTGAAGACGCAGAGCAATATAAAGCTTTGCACAAACAGTTGATTTATTGGCAAGCACGTTATCCCTTCCCCTATATCAAGGAAATTGAAAAATGGTCGAAGGAATATAAAGTCAATCCTCTGTTAGTCACAGCAGTAATGCGTCAAGAATCGCGGTTTGAGAAAAAAGCTAAATCCACAGCAGGGGCAACTGGTTTAATGCAAGTTATGCCAGCAACAGCACAATTCATTGCTCCCCAGATTAAGCAGGATATCAAAAATCTCAACCTGGAAAACCCCAAAGACAACATTATGCTGGGAACTTGGTATTTAGGACATACCCACGACTCCTATAAAGAGAACTCACTACTTGCGATCGCATCTTACAATGCCGGACCAGGTAATGTATCTAAGTGGTTAACTAGTTTACCAAAAGATGACCCCGACGACTTCGTGGAAAATATACCCTTCGACGAAACCAAGAACTATGTGAGGCAAGTTTTCGGTAACTATTGGAATTATTTGCGCTTATACAATCCTGAAATTTCCCAGATTGTCGCCAAATATTCAGCCGAACATCCCACATTACCGCACCAAGGGGAGACAAAACCAACTCCTACAGCAAACCCAAAACCCAAACCAAAGCAGTAATGTCAAAAGGAAAGGAGAAAGTTTTATTAATTATTAATTATTAATTCTTTCTCCTTTTTGATGAAATTTTAGAAACAAATTTTCGGTTGGGTTAGGTGAAATCTTGTTCAACTTCCAAACATAACTGTTCCTCTAGGTTATCTTTTCAAACTAAACTTTGTACAAAGCGCCGCCTTAAGCTATCCTATTTTCTTAGTTAAGAAAATATCATTAACATGACCTCAGTTTATCCTCACAACAAAGCAAAAGCCCTCAAACCCGGTAGTCGTCGTCCTGCCAAGGAATTATGTAGCGAATGTGGATTGTGCGATACATACTATGTCCACTATGTCAAGGAAGCTTGCGCCTTTATTAACCAGCAATTTCAGGAATTAGAAACAAAAGTTCACGGACGCGATCGCAACCTCGAAAATCCCGACGAACTGTATTTTGGTGTGCATCAGCAGATGATAGCAGCACGCAAACAGGAACCCATCGAAGGGGCACAATGGACAGGTATAGTCAGTTCCATCGCCATAGAAATGCTCAATCGTGGCATGGTTGAAGGAGTTGTCTGCGTCCAAAACACCAAAGAAGACAGATTTCAACCAAAACCAATCATAGCCAGAACCCCCGAAGAAATACTCGCAGCAAAAGTAAACAAACCAACCTTATCCCCCAACCTTTCAGTATTAGAAGAAATTGAAAAATCAGGGATGAAACGACTTTTGGTAATTGGAGTTGGTTGTCAAATTCAAGCACTACGGGCAGTCGAAAAACAACTAGGACTAGAAAAGCTGTACGTATTGGGTACACCCTGTGTCGATAACGTTACCCGTGCAGGATTACAAAAATTCCTCGACACAACCAGCAAATCACCCGATACCGTCGTGTACTACGAATTTATGCAGGACTTCCGGGTACATTTCAAACATGAAGATGGCTCAACAGAATTAGTCCCCTTCTTCGGTTTAAACACAAAAGAACTCAAAGATGTCTTCGCACCATCCTGCATGAGTTGCTTCGACTACGTAAATGCCACAGCCGATTTAGTAGTTGGGTATATGGGCGCACCATTTGGTTGGCAGTGGATTGTCGTGCGAAATGATACAGGTCAAGAAATGCTGGACTTAGTACAAAACCAAATTGATACCCAACCAGTCACTTCCCAGGGTAATCGCAAAGAAGCAGTACAACAGAGCATTCCCGCTTACGACAAAGCTGTAACCCTACCAATGTGGGCAGCAAAACTCATGGGTGTGGTGATTGAAAAAATTGGTCCCAAGGGTTTAGAGTATGCGCGTTTTTCCATAGATTCCCACTTTACCCGTAACTATTTATACGTGAAGCGGAATTATCCAGAGAAATTGGCAGCACATGTACCAGAGTTTGCCAAAAAAATCGTTGGGCAGTATAAATTACCGGAATAGTATCACGCAAAGTTGCCAAAAATCCCTTCGCGTCTTTGCGACTTTGCGCGACACTTTCATAAACCATTCACCAACCGCGTAATACCGTCTTTTATTAATACTTGTCCAAAGTTTATTAGCAAACCCAACTTCTTATCAGTCAAGCGAAGATAAGTTAGCAATTGCTTTTTATGTACAGGATGAGTAGCTTCTACAGATTTTAACTCAATAATGACTTTATCCTCTACAATCAAATCTGCTCGGAAAGCTGCTTCTAAGTACATATCTTCGTAAGCTATATCGATATGTTGTTGACGAACTACATACAATCCCCGCTTTTTGATTTCATACTCCATAGTAGCCTCGTATACTGACTCTAGTAATCCTGGTCCAAGTGTTGTATGTATTTTGTAGGCTGCATTGACAATTTCTTTTGCTATTTCGTTTTCAGTCATAAGATTAGCTCGCGCAAAGTCGCAGAGTCGCAAAGGGGTTCTGCGTGATACCATTTTATATTCACGTATCTAATGCCACCACAGTAATATCCGCAACACAACCTTCTCTTAACCTAGATTTGTTATAACTAAGCTAGTTATCTGGGAATTTTTAAATACTACGGGTGAATATATGGCAATATTTAAAAAGCCTTCTTTTGCCGCTTTCCCGAAATTTTTTCTGAGTCTCGATCCGATATCTAAACTAGTTTTTATTAGTCTTGGTATTGCTAGTTTTAGTTTGTTGAGTTTCGCTAGTTGGAGAGTTTTGCTACGTTTGACAGCACCGCAAATCACGATCGCAGCTGGAGATAAGCGGGGTGAAAGTTATATTATTAGCGATGCGATCGCAAAGACTATTGAAAAACACTCCAATATTAAAATAACTGTTTTAGCAACTGGTGGAAGTAAGGAAAATTTAGGACTTTTACAGCAAGGGAAGGTACAGTTAGCAACTGCACAAGCCGATATTGTTAGTGAAGATATGGATGTTCCTAGTGGTGGAAATAATTCTTTAAAAGCTTCACCTCGTACGGTTATTGTTTTATATAAAGATTTATTTCAGTTGGTGGTACGTAATCCGAATATCAAACAATTTATCCAACTTAAAGGTAAAACAATTGCTATACCTACAAAGGGTGGACAATATCAATCGTTTAAAAAAGTTGCCGAATATTACGGTTTAATTAAAGAGGATAATCAAAATTCAGAAGTTGAAATTGCTGGATTAAAAGGTAGTTTTTATGATGACCAACAAGCTGAGGAAGATTTTAAATTTAAGAGGGTAGATGCTCTGTTTCGGGTTCGTGCGGTTGGGAATAAGGGTATTGCTAATCTTATCCAAAATTATGATGGGATATTAGTTGGAATTGAGCAAGGTGATGCGATGAAAATCAAGCATCCGGCTTTTGAAACTGCAATTATTCCTAAAGGTGCATATAAGGGTAATCCACCAGTTCCGAATGCAAATTTACCGACGGTTGCTGTACCTCGATTGTTTGTCGCAAATCAGGATGTTGATGCCAAAGTTATTAGAGAAATAACGCAAATTATTTTTGAACATAAGCAAGAAATTGCCCCAATATGCAAAGGAGGAATACCCGAACTATTAGTATCATCCGGCTTACTAATAGTTGTCACTAAA
>NZ_NTFS01000294.1 GCF_002289455.1 Brunnivagina elsteri CCALA 953
CGCTTCTTATGAATGGTTTAGAAAGGAAAAATTTTTGGTCACGACTAAGTAATTCTACTTTAGTTCACTTTTTACTTTTGGTTGCTTCTGGCTGGGCAATTGTCCAACTGATAGCTTATTTTGAAGCAGTAATTGTGGTTTTTTCGTTTGCGGCAATTCTCGCTTTTTTACTTAGCTATCCCGTAGAGTGGTTGCGTCGATATTTACCGCATGGTATCGCTGTAACCTTAGTTTTTCTATTAAGTATTATTCTTTTGGCAGGATTGAGTGTTACTGTCGGTTTGGCTGTTTTATCCCAAGGACAACAATTAATTAATAGTGTTACTAGTTTTTTAAATTCATTAATACCCTTATCCAACCAGTTAGAGGAATTTTTACGCGATCGCAATTTACAAATTGACTTAACTGTTTTTGAAGAGCAGTTGCGAAATCAAGCAGTATCCGCTCTGGCTAATAGTTTGATAATATTTCAAAGTTTTATTACTAATTTCGTCACATTTATTTTAATTGCCGTTGTCGCCTTTTTTATGTTGCTTGATGGAGAAAAATTGTGGTCGTTTCTCCTTCAAATCATACCCAAATCACGAAGAAGAAATTTAACACATATTGTCAAAAATAATTTTCTCGGATTTTTTAAAGGGCAATTAACATTAACTTTATTTTTAACAATTACAACATTTATCGCTTTTACAGTACTACAAGTTCCTTTTGCTCTGGTTTTGTCGGTAATCATCGGTATTCTTGATATAATTCCCGGAATTGGAGCTACTTTAGGAGTTAGTTTAGTTACTTTAATTGTTCTATCTCAAAGTGTTTGGCTAGCCTTAAAAGTATTGATTGTCTGCATTATTTTACAACAAATTCAAGATAATTTAATTGCACCGCAAATTATGCAAGATGCCTTAAATTTAAATCCAGTGGTTGTGTTTTTTGCATTATTAGCTGGGGCAAGAGTTGCGGGTTTGTTGGGAATTTTTATCTCAATCCCAATTGCTGGTGTAATTGTTTCCATGTTTGAAATTGATGAAATGAAATCGGAAATATAACATCTTCTCAGTCGTATAAAACTGTTTTTTGTCCGTAGAACTATTTGACCGTAAGATAAGTTAATAAATTGTTCCAGAATTCGGGTAAAATAAAAAAATAAATGAAGCAGTAAAAGCCTATAAAGTAGGGAATTATGCCAGATATTAGAACAGAATTATCTGAGAATGTTGATGAAGCTGAGTGGGACTGGTTGATTCCCCACGCACAACGAGATATGGTGATTGTAGTCTCCCAACTCGTTGACTTAATTGATGTAGGAGTTGCGATCGCATCCGACAAAACCTCTGATATCCAAGTCTGGATGGATGAAGCTTTACTCACAAAACCTTCTACCAAACAACTTGGTGAGTGGAACACAAACCGCAGTAAGCGTTTTAACACTCTTATTATTCAACCTTTTGTATTAGTCCAGGAAAAATAAGGAATTGAGAAATGCTTATTAACTCCTAATTCCTAACTCCTAACTCATCTAAAATTATTCCTTCGGCTGTTCTCCTTTGGCTCCAGTGTAACCAGTCGTCAACCAAAGGATTGAGCGAACCCCATCACGAAATGATTTTCCAATCGGTTCGGGTGATTTTTCTGCTGAAGGAACAGGTACAGGTTTGAAATCAATCCCTCGACTACCCAAAACAATTTCGCCAATGACTGTGGCACGTCGCATGTGAAAATCTGAAGTAATCAAATATACTTTTTTAATTTTACGAGCTTCAAGTTCATCAACAATTGTTGTAAAATTTGTCACCGTATCTTGCGCGTCGTAGTCGAGATGAAGACGTTTTAAATCAACCCCTTTTTTAGCAAATACTTTTTTTGTAGGAACTGCTGGACTACCTCCAGATATCCAAATTGGTATATTTGGATGCTGCTTAGCAAAAGTTGCTGTAAATTTTTCCCTTTCTAATCTTTCTGTTGAACCACCCAAAACCAAAATTGCTTGAGGCTGAATCAATTGAGTCTGAAGCTCCTTGTAACCCCACAGCAGCATTAGCGGTAGGGCGAAAATTGTCAACCGATTGGAAACACTCTTAAAAAGTAACTTATTCAAGGTTATATAACACTTGTAGCCGATATAAGTTTTTCTCTGAACAAGATTAATTATCTAGATTAGTATAACTACAGAAAATCACCCCAGGCGAAATAATCAGGGGAATTCTCTTGCTGTTGCTCAAACTGAGTTTTACAAACACCACCAGAAACCAGATAACTAGCTCTTTGGTTGCATTTTTACAGCGTGACAATAGCTCAAGACTGAAACCTAATTTCTGAGAACTTTCAGAAATTAGGTTTCAGAATTCAATTTATAGCAAAAAAAATTCGAGTGGCACAAAGCAAAAATCAAACTTTGGGATGATGCACGATAATTTTAGCCGTTTTTAGACGGAAGACAAAGGATTTGCCACTACTTTACTGATTATTTTTAAACGGGACTGGCCAGTCTCGAACCGGCGACCTAGCGCTTCAGATTTGTGTGAGTTTCCCCACTCTCTGGACTATATCTTCACCATAGGAAGAAAGCTGCGATCGCTCTTAACCTTTAGGTGGTGGCTGTTTAGTCTCTCGACCTTCCGAAATAGTTATGGGTTATGAGTTAAGAGTATTTAGAATACACTCAATACCCATACTCAATGCTCAACACTTAGTACTAATTTCGGCTTGATTCGGTATTGCCATGAAGTTACAGACACATCTTTCACTTTTTAGGTTTCACCGAGTTTAACCACATTCACGTACAAAGTTTCCCTTGTAGTGCCCGATTATTCAGGAGGCGCTCGCTCTATCCAACTGAGCTACAGCCCCAAAAAACTGCTATGTAGGATTATAGCAGTTTTAATCAGATTGCCAGGAGTTATCCCAAGGATTGCCGCCTATTTCTAATCCACACAGGTTGCTAGTGGCTTTCAGGACGATTTTGCTTTTGCCGCTACTTAATTCTCGAAGTTCTAAAGATAACTTGCCTTGCATGGTGTCGGAACAACAAAACATCAAACCGGCTTCTGTCGGGGCACGTAGGCGAGTTCCCGGTAAATCAGTTGTGCCAATTAATTCTACTTCGTATTCAGAATTACGGGCACGCATTTGCCAATGACCCCATTCGGCTATGTTCCAAGTAACTTTTGAGTTCCAAGGTACAAATTCGTAAAATTTGCCTTGGTAGTGAATGCCTACCATTGCTACTGATTCCATCCACCAGAGAACTCCGCGTTTACCACCTCCCGCAGTTAAGGCTAAATCAGATTCATTTTCAAAACTGTTGCAATTTAGCCAAAACCATTTTTTGGGGAATGCACCACCCCAATTTTTTTCGCTGTAGGCAGGAACCTTGTTAAATTCGTAACGCTTGCCTTTCCAATCAATCCAACCAGTTGCTAACCCGTGTGCCATCAATATTTGCCATCCTGGTTCAAATATCTGGGAAAAGGAGAGCCAGCCAGCTGTGGATTGCTGCAAACTATGTTTATTTCCCCAACCATATACTGGTTCAATTTCATACTGCCAGCGACAACTAGAGCCTGTTCCGGGATCGTGAATTATGCCTTGATTGAGGGTTGCTGTTGCTTGATAACCTTCTTGGACATAATGCTCGAACTCATTGGGCAGTAGGTAAAATGGTTGGGTTGATGCTGGGGTTGGTAAATTAGTTTTTCCCCAATGTCCTAAAGCCAAACTATCCTGACTTGCCCAAAATTTATTGACATTAGAAAAAGTGCGGCAAAGATACTCGTCATCGATACCGAGAATTTGTGCTGCTCCTCCACTGTGGGGTTTTCCACCAATTGGATCTTCGATGGAGTACATAAAGCCAAAAGTTTGTTTTTCTGCGGGAAGGGTAATGCGATAGTACCAACCCTCAAAAAAACGGCGATCGCTTTTATCCCAGTGATAACCACTGTGAGGTGTTTGGAGTGACAGAAGCGAGTTTCTCAATATAGATAACATAGGTTTACTTCACTGACTTTGGTGAGAAGCATTGAAAAGGTGATTGGGGAGTTAGGAGTGAAAAGTTATAAATAGGATTTATGCGCGAAGTCTCCAAAAGCCTGTTTCTAGATAAAATACCTTGTTTAGCAAGCAAATATCTATGAAAAAAGCAGTTTTGTGCATACTCATTAATAAATTTGCTTTTTGTCTAAGAGCATGTTTGAAAAGTTTGGGAAGGTATAATTTGTCATTCTGAGCGAAACCAAGTGGAGCGTACGCGCTGAGTCGCAAAGCGACACGCTGCGCGTAGTTTACTTCTCCGTTTCGGAGTACGTTCCACCCTGCGGGTAGACGCGCAAGCGGCTTCTGTAAGTAGCAAGCTACAGCATGACATAGAAGGAGACTTTTCAAACAACCTCTAAGCTCTCCAGGAACATTCATAATTTTCAACTCTTAACTCAGAATTCATAACTCACAACTCATAACTTCTAACTCCTAGTTCCCTAGATTACCTGACAACAAGTAACTCGCAAACCTGACTCTATGGAGTTTTTTCTACTTTTACAAGTGTTGTAAAACAACCATGACTAAAAGCCGCATTCTCGAATTTGTTGAATATCTCTCGATGGGACTCTCAATATGGGGGGTATTAGCGGCTTGGATTAGTTACGATTATGCTTATGCGATTATTCCTTTGACTGTTAGTGTCGCTTTGAATTTGGCTAGTCAGCAAAGGTTACGAAAGTTACAACAACGTCAAGAAAATTCTATTGGTGAAAAGGTTAAAGTCGATCCGGAATTGAGCATTGCCCAGCAACAGTTGAATCTTACCCAGCAACAGGTCGAAAAAGTACGTAACCTTCAACAACAAGATGTAGAAGCGATTAATCTACGTTTGTCCCAGTTTGATGCTCTCCAAAAGCAGATTGGGCAACTTCAACAAACCCAGCAGAATTTTGCGATCGCTCTGAATCAGCGCATGAATCAATCCAATGATTTAGGCAAACAATTGAAAGATACGCAGCAACTACTCGAACAATTGCGGCAAAGTCAACAGCAAAATATCCTTACCATGAATAAGCGTTTTAGTCAAGTAGATACTTCATTGAGTGCTTCTCAAAAACAAGTCAATACCAACCAAGTTGATAATTTTGTCCAACAGTTAGCAGCAAACCAACAGAGTCTCGAACAATTACGTGAGAATCAAGCGCAAAATGTCAATATTATTAATCAGCGTTTGGCTCAAGTTGACAGTTTTACTCAACAGTCTAATGCCATGAGGCAGCAAATGGATCAGTTACGCCAAAATCAAGCCCAAAATGCTCAATCGATTAATCAAAAACTGGCACAAATTGATGTATTGACGCAACAATTAAATACAGCGTCTTCAAAGCAAGCTGAACAATTTCAGACAAATCAGCAGTTGAATGTTACTGCTTTAGTCAATGGTTTTAATCAACAGTTGAATTCAACGCAGCAGCAATTAGAAGAATTCCACAAAACTCAACAAAGAAGTATTGATGGAATTAATCAAAGATTATCAAAAGTTGATAGTTTAACACAGCATCTCAGTGCTAATTCGAGTAAGCAAATTGAGCAAATTCAATTAAATCAACAAGCAAATGTGAATGCGATTAATCAACGTTTGGGACAAGTCGATACCCTGACACAATATTTTAATAATATTCAACAGCAAATACAGCAATTACAACTCAATCATCAGCAGTTAATGAGGAAAACACAAGATGATATTACTGAAGTTAAGGGAGCTATTTCGCAGTTTTTAGCAAGACTCGATCAACGTAATAATTCCATAGAAAAAATTACTAGTAATCTTACTAATCCAACTAATCCACCTGAGAGAGAAAGTAATATTACACCAATTATTTCATCTTCATCCAATATCCCATCAAATATTCCCAAATCACAAACTAATTTAAATCAGACTCCTGAAAAGCTTTCCCCAAGTAAAATAGGTATTTCTAAAAATACTTCTACAAATACTTCTACAAATACTTCTACAAATACTCCTGAATCGACTAGTAATGAAACATTAAATACTAACAAATTCTCCACATCACCAATCGATTCAACACAAATTCTCAAAGGACATTCTGATTTAGTTTTATCAGTCACTTTTAATCCAGATGGAAATTTGTTAGCTAGCGGTAGTTACGATGAAACAATTAATATCTGGAATCTTAGTAATCAAGAATATAGTACTTTAACTGGACATCATAGTAATTCATCTTCAGGAGGAGTTAATTCTGTTGGATTTAGCCCCGATGGGAAATTATTAGCTAGTGGTAGTGATGATAAAACTATTAAAATTTGGAATGTACAAACTGGTCAAGAAATTTACACACTAAAAGGTCATTATGAGCGAGTTTATGCTGTTGCATTTAGTCCTGATGGTAAGATTTTAGCAAGTGGTAGTCAAGACAAAGATATTAAACTTTGGTCAGTGGAATCTGGCAAAGAACTCGATACCTTAAAAGGACATTCCGATGATGTTTTGTGTCTTGCTTTTACTCCTAATAGTAAGATTCTAGTAAGTGGTGGTAAAGATAAAACTATTAAAATTTGGCATTTAGAGCATTATAAGTTTCTCACTATTTCCGGTCATACCGATGATGTTTGTTCAGTTGCTTGTAGTCCAGATGGCAAGACTTTGGCGAGCGGTAGTTGGGATACAATGATTAAACTATGGAATATAGAAAATGGTAAAGAAATTAATACATTCACTGGACATGAAGACCGTATTTATACGATAGCATTTAGCCCAAATGGGAAGACATTAGCCAGTGGTAGTAGAGATAAAACCGTTAAAATTTGGCAAATAGACTCAGCTAAAGTTATACGTAGTTATACCGGACATGAAGATAGAGTATTCAGTGTTGCCTTTAGTCCAGATGGTAAAACTTTAGCAAGTGGCAGTAGCGATCGCACTATTATGTTGACTCCGATTAATAATGGCAGCGATGGCACAGGTAGACGCACTCAGCTACCGATGAAGAAGGTAAATGATTAATTATTATGGTTAGTGGGATTGGGGATTAGGCATTTGTCAGTCTCTAGTTGTTAAAATATATTTACCTGTTGCTTTTTCCTAATTATGAGCGATCGCATGGATATTTATCGTGCTTATGAGGTTCTCGGATTGATGCCAAGTGCTTCGCAGGAGGAAATCAAGCAAGCTTATCGGCAGTTGGTGAAAATTTGGCATCCTGATGGCTTTACTGATATTGTGAAAAAGCAACAGGCTGAGGAACGGATTAAGATTATTAATGGGGCTTATAGAAAGCTGAAGTCAGATGCGTCAAGTTTTGTAAATCCTCCTTCCAGCAATCCAGTAACAAAAGCCAAACCCCAAAATTATCAAAATTCACCAAATAAAAATAATTCTCAATATTCTCCCCCACCAAGAAATAGCACGAAAGTCAACCCGAAAAAAACCAATCCACAACAGAAAGCATCAAATGCAGAAAGGTTTTATGAATATGGGGTTGAGAATGTGGGATTAGGTAAATACGAAGATGCGATTAATGATTTTACCCAAGCGATTCGCATTAACCCTTATTACATTGAAGCCTATAAATACCGAGGGTTGCTTTGTTCCCAGCTTGGTTATGAACTTCGTGCTACAGCAGATTTAACCAAAGCTGCACAACTGGAAATGGATTTTCGGGGTAAGTATAGCAAAACTCCAGCAGCTTATTCTAGATACCAATACAAACCCGTATATAAGAAAGGTAATTCAAAATCTGAACCGTTATGCGATCGTATTTGTCAAGTGTTTAAAAAATGGTTCAGATTTAAGCGTAAATAAAATTTATATCAATGAGAGTAATTACTCACAATAATATAAAGCTGATTGTCAATAGTTTGCAAAAAGTAAACAGCAATTAATTTTGGTAAACAACTGGTTAAATTCAGAATAAGGGTGCTAACTTATAAACAAGGCACAGGTAAAGATTTTAATCAGCCAAAAAAAAATATTAAAGCTAGTGCCTAACCGCTTTAGTATTTACGCGATCGCTATTCTTTAGTACATCCTAAATATATTGTGTTTTCGTCTTGATTTTCATCTACTCTACTTTTTATTGGAGGTTATTGAACGCACAGCCAAGAATGCCTGCCTAGCTATAAAAATAGGATGCATAAACACTACAAGAATAGACTATAGATTGCGACTATTGTCCACCCTAGTTGAGTTAGTTCCACTGATTTTATACCTTCACGAAATCAATCTCATATTTATTAAACCGCTAAAGGCTACTGATAAAAATCGGTCATAGTCTTTAGCGGTAAATTTTTTATAGCTAATAGTTATTGGTTAATACTTAAGAATCTGCTTCCTTCACCAGTATAAAAGAACCCCACCCTAACCCTCCCCTTGCTAAGGGGAGGGAATTAGACTTTTTATTTTCCCCCCTTGGAAAGGCAGGGCTGTTTCGTTC
>NZ_NTFS01000295.1 GCF_002289455.1 Brunnivagina elsteri CCALA 953
TTCCACCCTGCGGGAAGCAAGCTACAGCATGACAACACAGGATCGATCATTCATTTTGTGGCTTACTCTAACTGTTGGAGGAATTGCAAAAATTAACTCTTGGTAGAAAATAGTTGTGATATGATAAAAATTAATAGAAATTAGATTCTACGGGTGACTAGCTCAATGGTAGAGCATCAGACTCTTAATCTGCTGGTTTTGGGTTCGAGTCCCAAGTCACCCATAGGTTTTAGCATCGGCTCCGTATAAATCTGCCAGGAATCTGCCAGGAATCTGCCAAGATTTAGAAATTATGGTAAAAATGTTAGGTGCTTACAATTACCTAACTAATGTCCTATTCTTCCCAAGAATGGCTCTAAACTTGGGATTTTGCATCGCACCATTTAACTATCGTCGTGTGAGCTAAAATCCAAGGCTTTCCGCATAATGGCGCTAAAGTTTGGGGGTTGTTTGCTGGTATAGAGTGGAATCCTTGAAGTCCCCCGCTCTAAATAGTCCCCGCGCAGTTTTGAGCGTTTTTTACTAACCATCTCCTCGGTTTTCATTCTCGTCTCAACTCGATTGATCCGCTTGGTGTTGACTATGTAAAAGTAAACTGGATAAACGCGAGTTGGTTCGCGATATAGTCCTTGTCCTTTTGCCCTTCTGCCTACTTTTTTAAGCTCGGTACATCCCCGCGAAAGTACTTTAGCGCTGGTTAATGTCAGCATCCGATCCATCATATTGTCGGCTTCGTCGGCATTGCTTCCATACGCTTGCATCTGCCTTCCATTATCTAAGTTTGCAGAGGCAAGCCAATTCCCCCACATAAACCCATTACTACCACCGCAAACATCTTTAACGCCTTGCCAGGTGATTTTTTTTGGGTTGATATCGGGTATTTGATATTCAGCTTGAATAAGTCTTTGCCCAATAGGGGCTTTAAGGGGTGGACTTTTTACGCTTGATAGAATTAATTTAAGTCGGGAAGTATGAGGCATTGTTTGAACATTCTCGACCAAGGGTTGACCGACAAACTGCCCAATATCCCTATCTTCTAACATCTGATAGATAGCAACAAGCAGGGTGATAGTCGGTTTTAATGTTTCTTCTGTACCAGACAATATAAATTCGGTCATAGCAAATATTCGATTTTAAGCTGTAGGTTTGCCACCCCCGCGCTAGCAGGAATAAATCGATTGTATCTACGAATTGCCTTGCATTCGATCCGTCGTTCCGTTAACTCGCTCTCTCTAAATTTATCCGTTATTTTATATTGCCTAATTTCTTTATCTTGTTTTGGATAAAGGCGAAAAGATGGGCTAACAATTTGATTTGATGAACTAGCGCCGTATCGGAATCGGCAAATAATATTTATCCTATCGTCAAGGGCGAATATCCATTTATCCCAGTCAGTTGTATAGCTAAATCTAAAAGTTTCACCATTGAAAATAACGCCGGGGAACAACGACCAGTCAACAGCATTGACGGTAACCTCCCCGACGCTATCCCATATCCCGTAATCATCTACAAATGTAGTCATTGATAAAGAAAAATTTCTACATTTTCGCAGATTTCATCTAAGTAGTTATCGATTGGTACGTATTCCTCTACAGCATCAAGAAAGTCATCGGCTGACATCTCCCCTTTTACTAAAGCGATGCTAGCTTGCTGTACCTTTTGAGCACACCCGAAATTAAAAAGAAGCTCTTCTTGTTCTTTTGATAAGTCGGTCACAATTAGCAAATTTTCGATGAAATTCCGTTGCTGTAGATTAATCATTAAAGGGTTATGGTAGGAGGAGAAGACGGAGTAAAGGATGCCAGAGCAACGGGAACGAACGACTCAGGGACTATTGTTACGGAAGCGACTACACCCGCAGGAGAAGTAGTCACCAACCCCTTAAGAAGAGAAATAATAGTAGTCGCTACGTCTTGTTCGTCTATTTCGTTTATAGCAACCTCTGCTGATTGCGTTTGAGCGTCTTTAACACCCGTACCGCCACGTCCAAAAGGAATACTCCCAGTCCGTCCCTGAACAGTTTTATAAGAGACTTTAGTGATTCCACTGATACGAGTACTAGTAGTACTCGTGGTTGGAACTACCTTTACCCTTGCAAGAGCGGGGAAAAAATTATCATCTACGTTAACTCCGGCAGCGCTTGGAGCATCCCCAACGATTTCCAAGCCAAATGTATTTTTAGCAGTACCAAGACCTTCAAATATAGCGTAAGCTTGCCCAGTAAAGGTGCAAGCAAAGAATCGGTCGGTAGCGGTAGCGCTTGGAGTCAGTCCAAAAGGGATTACCTTCGCTCTATATCTTTTAATTGCATTCCCAGTTGGCTTTCTGGTTACGTTTGCTTTATTTAATCCTTTCAAATAATTCCCAAACTGGACAACTGCCTGGTCATTTCCTCCGGTTCCTCCGGATGCTTTGAACTTTTCAATTAATTTAGAAAATCTCTGTCGAGTGCCTGGACGACGAGCCATAAGAGTACCTATATTTGCTGCAATTTATTTAATTATAAATAGTTTTAATGGGCTGTGATTCGTGCTAAACCCCTGGGGTTTCTCCTCTTTTGAGTGTTTGTGTTAAGCTATTTTGAAGATATTAAAAACATCTAAAAAGGTATATATGACAACAGTCACCCCAGGCACGGGAGCGACAATATTATCCGACAATGCCGAACAACAATTATTAGATTGTATTGCCCTTATCAAAAACTGGGAGAAGATTCCAGCCAAAAACCCCAACAACGGAAATACTATTAATTGTTCGTTCTCCCTATCCAGCGGAATCGCAAATATTACCTTCCAAATTCCGGCTTTACCAAGTATTAATGACTTGGGACAGCAAGTACAGAACCCTGCAAGCTATTTGATTAATACCGATTTCACCCCAGGGACTGGTGGGACATTCAAAAGCTTGACAGTGGAAGGATATTTCCTCGAAGTCTTAAGCTACCTTGAAATTGTCGAGGGTAATCCAAACAAAAATCCCAATCAAAACAACTATATAAGTTCATCTTTTGACTCGGACGCTCGCAATGCCAACGGTAATGCCACAATCCCGATCGTGTTCGAGCTTGGGGATGGATTTGTAAAAACTATGGCTAACGAATACCTACTGGATTAATCGAATCAAATAAATGCCCAGACAAGTTGCTATTGAAAAAACAATAAACCAACAACTACCCGCGAATTCTTCGGCAATAATTCCAATTTTAGATAATTCTAGTCCTGAATATTCAGGCATTATCACCAAGTCAATCCAAATTAAAGATATTTTAGTATTTACTAGAATGTCCTCCTTGCCCCCGGTGAATGTTCCGTTCGCTAAATTAAATGATTCAATTGTCGATAAAAATTACCGCACATTAGCAATTGAAAATTCCTCGCCTCGAAAGCAATTAAATATTTATTTAGGTGAAAATGGGGAATTTAAAATGGTGGGAGTGGTTAACCTTATTAACTATTCAGGGTATCCATATCGCATTGTTAATCTACTCGCTTTTTTTAGCGATAAGTTTGGTACAACAATTGAGGATGGGTTTTCTATTGGTTTAAGTATTGAAGATACTGGGGACGGGTTGTTAACTAGCGATGATTTAGTTGTGGTACATGGGAGTTATTCGATGGAGTATTTATTGCAGGATTCCGATCTAGTTCTTCCCATTGCGATTTCTGACGTTGCTTTATTGCAGCAAGTCTTAACAAGTAAAGCTGATACAATTCATGGACATTCTATTAACCAAATTGAAGATTTATCTACTTCGCTTGCGGCTAAGGCTAGCACTAATCACTCGCATATTATCAATGATATTAATGATTTATCTACTGTGCTTAATGGAAAAGCGAATAATTCGCACATTCAAGAAATAGGAACAATTACAGGCTTAGCGACAGCATTGAGTAATGCTGCAACTGTAGTCTATGTAGATGGGTTAATCACAGTTTTAAATAATAAGATTAATGCAATTAGCGTTACATCGTCCACCGTCCCAAACAATCCATTCCCAGGGCAAATATGGCATGAAGTTAGTAGTGCTAATCAACTTGTTGAAGACTGGATATATTTAAACTCTAGCTGGTACTCTCTTCATACATACCAATTTGATTTTCCTAGTCCCACGAGTTTTCAGGGTGGGTTTAATAGCTTATTTTTACCGCTTGACCATAGATATCAGTATTTTTTTACAGAACTTTCGACATATTGCGATTATAACGGGGCACTTATTGATGCAAATAACTATTTCAAGGTAGTTGTTTGGATGACAAGTGACAACACAGTGACCATTGTTGCAGATACTGGGGCGTTACCTAATTCAGAATTTAAAACGGTTGTCCCTATTAATGCCGCTTTTTCTCCTACTAATAAAGAATTTGTCGAGCATCGCACCCTAAAAACTGGAAACGCCCCAGGAACTAGAATCGCTTCATCTTTAAAATATCGGTTGATTCGGAAATAATCAAAACAATGGAAACTATAGCAGTTAACAAAACAATCGCGATTCAAATAGGGGCAAGCAATCAGGGTAATCGAATTGTTTTATTTGATAATTCTCTACCCTCAAATATCCCCAGCGAGGGGATAATTTCA
Source organism: Brunnivagina elsteri CCALA 953 (assembly GCF_002289455.1). Taxonomy (GTDB): domain Bacteria; phylum Cyanobacteriota; class Cyanobacteriia; order Cyanobacteriales; family Nostocaceae; genus Brunnivagina; species Brunnivagina elsteri. The sequence goes on from NZ_NTFS01000295.1 coordinate 4,579, forward strand.
ATTAACGGATTCTTAAAGAATTTAAAAGCATATTCAAAAATTACCTCGCTGGCATCGGCTCCAATCCCAGCCATTGGATTAGAAGATACCGACCAAGAAAGACTAATCAAAATAATGGATATTGAGTGGAATAATCCACGCATTCAAGTCGATCTAGAAATTAGTAATGATGGTAGTAATTACATTACATTAGGCTCAGTGTCATTAATTAATCAAGCTGGGTATCCTTTCAGAAATTTCTCTCTACTTGATTTCTATACTGACGGGTTAGCCGCCGAACTTGGAAGTAATGGGAAAATTGCTTGCTCAGTCAAGGATGTCGGATACGGAAAATTAGCCAGTGTAGATGCGTTAACCATTTACGGAAGTGTCACCCAGGAGATTGTTATAAATGATTTATTGACAAATAATGAGGCAATTCCTACGACTAAAAACTTATTAGCTGCTACTAATACTTTAATTAGTAATGCCAGTAATAAAGCTGGATTGACCATTTTTAACGGAAGCAATGAGGCAGTATTTATTGGATATACCGCAACAACCAATAATACTGACTATTCAATTCGACTCTCTTCTGGGAAGGGGTATGAATTTCCTGTTCCCGTCTATAGTGGGAATATTTATGCCTATTCTGTAAATGCATCCACAATTCAAATTACTGAATTTAGGAGCGTCTAGCTATGCCTTTCTTGGATGATTCTGCAATTGTTAGCAGTAACTCAAATATAATTACTAGCCAAGATATACCCGCATCCCCAATAATTGGGGATATCTGGAATGAAATAGATAGCGAAAATAATTTAATTCAGAAATGGAATTATTTAAGCAGAAATAATAATAATGCATGGATGGGAGAAGTTCAAGATTTCCCATTCCCTGATGTGTCTATGTCTCAGAGTCAAATCTATCAATTAAATTGGAGATTTAATTATTTTATTAAATCTTTTTATGGTTCTTACTACTCAAATTCTGCTATGCCATCAAACGGCTTTTTAACTAGAAGATTAATGTTGGGCAATAGAAGTAATCTTATCAGTTCAAATCTTATTGCCCCCATTCTTTTTGCCGGGAAGGCTGCCACAATTAACGATACCATCAGAACTACTGTTAATGTTTTGGTAACAACCGCAGAAATAAATAATGAAATAACCCCAACCAAAATCAATCTACTAGGAAATTACCCGGCATCCTCTGGGTCTTTTACTGTCTCTATCAATAATTATTTTGTTTCTTCTGGCTTTTCTTATCAGTTAGTCAGAAAATGAGCAAGCAAAAACCTTATTACTATTCTAATAATCTAGATGACTTCAAAATACCTTATTCAATTTACGGAAACAATGATTACGAAGTCATGAAAGCAAAATACCTACAATTAAGTAATAATCCATTACGCATTACCAGCAAACGATTCATCTTTAATCAATGGTAAAAACTGTATCACCCAAGGGTAAAAATTTATTCAAAATTGAAGTACCGCTAGTCCTTGTCGATGGCGGGGAAATGCCCGGTTCGTTCAAGATTGAGCTAACAGATAAACCTGCGGAATTATCAGTCACCACCTATCAAGATGAATGTGATTCGTATTTTGATATTAATACTTCATATTGGTATATTAAATTTCCGCGTTTAAGGTATTACACCCGACGGGAAGAGTGCCGAGTGCCTTCTACTCCATCACCACCCTTACCGACACTTACTAGCGAATATCAAGAAGAGATACCCTTAATCCCTCCTATCGAATCACTAAATGGATTTTATATTTTATTCCCCACTTACGATTTAGGGGAGACTCAAGGGAACTTCGGTTCTTATTATGATGGTAGTCCTTCTTTTCTTGATGGTGTATCTGGGCATGCCTATGGGCATCCAGAGCAAATTATCAGAATAACAAAAATAGAATGGGAGAATGGAAATGTAATCGGAAGCTATTTAAATAAAGATTACCACTTGAGAATAATTTTAAAAGCTACCAGAAAAATAACTTCCTCCATTGCTTCTTTGCTAGCAAGTTTCAGCATTGGCTTAGAGGGCGTACAAGCTTTTTTAAACAATCTTTATAACGGAATACCAGTTTCTTATGAGGGAAGCGGATATGGGGGATACTATACGGTTTCGCAAGACTGCGAAGTATCCTGCCTTTATGCGCTTGATTGGCAAGATTTGAATGATAGAAAGTTTCCCTTTGGGGTGACTTATTCCCCTAATAATAATTTTTCAAGGAACCAAATACCATTACCTAGATTGTGGGGTGGTATTTTCCCCCAAGAAGATTATCCATCAGGCTACAAAAACTATTTTTGGAAGCAGCGAGAAGTACAATCTTCTTTCAGTAGAAGCAATCAAGCGTTCCCAGTAACTATAAAAAGTCGGTTTGAACCACGAACTGTCTCCATTAAAGAAGAAAAAGAAGATTTATATGGAAAGTATTATACTTACGACTATGTAACTATTCGAGCTTCCGCGAAAAGTTTTCAAGCGCAATGGGTAGCAAAATTTGATGAAGCCCCTGAACCACCCCCACCCCCACCTATGAGTTGCTGTCCAAATATACGCGAAAATGATGCATTGTTACGATTAATTTTAAAAAGAATTGGAGACCCACTGACCGTAAATATTCGAGATTATGACGAAACTACCAAGGGATATCAACCTTACGATGAGGAACAAAAAACTTTATTCAACGCAGTAAGAATTAATACCAATCGAGCTGAAGTAATTAACGACATTATCGGCATTGCTGAATATCCTATTACAGCACCAAAGTCAATCGTAGAAGATTATGCATTGCAATTCCCCGAAGATGTTAACGATTTATGGGGGATTTACGATGATTCGGCTCAACCAATTCAATTGAAAAATTTAACTCAATTCCTCAACTGGCAGGTTGAACAAGAGAGTGCCGTGATGGGCGGGTGGCATCAAATAATCCAATACAAAAAGGATGGCGAAACTAAAACAGTTCGCCTCGTTAATATTGCGGAAACTCTCAAGGAATTAATAATTATTCAAGCTGGACAAAATCGGGATAATTCGGTAATTGTTGACTTGCTAATGCGAGTTTTAAGCGATTTAATTCCTATTAAAGGCAACGTCATTCGCACCAATTACATAGTTGAAGATATTCAAGATTACTTGGATTACCCGACTAAGGAAAAGGTTGTTGATTTTCCTGTAAGCATTACGACCCCAGAAGCTGGATTGAAGCTCGAAGAAAATGAAAGTATGAAGCGAACTTTGCAACAAAGCATTATGAAAATCGCTTACCAAGATTGGACGGGGGACAATTCCCTGCATGATAAATTACTTGATTTATTGCAGGGTGCAGCCGCAATTCGGGGAGCCTTTACCCAATCGGGCGAAGAGATGACCGATATTTTCAAAGGTGGCGACGCGAAGGAACCACCGGATGGATTCAATGACTGGGCTGAAACTTTATAAATTATGACCAAAAAATTACCCGACGAGGCGAAAGTAACCGAACGCGTAAAAAAGGATATCGAGCAAAGCTTGACATTGGCTGATACCCTTAACGGGAAAAAGCCTTTGGGGGGAACCCTTGGGAAAAAACTACAGAATAAATTGGTTGATACGACTAATGACTTTGAGCAATTCCTTAAAGACATTGATTATCTGATTAAAGGATATTCGACAAGCGGTAGTCAGACACTAGGCTGTTGACTTTGTGGGTTTTTAGGCGATTTTGCGGAAAATTATCCGTGTTATTTTTTGTTCGTGGGAAAACGTCTGGAATAGCCGTTTTCCCACAAAAGTAGTAAACACATTTTCTGCATGAAGTCTTATGGGCAAAAGGGTACAAAGTTAACAGCCTAGTC
>NZ_NTFS01000296.1 GCF_002289455.1 Brunnivagina elsteri CCALA 953
ATACTATACGAATCTTAATTTGTGTTTAGTATCTAGGCAAGTTGTAAAATTTTGTTTGATTTAATATCAAAACATTTGACAGCAGGTACATAACCTGCTTTTTTTGCGAGAAATTTCTTTGCTCTTAGAGAAATGATAATTTCAATGATTGATACAAAAATGCTTTGTTGATAGAGAATTTAATTTTGTGGTGGTGAAAGATTGGGTTAATTCAGATAATTCAACTTGCTCAAATATATCGGCAGTCATATTAGATAAAGAAACATCTGAAGGACGACAATAATGCAATTGTGCTAAAGTAGAAAGTAAATCAAACCATAATCCCCGCTCTGCATATACAGCTAATCTATTTTTGGGACTAAGTGTTTGTAACTTCCTGACGATATTTTGAGGCAGGGTAATACGCTCTAACCAACCTTCCACAGTTCTTGATACTTCAGAACCATCGTTTTGCTGTGTACAAAATACTGTCACCGACCATTGATATAGTTGATTAATCTTTAAAGGTGAAACTTGGCGATTTTTGGGTAATTCAATACTTTCTACTTTTGCTTCTTGAGTCGGTTGCAAAGATTGTTTATAAACCAATTGTTTTGCTTGAGTTTTCCTATTTACGCGATAGAGGGAAAACTCTACCCTTTGTGCAGTATTCGCTGGAACATACCAAAAGAATCGTGGATATGCAGAAGTAGTCAAACCAAAGCCATCTTCTGGTAGCAGTAATGTGAGAGTTGTTCCTGGTGTAAAACAGCTACTCCCATATCTACGTGTACCTCCCGCTTCACGTTTGGCTGGCAAACCTCGACTAGGAGGTTTTTTAAATTTGATGCGTGAATTTTGTTTGCTACCTGCGCTGGATAGGATAAAATTTTGTCCGCGAAAATTGACCGCATATACGGCAGCAGGTAAACCGAAAATAAGCCAGCTTAATATCAGGGACAAGTAAATTTTTGAAATCAACTGTTTACGCACGTTAGTTTTGGAAATAGAGACTTACAGAAAATAAAATATTCCAACTACACATAGCATTGTTTGCTTGGATGAAATATGAATAAGGGCAAACGGTTGTTTGCCCCTACAAAGGATTGGGGAATTTATTACAGGGGTGTTCCCCTTAATGAGCAACTACATCCTTACCTGTGACTGAATATACTATTGATTTCCAGGCAAACTCAGGTAACGCTAGCATTCGTTTCCAGCGCCAAGGTTCTTGATATAGCCTATATAACCACTCTAAATTGTTGTTACCCAACCAAGCTGGGGCACGGGTTTTTGTTCCCGACCAAATGTCAAAACTGCCACCAACACCAATCCAAATTGCTTGCGGACACAAATGACGATTTTGGGCAATCCAGATTTCTTGACGGGGAACTCCTAAGCCAACCAAAATCACTTGAGGCTGAATTTGGGCAAGGGTTTGTTTTAATTGCTGTTCTTCCTCTGGTGAGTGATATCCAGAATTTGTACCTACTACTTGTAATTTTGGTGCTTGCTGCTGCCAATAATCTACAGCTTTTTGTGCCACTCCAGGAGCTCCACCGTAGAAAAATACTTTAGCTTGAGAGTGCGATCGCTCTATACTATGTAGTAGGTTTTCTGCAAGTTCGATTCCGGGGGCGCGTTGGACATTCTGCTGGAGCAACAAGCGTAAATACAAAACAACTCCTGCACCATCAGGAATTACTAGCTCGGCGTTGCGAATAATTTCCCCAAGGGGTTTATTTTGCTCTGCTTGCATCGTCATTTCCGCGTTGAGCGTGACTACATGCGCTCCTTGACCTGATTGCACGCGTTCTAGCAACCAGTTGGGGTAGTTCGCCATCACGTGAACTGGTAGCCCTAATACCGAAAATAATTTAGGCGGATTAGACATAAGCCTATTTTTAATTAGCCTCACACCATACTCTAATGAAGCTAGTTTATCAAATTTATTCCTAATGTCATTGGTCTTATTTGTAACAACTACTATTTTCTTATTACTGTTGCTGAAATTGTATTATTCTGAGTCAGAATTATGTACTAAGAAATACTAATCTATTTTACTTTTTAAGTTGGGTCACTAAGTGAACTCCACAGAAAGAAATGCTCTTCGGTCATTCTGTAGCTTGCTACAGCATGACAACACAGGATCATTCATTTTGTGGCTTACTCTAAGGAATTTATCTCAGTAAGAATATTTTTTATTGTCAAAGTTGTATCACAGTAATTATTTTTCAATATAAATATAGGCTAAAATTCACTACAAATAAATATTTGCTTAATTTGGCTTGGACTAAAACCATCCGATCGGAAGTAGAAGGCACGGTTATTAAAACCGAAAAACGAAAACTCTGTCTAGAAACAGTACTCACCTATGTATCTTAACGGGCAACGACAGAATTAGACTAATTTAATAAAAGGTGCTGTTTTAAAGGTTAAAATAATCCTTTCTTGAGGTTTGGCTTAAATTTAACTCGAATTTTCTTTCATAGAAGCTGATGCTGGAGGTAAAAGCTACGGAGCAAATATTTCCTGACGTTACTAGCTTGATTGAGGGAACTCTATTTTTTAGTTTTGTAAAGATGCTTGAAGTTACATCTTGTACGACTTTATTCGTAAACTCGATTTTACAGTCAATAGTGAGACAGGCGAAGAAATCTACCTTCACCTTCTGCTGGTTTCTAACTAAGAGATTAGATAGATAACTATCCAATTAAAAGGTGAATCGACTTAATGATTTTATAAGCAAGAGTATCAAAAGTTACTGAGAAATATGATGAGTAAAATGCGTATTGCTCTAATCGAAGATCATGACCTCACGCGTGTGGGTATCCGAACTGCTTTACAGCAAAGGGACGAAATTGAGATTGTTGGAGAGGCTGCAAATGCTGCGGATGGGCTAAAGTTGTTAAATGCTTTACATCCAGATGTTGCCATTGTCGATATTGGTTTACCAGACAAAGATGGAATCGAACTGACACGAGAGGTAAAATCAGCGACTGGTGTTGATGATTTAAGTGGAACTAAAGTATTAATTTTGACGCTTCGGGACAATAAGGAAGCTGTTTTGGCGGCTTTTGCGGCTGGTGCGGATTCGTACTGCATGAAGGATACTAAGTACGATAATTTATTAGAAGCTGTCCGCGTTACTTATAATGGGAATGCTTGGATTGATCCTGCGATCGCGCGAATTGTTCTTCAACAAGCCCAGCAAAATCCCCCGAAGTCGGAAAGTGCAACTTCTGAAGCGAAATCTGGACGCAAAATTTCTAATGGGACAGAATCAGCAGAGGATACGATTGAACCCTATGCCTTAACTGAACGGGAATTAGAGGTTTTACAGTTGATTGTGGAAGGTTGCAGCAATGCTATTATCGCCGAAAGACTTTATATTACAGTCGGTACTGTCAAAACTCATGTCCGTAATATATTAAACAAATTATGTGCGGATGACCGTACCCAAGCTGCTGTTCGCGCTTTACGTTCTGGCTTGGTAGGTTAATAGTTCACGTATACATAACATAGATTAGGTTATGAAACAAAATTGTAAAACTCTTGTAAATTCTGTTACTAAAACTGGGTACTCTGTAAATAAGGATGCAATTTACCAAGAAGAAATACGGTGGTCGGGAATCGGGATACAAATGGAAATTATGTGGGTATAAGCTTGTAATCAGAGGGTTTATGAGCCATCTAAAAACGGCAACACATTAGGAAACTATGTGTTAATATATACTCTATTAATTCTGGGCTGGATTCTGTGTTCTACGTTCTGCGTTCTTCTTTATGTTTTGCAGGCTGGGGATGATGATCTTAAATTCTATATTTTAGAAATTTTAGACTATATCGCCCTTAAACAAGTACGAGACCAAAGTCAAGTATGGCTGAAACAGGGTTAGAAAGATTAAAGCTGATGGTGGTAGATGATGAACCGGATAACCTAGAATTACTCTACCGTACTTTTCGGCGAGATTTTCATGTTTTCAAAGCTAGCAATGCCCTGAGTGCGATCGATATTCTCGAAAAAGAGGGGGAAATGGCTGTAATTATCTCAGACCAAAGAATGCCTGAGATGAACGGTACGGAGTTTCTGAGCCTGACAGTGGAGCGATTCCCCGATACAATTCGGATTTTGCTGACTGGTTTTACGGATGTCGAGGATTTGGTTGACGCGATTAATTCAGGTCAGGTGTTCAAGTATATTACTAAACCTTGGAAACCCGATCGTCTTAAGGATGTTGTTGAACAAGCTGCGGACACGTATCGCGTTGTCAAAAAACGCACTCAGGAATTAAGCCGTGCTTTGCGGCGGGAATCGCTATTTAATGCTGTGACTACAGCTATTCGCGAATCCCTTGATTATCGCAGTATGCTGCAAAAAATTGTAGCTACCCTTGGACAGAGTTTTGATGCTACCTATTGCTTTTTACGTCCGGTAGAGAGCGATCGCATCACAATCGATGAATTTTCTTATCAAGACTCGAAGTCGGATGAGAAATGTTTTCCGATAGAGCCAGAAGCTTTAATTAACGAGGTTTTGGCAACTCGAAAATACCAACTGAGCAAAACTTGGGACGAAAGTTATCCTTGCTATCAACTCGTAATGCCGCTAATTTACCAGCAGCAACTACTCGCCATATTGACTTTATGCCAATATCGACGCGATCGCCCCTGGAAGGAAGAGGATATCCAGCTAATCGCAGGTGTTTCTGAGCAAGCAGCACTGGCAGTTTCCCAAGCAAAACTCTATCAACGACTTCAAGAAAAACAAGAACAAATCCACCTGGAGTTAGAAGTTGCTCGTCAAATCCAAAACAATCTCCTGCGGCAACAATTACCACAAATCAATAATGCCAAAATCCAAGCCTGTTGTTTACCAGCACGGGAAGTGGGAGGGGATTTTTTCGAGGTATTTGTCCATCCCAAAGGTGATTTATGGGTAGCTGTGGGAGATGTCTCAGGTAAAGGTGTTCCCGCAGCCTTATTTATGGCTAGCGCAATATCTGTTTTACGTCGCGAACTATCCCAGGAAACACCTGCAATGCCGAATGTGGTGATGCAAAACCTCAATCATGCTTTGTGTGATGATTTAATCAGCAACAACTACTTTATCACCTTAGTTTTAGCGCGTTACACTCCTGCTACCAAAGAACTAGTGTACGCCAATGCTGGTCATGTCTACCCTTTGGTATGGTCTCGCCATGCCAGCAGCAGCGAAGAACCCCAGTATTTGGAAACCCGTGGTGTTCCTTTGGGAATTTTACCAAAATGGCAAGCAAAATCAGGAACTATGTTGCTTTCCACCGGAGATACCCTACTGCTAGCTAGTGATGGCATCACAGAGGCAATATTTGATAATTCGATGCTGAAGCCAGATGGTTTGTGGAAACTACTGCAAAAGCAAAAAAAACCTCTGTGTCTCGACAATTTACTAGCTCGTATCCAAGCAGATACAGATACTCAAGAAGATGACCAAACTATACTTGCCTTGGAGGTTTTGTAAATGATGAAGACAGAGCTTCACGTACCAAGTGACTTGAAGTTTTTAACGATTGTAGAGGAGTGGCTGCTGGGATGTCTTAAAGTTGAATTAGGACAATCGGTTGATTGGTCGAAACAATCAAATCGTTTACGACTAGTATTAGTTGAAGCCTACTCAAATGCTGTCCGTCATGCCCACAGAGACCATCCAAATGCCCCCATTTTAATCCGTTTGCATCTTGAACAACGGGAAATTGCTTTGGAAATTTGGGATCGAGGTGATGGCTTTGAAATATCAGAATACTTGCCTCCAAGCCCTGCTGACAAGCAGGAAGGTGGTTATGGTTGGCTGATTATGAATCGGTTAATGGATAAAGTTGAGTACCAATTACAGGTTAATGGTGGTAATTGCTTAAAGTTGGAAACTACTTTACCAGAAACTGCTTAAAAGTCTGTTATTTCTCGAAGTTTGATGACAGCACTTTAAGAAAGCACTTTAAGCGAATTGTAAACTTATTTAACAATTCTAGTTTTAATAAAATATGCCGAAAAAAGGGACTTTCGGCTATTCTTCTGATTTGAATGACAATAGAAATGAGGGCAAACAACCGTTTGCCCCTACAATTTTGGAGAATTTATTTTTTGGTGTTCTCTTAACTGAAAACTGCTGATAAAAAACTTAAATATTTGTTTATATTGACTCTATAGCGTATAATCTCGATTGCAGCTGATTTAGCAAAAGTTAAACAAGATAAATGAATCAATTACCTAGAGTCAGCAGCAATAAAGTTAAGGAAAAAGCCTTAGAGTTAGGGTTTCATCTGGTAGGGATTGCGGAACCCGATGGGATGGAAACGCAAGCGGTAAAGAAGTTACAAGGCTGGTTGACATTGGGTTATCAAGCCGATATGGCATGGATGGCAAACCCGAAACGTCAGGATATCAAATTGGTCATGCCGTCCGTGCGATCGCTCATATGTGTAGCGTTAAATTACTATACTACACATCAACGTCCCGAAGGAGAAGAGTATGGGAAAATATCCCGTTATGGCTGGGGACGAGATTATCATAAAATAATGCACAAGAAGTTGAAAGCCCTAAGTATTTGGCTAGAATCGCTTTCCGATGGAGTCAAGGCACGGTATTATGCAGATACAGGACCAGTGCAAGATAAAGTTTGGGCGCAACGGGCAGGGATTGGTTGGATTGCCAAGAATGGTAATGTAATTACGCGGGAATATGGTTCGTGGGTGTTTTTGGGGGAAGTGGTGACGAATTTAGAATTAGTCCCCGATCAACCCCATAGCGAACATTGTGGAACTTGTACCCGTTGTATTGATGCATGTCCCACGAATGCGATCGCGAATCCTGGGGTTGTGGATGCAAATCTTTGTATCGCTTACCATACAATTGAAAATCGTAGCGAAGCATTACCTGAGGAGATTAAGTCGAATTTACAAGGTTGGGTAGCAGGTTGTGACATTTGTCAAGATGTATGTCCTTGGAATCAACGTTTTGCAAAAAACACAAATGTGTCAGAATTTGAACCATATACTGGGAATTTAGCGCCTAAGTTGGTAGAATTAGCGGCAATCTCAGACGAAGAGTGGGATAAACAATTTCCAGCATCAGCGTTGAGACGAATTAAGCCAGAAATGTTACGAAGGAATGCAAGTGCAAATCTTGAAGCATCCAGGCAAAAGCATGACGAAGAAAGTGATTATCTTTGATTTTGACGGTACAATAGCGGACACTGTGGATGCACTCGTAAATGTGGCGAATCGTTTAGCTGTGGAGTTTGGTTATATTCAAATTACACCCGAAGAACTAGCTATATTAAGGAATCTGACATCAAGGGAAATTATTAGTTATTCAGGGATTTCAGTGTTTAAAATTCCTTTTCTAGTCAAAAAAGTTAAATCGGAATTAAAAGATAAAATTCCGGAATTAAAACCGATTGATGGAATTAATGAAGCACTTATGGAGTTGAAAAATAAAACCCATAGATTGGGAATTATTACTTCTAATTCCCAAGAGAATGTAAGCGAATTTTTGAGAATAAATCAAATGGACGATTTGTTTGAGTTTGTTTGCTCTGGTGTGACAATTTTTGGGAAGACGACAATAATCAATAATGTATTGCGGCAAAAACAACTTAAGCTGCAAGAAGTTATTTATGTGGGAGATGAAACACGTGATGTTGAAGCGTCGAAAAAAGCAAATATAAAGGTGGTTGCGGTAACTTGGGGTTTTAATTCCTATGATATTTTGTCGAGGCAAAAACCTGATTTTCTGATTAATCATCCGAGAGAATTATTGGATGTGATTGAAGAGAGACATGATGAATAACCACGTCTCTAAACAATATTATTTATCTTTCTATTTTCGCTTATTTACCGGGTTTACCCATTTCTAATGCTTTTTTAATCAAATCATCATCAACACTTGTAATAGCTTCATTCCCGGAAGCCATTTCATTTGCCATATCCATAAAATCGTCACGATTTCCGGTTTCAACTGCTACGGTTTCTGTCTCTTCGGGTTTTGTGATTTCATATTTTGGTGCAACTGCCGCTTCTGCTAATTTTGCACCTTCTGGTGTTTTCGCTACTTCACTAACACTCATTTCCTGTGCTGCTGCATAGTCTGCTTCAAAGTTAACTGATGGTGCTTTTTCTTCACCAGTAACGATATTTTCGGCAAGTAATTGTGCATCGTGGGTTGAGGCTTCCGCAGGGTTAGTTTTAATTTCGTCTGCCATGATTTTACTCTTGATATACTATTGAGAAGATTTACGCATTTGTATCAACGCTCTGAGTTTATCAATATAGGGAGCTATGTATAGATACCTATTGATAGAGTAATGGATCTGTAAAAAGGTAGATACTATTATATCTCTGACCTTGTAAGAAGTTAGGGTTATGATTTTCTC
>NZ_NTFS01000297.1 GCF_002289455.1 Brunnivagina elsteri CCALA 953
GCACGCAACTTCTCTTCGTCAAAGTGGCGTTGGCGAAGCCTGCGCTTTGCGCTTACCTGAAAGGTCTCCCCACCCTTAGCATGATAGTGTTGGTAAGTATATGGTTTGAATATTTTATTTTCTGGAAGTCACTAAAATTAAATATGCTGTAATTGTGCTACCCCAAAGACATATCGCAACAATAAACCAACTACTACTGCTGGTGATTCTAAATGCGGTAAAATTCCCGTATCGGGTATAGTTATGAAATCTTGAATAGCATTTTCATTCAATTTCGTTAACCTTTTTCCTAATTTAACATTAGTAAATTGTGAATTTTCTCCCCAAAATATCACAGTTGGAACTGTTAGCTGTTGAATATATAAACTCAAATCAAAATAAAGGTTCCCACGTAAAAAAGCTAAAGCCGAAAATTTGGCATTTGGTTGTTGTGCTGAATTTAAATAAGCTTGTACCATTTCTTGCGTGACTCGCTCCGACTTTGCAAACAGAAAACGTTCCAAAAAATTACGTACAGCCAATTCATTTTCTGCCCCAAGAGCATAAATAAGACTATCTAAAAAGGGTATATTAATAACTTCAACAGGTAATCTTCTTCCTGAACCTTCACCAAAATCATTAAATCCCGAAGGTGATATTAAAAGCAACTTTTTAAATAAATGAGGTTGATTAATAGCTAAACGAATCGTCAAAGCTGCTGTCAATGAAGATGCAATCACAGTTACAGGAACTGTACAAGTTTGACGAATAAATTCACCAATTGTTGTTAGATAATCATTAATTTGATAATTGCGAACTGGATGCTCAGAATCTCCCCAACCAATTAAATCAGGTGCCAAAATTCGATGGGTTGCTGCAAATGCAGGGTAAACTTTTGACCATTCATATGCTGACGCACCACCACCAAAATTATGAAGAAAAACTAATGGGGGTAAATCTTGCTGCTCCTCCCCAGATATTAACCAAGGTGCTTGTGCTTGGGTATAATAAACCATTCTCCCCAGTGATGTTTGAACTATTTTTTGTATAAAGCCAGGTGGTTGAAATTGAAGCATAATAATTAAGCTCAAATTTGTATATAGAAGTCTATGATGTTGCCCATTAACCTGCTGAATCCTCCCTAACCCTCCTTTTCAAGGAGCAAGTAAAATTTATTACCAATTACTACCTGATTTCAATCTAAATCGTCCTAATTCCTCCATTGAGTTAGGAACTTCCAGAAAATAAAATACTCAAATCATATACTTACCAACACTATCACGCGAAGGGTAGGGAGACCCTACCCCTACAATTATGGAAAATTTATTTTTTGGTGTTCCCTTACTCCAAATTCTTAAATCGATTTGCAAACAGTGTTTTGATGCTTAAATTTAAAACTATGATTCCCACATCTTAATATTACTTAATATATAGCTGGTCAACATAGGTAAATGCAAGAAAATACTTAGAAGATTATGAAGAGAAATTAAGGTAATTTAAGATTCAAGTCTTTTTAATATGTAAGTATACGGAAATGAGTATTGTAAATACTATCCTCGATAAATTCATGGTGGTAGTTAGATGAACACTTCAAAAACTCCGAGCCAATTAGGTGTTTCTATCGCGATGGGAGTTGCAGTCATACTTACAAGTATCTGTATCATCACAATTATGAGTATGTTCTAATTCCTATATTCAGATATTTTTCATCAAAACTTTACGAAGTCTTTCTCTTGATTGAGAAAGACTTTTACATTTTAATAAAGATATTCCAAGCTAGAAATCAGAATAGATTGCTAATAACAAAAGAAAACTTTTTGATTTCTTTAATTATAGTTTGGGTTCTTTTGGCATTTTGGCAGAACAGACAAGATGGGATTAGGCTAGTATATTTGCAACAGGCAAACATAGTGATGTAAAAGGGTGCATAAATCGCTAATAGTTCAATTGAATAGTTTAATTGAATGATTTATAGGGTTTTATTTATTTTGCGATATATTCTTGATGTTAGGCTCTGGTTATTGCAATCATGTAGATGTTAGTAAAAAGGTCTAATTTTAGTAATAGATTGCGTTGATATTTACAAAATCAGAATATTTTCAAAAATCCTAATTCCCAAAAATACTTTTCAAAAATAATTGCCAAAATGCGGATATATTCAAATCAATCTCGCTTATTTTGTCTTGATTTTCTCAAAGCTGTCAGTATTGTGGCAATCGTTTCTTATAATTCGATTTTTGTACCAATATCTACATACCAAAATCATGCTGATTTTTTGGAAACTTTATTTACACCTTTGAGATTTTGCATTCCGGTATTTTTGACAATTTCATTTTTTTTATTAGGAAAACAGTTAGATAACCAAGGTAATAAAAAGAAATCAAGCTTATTATTTGAGCATTTACAGCATGTTTTTATTTTGACTCTATTTTGGTTTGCGATCGCATCAATTTTCAAGTTTGCAAGTGGTAATTCCATTCTCCAAATTTGCAGAGACATTTACCAAGGTAAAATTTTTCCTGACTCATATTATTTTTTGGTAATTCTGCAATTATTTCCAATTTATTTTGTATTTAAACGTTGGTTGCATTCAAATTATAGTGTTTTACTATTAATAGTGCTGCAATGGTTGATATTTTTTGGAATTTATATTAGTCTAACGAGTAGTTCAACACAAGGAATAGTAGAGGTTCTAAAAAACCTTAATCATCCTTTAATTATCTATTGGTTAGTTTATATTGCCCTTGGTATATTTATTTATAGACAATTTAATTTAATCGCATCAATATCAAAAGGAATAGAATTATCAACCAAAGTATTTTTATTATGCTTGATGTCGATTATTTTGATGTTCGATTATCAGTGGTTAATTAAAATCACAAACGGCACAATGCAACCATTTGATTATGCGACTATATCTTGTATCATTAGCGCGATCGCAATGTTTTTATGTTTTGCATCGATACAGGAGACTCATTTATCTGTACTAGGAGAATTTTTGATTAAGCTGCTCTCGAAATATAGTTTGGGAATCTTCTGTATTAATGGAATATTGTCGCAAGTATTTTTTTATGTTGGAACCAAATTATTTTATCAAGCAAGTTTTAGTTTAATTGAAATATTAGTTATCAAAGTAATTAGTTGGATAGTTCTACTGGCTTTGTCTCTGAGTTTATCGGTTTTGTTAGCGCGATTTGGATTGAAAAAGATGGTTTGTTAATTAGGGTAATAAAGGAAATTATTTTCGACATAATTCCAACATAATATTTGTAAATATAAACATGGAAAATATAGAGAGACGCGATATATCGCGTCTCTCCAGTTCCAAAACCCAAAATCCAAAATCTAATTTATCCTCCACCAACAATAGTGACAACTTCCAATTTATCTCCCTCTTTAACTTGGGTTGATTCCCAAAATTGACGGTGTAAAATTTCACCATTGTATTCAACTGCGACAAGACGAGGATTAAAACCCAACTGTTGGAGTAATTCAGGTAAAGCTATTTGTGCAGCACAATTGCGGGTTTCCCCATTTACCTGAAGATTGATTTGACTAAACATGGGAATTAGGAACTTATAATGAAATGACTACGATGGAATTGACGGTTGAATTCGATGTAATTGGGAAATTAAATACTGAGTAACTAAAGTTGGTTGCTCTGCTTGCATCAAACTCCGTACAACTGCGACACGATTAGCACCAGCATCAATGACATCGTTGATATTAGTTGTATCAATACCACCAATAGCAAACCAGGGAACAGAACTATTATTCATTGCATAGCGCACATATTCCAAGCCCACAGCAGCTTTCCCTTCCTTGGTTGGAGTCTCATATACTGGTCCTACACCGATGTAATCGGCACCTTCCGCGATAGCCCGTTGCATTTCGTCAGAATTTGTGGTAGAACGACCAATTAAGCGCTGTGGTCCGAGTAATTGCCTAGCTGTTGCAATCGGCATGTCCTCTTGTCCTAAATGTACACCATCAGCATCTACCGCTAACGCCAAATCCACGCGATCGTTAATAATAAATAAGGCACCGTAGTGGTGGCAAAGTTGGCAAAGTTGCTTGGCATTTTCTAGACGCAAGCTATCCAAAGCATCTTTATCACGGTACTGAACTAGGGTAAGTCCACCTTTTAGTGCAGCTTCCACAGTTTCCAGTAAATTTTCGGCGGGGGAGGTGACAAAATAGAGATGCGATCGCAATAGCAGTTGATACCGTTCGTAACCCATGAGATTGGTTTCCAGGGTATAGACTCGATAGCGCATTTGCTTGCAGGCTTTACCCATATCTGGATGATAAAGCTTACCGTATTCCTCCAACACCCGTAAAGCCTCTTGAACTCGGCAAAAATTCGCCAAAAGTACCGCTTTAATACTCGAACGTTCTTCCTCATGGGGATGGGAAAGTTCAGTACCAATATCACCCTGGGTATCCCGTGCAGCACGCAATTCCACAGAATGCCAAGCTGCTATCTCTTGTCGCAATTGCTTGCATTCATTCGCCATTTGGGCATTATTTAACCCAAAACGACACCATTCTTCCAGGATTCGCAAGCCTTCACGCGCACGATCTAAATTAGCATCTAAAATGCGGTAAACAACTTGCTGGATTTGCTCTTTTTGGCTGTATGGGTTCACCATTACAACAATCCCATTAGTGCTTTTATCGTACCAGCCAGTCTGTTTCATATTGCTAGTATTTTTTGCATTTGTTTTCTAAGTTTTTACTAAACTTGCTAGATCGAGGTTAAAAACAAAGATTTTTCTCTGTAATTATTTATCTATCTTCGTATCAAAAAATACTGGTATTTAAATATTGCGATCGCATGATATAGACATATCCACGATAAAGGTATAAAAAAGTGTTGTTGGCTAAAGGAGTGCAGAAAAAGTGATTTACCCCTATTTTGTGTCCAATTTTGTGTTTAAAATGTCTGAGAAAGAGAAAGTACCAGCTCCTTGGTTGGTGAAAAAGTACAAATCATCAGGTTTCCTGAAGACAAGTTTGTTAAAATCGTTTTTCCGTTGTTCGGTTTTATTGGTTAGCTTCAGCATTGGTGTTGCCAGTACAACGTTGTTACATCCTTCCCCAGAATCTGCTATTGCGGAAACACCAAATCGACTAGGCAAACAGCAAGCGAAAGTAAATCAGGGTGAGAGAACAATTTCTCAGGTTAATGTCGTGTTTGTCAACCCAAGTGTCGGAGATGACAAAGTTGGGAATGGTAGCGAACAAACTCCTTTGAAGACAATTACCCGTGCGATTGAGGTTGCGGCACCAAACAGTACAATTATCCTTGCCCAAGGTACATACAGTTCTGTAACAGGTGAAGTATTCCCTTTGATACTCAAACCGGGAATTACAATTCAAGGCGACGTTAGAACCAAAGGACGTGGTACTGTCATCCAGGGTGGAGACGATTACCTCAGCCGTAGCTTTGGGAAGCAAAACGTGGGGATTGTTGCGGCAAATAATACCACGGTGACAGGGATAACGGTGACAAATCCGAATCCACGTGGTTATGGAATGTTAATTGAATCGGCAAATGCCGTTATTAGTGAAAATATATTTGCTGGTTCTACTCAAGATGGTATTTCGGTGACGGGTAATGCTGCACCAACAATTAGTAAAAATTATTTTTATCAAAATAAAGCAAACGGGTTGACAGTTTCCGGTAATGCTCGTGGGGAAATCAGAGAAAATATTTTTCAACAAACCGGATTTGGGATAAACATTGCCCAAAATGCCGAACCATTGGTAATCGGCAATCAAATTCAATACAATCGGGCAGGAATAGTTATCCAAGCAAATGCCCGTCCAAAATTACGCAATAACCAAATTCTTAGTAATCGGGAAGATGGATTAGTCGTAATAGCCCAAGCAATGCCAGATTTGGGGAATGCAAACGAATCTGGGGGGAATGAATTTCGGAATAATGCCCGTTACGACATCAACGCTAGCGCATCCAAACAATTATTCAGTGCCTTTGGGAATCGAATAGCGAGCGATCGCATAGCTGGTAAAGTTGACCTAAGCGGTAATGGGAATAGTGCGAATGTAGGTGCGATAATCGCGCAAAGTGTGCCAGTAAGACCACAATTACGGCTGCAAAATCAGCTACAACCGCAACAAACAACCCAAACCATCACATCAGGTAACGAGATTACTTTCGCTGCCCCCAATGCCCCAGCAGAGACTAACAGTAATCTTTCTCGCACCAATACCCTGAGAAATAACCGCAGGATTTCCAAATCAGCATTAACCGTAAATCCAGGTATGAATGGCTTAAACAGTCAGTTGATGCCCTTGCAAGCTGCCAACACAATGTTAAACACAGCATCGAACATAGCTACATCCGCACCAAAAGTCCCAACAGCAAGAACTTCAGAGAGAAACATAAATCCACAAAACGGATTTCCCACTCCCTCTAATTTGCCTACAAATCAAAGAGAAATATCCGATACAGCCCAAATCAACTACGTGCGGATTAACCCAGGAACCATAGAATTTTCAGCATCGCAAACGGGAGCAATGCAACCACTGCAACCCATCCAAACCATTCCCGCAGCACCAATGCCATATAATTCTCCCTCCCTAGTTGCCTCCGTAGGGAATGCAATGGTAAATACTGCTACAGGGATACGATATCGAGTCATAGTACCCGCAACCAGCGACAGAGACGAAGAAATGGTACGTTTTTTAGCTCCTGGTGCATTCCGTACCAACCGACAAGGGCAAGCAGTAATTCAAGTTGGAGTATTCAGCAACACATTCAACGCCGAACAAATGTTAAGAGTTTTAAATAATAACGGCTTAAAAGGTGCGATCGAACCATTAAACTAAAACTCCATATTCCTCCATATTCCTCTGCGTACCTCCGCGTGAACCTCTGCGCGACTCTGCGTTTAAAAGCAATAAAATTCGGGAAAACAATAAAATTAGGGCAAACAACCGTTTGCCCCTACAATTTTTTGGTGTTGCCCCGATTCATAATTACTGGTAACAAATACTGCGTCAATGTATACGCATCCACACCCAACTCCGTGCGCTCCTGGGCTGCCAAAATTCCCGCTTGTGCGTGCCACCAAGCTGCTGTCGCGACAATTTGTGCGATCGCAACATCTTTATTTACCCCTTGTGCTAACAAACCACCCAGCAACCCAGTTAAGACATCCCCACTACCTCCACGGGCAAGGGCTGGAGTGCTTTCAGGCACAATCCAGATATGACCATCAGAATTTGCGATCGCAGTTCTCGCACCTTTCAATAAAACAATCGCACCACTCTGTTTTGCTGCCTCCCGCACCGCTTCAATCCGATTATTTGCAGCGTCGGGAATGTCGGGAAATAAGCGTTTAAATTCACCCGTATGTGGTGTAATTACGGTGGGAGAATGTCTTTTTTTTAATATATTGATAGCTCCCCCCTTGGCAAGGGGGGAGTTGAGGGGGGTTTCCATATTTGCAAGAATATTCAATCCATCAGCATCAATCACTAATGGATCGGTACTTGCTAAAACCTGCTTGATAACTGGAGCAGCATCAATTGTTAAACCTGGACCACATGCGATCGCGCTAAAGGAATCCAAACGGGTATTTGCAGGCAATTCTAATTGAGAAATAGCTCCCGTTTCCGTCTCTGGACAACCTATAATCAAGGCTTCCGGTAATTGTGCCACCAACAAAGATTTCAGCGATTCCGGTACAGCAATCGAAAGCATTCCCACACCACTTGCTCTTGCACCTAACCCAGTTAAAATTGCCCCTCCTGCATATCTTCGCGAACCGCAGATTAAGAGTAAATGTCCTTCTTTATACTTATGTGTTACAGATGGACGGGGTAAAGGCAAAGTAGAAAGGGCAGTTTTTCGAGTAATTCTATGTATTCTCCTAGTAGTATTTAAAACATTTTCCACATCTGCCCAGGGAATCCCAAAGTCGATTAATTCAGCTTTGCCAACATATGCCAATGCTCGATCTTGAAATAAACCCAATTTCCACAAACCCAAACACAGGGTATATGTAGCATTAATCGCTGTTCCTAGTACTTCACCCGTATCCGTATGTAAACCCGAAGGTAAATCGATACTAACAACAGGTTTCGACCACCCATTAATGGTATCAATATCAGATGTAATTATCGCATCCGTTAAGTTGCGTTCTAAACCAAAACCAAATAAACCATCAATCAACAGATCACAATTTTGTAAAGCATCGATAGATTGGTGACAGGGAATACCTAGACTTTGGACATATTGCAAATGCTGGGAAGTCAGTTCTTTTAATTTGGGAAAAGGGCAATACATCTCAACTTTGTACCCATGCAAATATAACTCACGGGCAACCACCAAACCATCACCACCATTATGACCTGGACCAACGAGAATACCGATGGGGG
>NZ_NTFS01000298.1 GCF_002289455.1 Brunnivagina elsteri CCALA 953
ATTCTCATATTTACTATATTTTTCAAACATAAATATCTGGTAAACGAAAATAACCCCGACATTAAAAAATCAGGGTTATTAATCTATGTTTCCATTAATTCGACTTCAAAAGAAGCCTAAAGTAGACATTTTTGATGCAATAACTTCAATAGATGTGGTTTCCATTAATTCGACTTCAAAAGAAGCCTAAAGTGCAGTATACTTTGTGTGACTGCACCCGGACTTTCTTTGTTTCCATTAATTCGACTTCAAAAGAAGCCTAAAGAAGTGTTAGTCCTCATGGTATTGGGGCAGAAAGCGTTTCCATTAATTCGACTTCAAAAGAAGCCTAAAGACTGTTCGTGCTGCTCAGATGAAGAGCGAAGGAGTTAGTTTCCATTAATTCGACTTCAAAAGAAGCCTAAAGAAGACAATAGTGCTATCATAAGGAGACTAAGTGAAAAGTTTCCATTAATTCGACTTCAAAAGAAGCCTAAAGCAGTTTCAGTTGTACGTGCAGATGGTGGAGAATATTGTTTCCATTAATTCGACTTCAAAAGAAGCCTAAAGTATTGCTCAAATTGTTCAAAACCATCAGCTTCTATTGTTTCCATTAATTCGACTTCAAAAGAAGCCTAAAGATGTTACAAGAAAGAATTACGCAAGAACAAAATCAGTTTCCATTAATTCGACTTCAAAAGAAGCCTAAAGAAGAACGTGTATTCGCTCTTGACCTATCTGCAATCGCTGTTTCCATTAATTCGACTTCAAAAGAAGCCTAAAGGTGCGGTGGCTGCTGAGATTAAAAATGGAAATTCAGAGTTTCCATTAATTCGACTTCAAAAGAAGCCTAAAGGCTAGGTTAATAAAACCCTTACCCTGAGAGCATCTTACACCCCTACTTTTGCGGGGGTCAAGATTTTTCTCAAATAATTGATATTTCTTATCAAGAATCTACACTTGTAACCGCTTCAAACCCTTGCCCAGAAAGCAATTTGCGGGGGTCAACGATAGAATAGGAGTTCTAGACATTACCTACCCCCCGCAAATTTACATTTCGTTACATTTTCCAAATTACCGGACGATACACCTTCACCTCACCCATCAAACAAGCTAAATATTCTCTAACCTGTAGTTCAATAGCACGACGGTAGGCTACCTTTTGTTCAGTATGAGGATGGGTTAGCTCAGATTGCAATTTTTCCTCCCAATGCTTGAGAAACTTTTTCAGTGCGTGAGTTTGGAAATATACTCCTCCACGTTCGTCAGGTAGGGTAAAATCATCAATTGTGAAAATCTGAGAATTTACCAAATAAGCGACTAAAGAATCAACTAATTGCGCTCTCCACTCTTCCATTAAATCAGAAACAAGGGCTGGATGATTATCACGGGGAACGTGTAAATTCCCAAAATGAGTATGCAATCCGATTGTTTGAACAAAGGAAAAAACATTTTGGCTTAATAAAGTATATCCTAAACTCAACATACTATTAATTGGGTCAGTTGGTGGTCGTTTAGTGCGCTTTTCAAATTTAAATTCTCCAGTAAATAATCTTCCCAACGCTTGAAAGTAAATAGTTGCTGCTTTTCCCTCATAACCCCGTAATGCATCCATACTTTCTGCAAAAAACATCTTATCCATCAAAATATCCAAATCATTGACAGATTTTTGCATAAAATCTTTATCCACTTCTTGAGAATCTCGACGACGATTTAATCTCATTAATAAATTTCGAGAATTATGCAATTTAGCCCAAACAATCGCTTCAGCTTGCTTCCTAGTAAACTCTGAATTTTGACAGCACTCAACCTGCCGCATCAAATATTCGACCTTGGCATCACCTTCTGTTTGTAAACGACCAAAATATCTCCCCTTCTGCGACAAATACATGATGGGAATACGTCGCTTCAAAGCCATGCTCACTGCACCATGAGACGTATTACAACAACCAAATAAAACAATATTACTCACACGCACTACTGGTATTTTTATCTTCAATTCCCCTTGATAAAACACCTGAAATTGCTGATTTTTCACACTTAAATAAGCACCTTGGTCGGTAACGTATAATGTACTCATAAAATCCTGCCAGTAATGTGAAATTGCTGCTCGTGGAAAATTAACAGGTTTATCGATGCTGCAAGCTTTAGGGGGACGAGAAACGGGCTTTTCTGGTTTGGGTTTGCGGCGAAAATAAGGTGTACCGGAATCATTAATTACCCATTCCCCTTGTTGCACAGGTTCTGGTGGAGGTGGTGCAAAAACCTTACCCTTTGCAAATCGATAACCCAAAAAAGTAAACTCATCATCAGGACTAAAAATATCTGTTTTCTCCGCTTTTAGAGTTAAATAAACCCCTCCCAACCATCCAGTAATTTTGTCGAGAACCCGGTTAGCTTCCGCAAAATTACTACAAGCAATGACAAAATCATCACCATACCTCACTAAATTAATTCCCTGATTCAGACATTTCTGGTCAAAATCAGTTAAGTATAAATTAGCCAAAGCACCCGAAAGAGTACCACCTTGTAATAACCCCTTCCCAGCATTTTGATATTGTCCGTTGATGATAATTCCCGACTTGATTTGCTGCTCGATTAACTGCAATATATTAGGTTCAAGTCGTAATTTCTCCAATGCATTCAATAACAAAGCTAAACAGATATTGTCAAAAAATTCGACAATATCAGCCTTAATAATCCATTTAGGTTGATATTGGTAGTACCGATACAAATGCTGTACAGCTTGTTGGATATTCCGTCCAGGACTAAATAACTTAGCAACTTTGTATGCTGCAACCAAACGTCCTGATGACGCTTTATCATATCGCATCCAAGCCAGCGCAATCCACGATAAATTAATTAGTAACGTCTTTGCCTTTAGTTCTGAAAATGACCGTTTAGCCTTTATCGATAAAATTAGAGGCAATTTCGATTTATTTCTATCTCTCATCTATCAATACTTCCCAAATTCCGAAACAGCAACCCAACAAGCATTTGATTTCATCCTCAAACGCAAAGGTTTAACTGCTGCATCCCTCGCTGCTCAAAATCAGGCTTTTTATAGCGATCGCTATCCTCAGCTTACAGGAAAATTTCGCCAACTCAGCGAATTGAATACCCAACTGGTACGCTTAACCTCTTTTGCCAATCAAACTAAAAACATTGCCAATTATCAAAGTAATCTGACTCAACTGCGATCGCAATACGATAACCTCCAAAAACAAATTGCATCCCAAGTACCAGAAATCCAATTATCTACACAAATTCCCAACCGTCACGCAGTCGCATCTGCATTACCAAGTAAATCAGTTTTAATCGAATTTGTCCTTTTCGATGTCTTTGATTTTCAAGCTATCCAAGCAAACGGGGAAACCCAATGGCAATCTCCCCATTATCTAGCTTTTATTTTGCCTGCTGGACAAGCAGATGCAGTACAGATGGTAGATTTAGGGGAAGCAGACACTATTGATAATTTAATTAACTTATTCCGCTTGGAAGCATCCGACGGTGGTGAACAAACATTAGGATGGGCAAAGGTAAAGACTACACCGCAGTTGCAAATCAAACAATATAATCCAGCCGCAGCAGTTGAACTCAGTCAAATAATTTTATCGCCAATCCTTGATTTATTCCCAGACTGCCACCAAATCATATTTGCACCAGATGGTAATTTGAATTTAGTGCCGTTACAAATATTACCAGTTTGTCCAAGCGATCGCTCTTTCCTCATGGACAAATACACGGTGTCATATTTGGGAGTTGGACGAGATATTATCCATTCTCAACATCAACCAACAACAATTGGGGATACACCCATCATAATCGCCGATCCAGACTTTGACTTAGCGATCGCAAACAATAATTTACCAAACTCGCAAAACCCAACAAAACAAGAATTACTCGATACCCTTGATATTAAAATTCTACCCCCTGCTCATGGTACAAGATTACTTGGTGCAAGTGTAGCTAAAAAGCTGAAAAATGCTCGTTTATATACAGGAGCAAAAGCACTTTCCACCTGCTTAACCAATAGCAAATGTCCCAGCATCATGTTGATTGCTACCCACGGTTTATTTATACCCGACTCCCGACAAAGTAATCCGATGATGCGTTCTGCGATCGCATTTGCAGGTGCAAACACAGCACTTCTAGGTGGAAACCTACCAAAACAAGCAGGAAACGGCTTTATTTTTGCTCAAGATATCGCAGGTTTGGATTTGCGAGCAAACGAACTCACCGTATTATCAGCCTGTGATACAGCTAGGGGTGATATTAAAATTGGTGAGGGTGTATTTGGATTGCGTCGTGCATTTGCAACAGCGGGAACCAAAATATTAATTATGAGTTTGTGGGAAGTACCAGGTAGAGCAACTGCATTGTTGATGGAGCAGTTTTTTGAGCATTATCAAAATGGTGTAGCTGCTGTTGAGGCATTACAAAATGCTCAAAATTACATCCGTAATATTACGGTAGAAGAATTGAGAAAATCTGATTTGGGAGTTGAGATTATTAAAGAACTTTTGAGAGTCAGAGAATTACCAACCCAAATAGATGGAAATGAAACCTACAAACCTCTAGAG
Organism: Brunnivagina elsteri CCALA 953; assembly: GCF_002289455.1. Taxonomy (GTDB): domain Bacteria; phylum Cyanobacteriota; class Cyanobacteriia; order Cyanobacteriales; family Nostocaceae; genus Brunnivagina; species Brunnivagina elsteri. The sequence continues at coordinate 4,563 of NZ_NTFS01000298.1, forward strand.
CATCCATTTTACTGGGGTGGGTGGATCTGTCAGGGGGAAATTACTAAATAAAATACTAACGACGAAGCAACATCATCAAAATCCTAGTGAACGAAGAGGTAAAGAGAGGAGAACACCCCATTTTCCGCTAAAACTTAGAGATGGGTGGTGACAAGCCAAATCTGATTTTATTTAGCTCCCATAACAAGGGTATTGGGCTTTGGACAAAAACAAATAAATTATTGTGATGATTCTGCCAGCCAGCTTTTGAGCGACGGTGCAAGCATACCCATAAGAAACGATTTGTCATAGATGGTGGCGCTTTGCGATCGCCTCTGACGCTGCGCGGAGCGCGATCGCGTAACGACTCTCTTAAAATCGTATCAACATGAGATTCCAAATGCTCTTTAACTTGCATCCCTACAGCAGATGCCAGCAATGGAGGCACCGAATTACCTATTTCCCGATGAGCATGAAGTATTCCCTCACTGAAATTAAACCAGTCAGGGTAACTGTGTAATCTCGCAGCTTCCCTAACGGAAATAACTCGTGGTTCAGAAGGATGAATTGCAATACTGCTCGGTTAAGGAAAATAGGGGTAAAATAAGGAAAAAAGTGTTATCGTTTTATCTACGAGAACACTTTTTACTTCTTCTTTTCGAGACTATCGTATAAATCCACCCAATTTTGTCTAAGAGAATCAATAGTCGAAACCAGAGAGTCAAGTTGAACCCTTCTCTGGACTTGCATAACAGCATTAACGTGTTCAGGACTTCCAGCTTTACACCTGGGTTAGGAAATATTTCCTCAAGATACTTGGCATATTCACCCTTTTCCCAATCGGGTGACACAACTTGAGTGTTTTGTTTAGGAAGTAGGGGAAGTGGTAATAAGTCAATTATTGCATCCCGAACATTATGCTGTGGTAACTGTTGCGATGGAACAATCTCACCAAACTTAGAAGCCACAAAAAACACCCTTTTTCTAGCTTGGGGAACCCCATAATTTGATGCGTTCAGGTTCCACTTGGATAAAAAATAATGCTCTTCCAACATCGCTTGTAAATTAGCAGTAATGCAACCAAATTTTTGATTCTCAATTCCCGGCACATTCTCCATGATTGCCGCTAGAGGATTGAGTTCCAGCACCAGCCGAACAAACTCCCCCACTAACCCATTTCTTTCATCTTCAACGTTTTGTTGTCCAGCAACGCTGAATCCTTGACAGGGAGGACCACCAAAAACTACATGAATCTCCCCATCCCAATCTGGATACTTTGCGTGAATATAGGCGCGTATTTCTTCCCCCGTTACCTCCCGAATGTCTTTGCACAATACCGTCGCATTGGAGAAATTCTGTTGATATGTAGCCAAGGCAATAGGATTGTTATCAATTGCGATCGCAATTTCCAAGCCTGCTGCTTTTAACCCCAAATCAAATCCACCCGCTCCAGAAAATAGACTTACAGCTATCTTTTTCTTTGTTGCTGTTGATTTCATGTTGAAATTGGATACCGCTAAAATTAATGATAACTTTTTGCACAAGCCTCTGCGCTAATTACATTCGCAATTCTGCCTCGCTCTCAAATCTTCTAACAACTTATCCAAACTATGGATGCTGATAGTTCTTTCAATCAATGGACACTCCGCAGTAAAGATTTTGTATACTCCCCCCGATTCCATCTCGTAAAAGTTAACAATCAACCCTTCGTATCTAGCATGATTTAGTTTTTTAATTGGCTCTGGCAGCATCTGACATACAGAGTTTTTTTCCGAGTCTGAGAGCAATTTCCAAGCTTCTTCCTTGACGAGTTGATATTGATACAATCCTCTACGCACTTCCTCATAATCTGAAGCTGTCCGTAATATTTCTGCCAGAATTTCTGCATCTTTAACTGGTGTTTGATTTTTGACTAAGATTTCTGGTTGTGCATCTCTCACTTCTTCAAAATCACCCTCTCGGCAGTCAATATCTGGCTCTTGAGATTCTTCAAGATATTCAGAGCAAGTATATTCTTCTGATTCTTCTGATTCTTCTGATTCTTCTGCATCCCTTTGCCACAGGGTTTCAAATTCTTCTTGTTTAGATTCCCAGTTAATTTTCTTGGCTACAACTCCCAAATCGCTTGTCAAATTTTCTTCCGCAGGCTTTGCTGCAACAAAATCATCAATTTCATCTTGGGTGATTTCAGTTTGCTGTTTCTCATATAAATCAGATATCGCCATTCTGACAATTCGCTGTGGTGACAATCCCATCTGAAGAATGAGCTTCTCGGTAAGTACTCCTGTTTGATGGTCATTTTCGTGAATCTTGCCAAAGGTGTAATATCTACTACCATCGGCTGTAGCTCGCCAATTTCCCTCTTTCTTATCTTTGTTCTGAGATTTGAGAAATGCTCGTCTTTCTTCGATTAACTCCAAAACTTCAGTGCAGTCTAATTTGGAATAATCCTGTAATTCTTCAATTAGGACTTTGTAATTTGGAGAGCATAACCGGATAAGTACTGATACTGGTAAAACAGCCAAGTGTTCTGGACGACTAGTAAATGCTTGGAAATTCTCGGCAATTTTGAGCGATCGCTTTTCTTCTACATTCCCCTTATCCCATCCATATTCCTCCAGCAGTGCCCGATATTCGCGTTTGCTGTGGGTTTGCTTGTATTCGTAGAGCAGGAAAGCAGTGTGCAAATACTCCAAGGTGCTTTGCTCGATATGCACCGTGGGGTTGGAGTTTATTTGATGCTGTTTTTCGTAACTTTCTGTTGCAATAGTTAGTACAGTCATGGTAGATTCTGGGTACTTTTTTATATGATTCTTGGTCTGTGCAAAAGACCAATTTTTCTAATTCGACCAACCAAAATAGCGCTACCTTTGTTGGGGAGATACTATCTCCAACAACTTTTGTAAGAGGTTCAGGCAGCTTTTTTCCATGCGATAGAGGAAGTTGTTTGGGAAATGGCAGCCAAGGCATAAGCCAAGGTGTGTTTGTGGATACGCGGCATTTTGCGAAATGACATATCTTGCCCCCACTTTTGGGCTGAACGAGTACCAACATGGAGAACTTGAGTAAGGGTTTTGATGCAGGTTTTATGGAATTCGCTGTGGGAAACTGCTCGTACTTTTTGCTGTTCAGTTAACCCATTCAGGAGAACTGTTTCCAGGAAAGCCTGAGCTTCAATAAGTGGTGGAGCATAGTCACCTTTATTACGTATATGTTGATATTTATCTCAATGACATAATTGAGGTAAGTATCGTAATGGGTGAAATGTGTCTAACTTCAAAGAAGCAGAAGAAAAAACCGTGAAACTCGTAGTTTTTTTGACTGACGACGAAAGAACGCAATTTAAGGTCGCTTGCGCTCGTAGCAAAACCTCCATGAGCCAAAAAGCAAAAGAACTAATCCTCTCTTGGATCGAAACCGAAGATAATGAATCTTCTTCAGGTAAAACAAAGGGATAGCCGAAATGAGACGAAGATGAATGGCTAGTCGTAGTTTGTAAGCATGATTATTTAAACTACGCTTCCATCTCTTCCTCATGTTCGATAAAGCGACTCTTCGGGTAAAGCACGATCGCACGAGAATGTAAGTAATAATTCGTGAAATTAGTATTGTTTACTACTACTGCCCTGGCGTTTGGTACGGTAATACAATTCTTGTACTACCGAAAGTTCGTCTGTCCCGAAACAAGTATCCCGAATTGTCGGGGGTTTAAGCCTTGGCTTGCCCTAGCATCGAGGATTTGGAAATTGTTTATTTATACAGTTAGACTCCTATGTCAAGAGGAAGAATGGAATTGGCATTGGACTTATAGACTCAAGACTAAAATTCGGCTTTTTCCTA
>NZ_NTFS01000299.1 GCF_002289455.1 Brunnivagina elsteri CCALA 953
GTCTTATTTGGGGTAAATTAGAAGAAATCCAGTTCCCTTCCCTTAGCAATGGGAGAGTAACCTTCAATAACTGGGATGCAACTCGATTAAATAAATCCTACCACTTCATTCGTCAACAGAGTTCTTCCGATTGTGGGGTTGCTTGTTTGGCGATGGTGTGCATGTATTGGGGTAAGCGAATTAGCTTAAATAGATTGCGGAATTTAGCCCGAACGAATCGCATGGGGACAACATTACCTGGATTGGTTGATGCAGCGAAACATTTAGGTTATGAAACCGAAGGGGTACGAGCTTCTTTAAATTCATTGGAATCGCAAACTAACCCCTGGATTGCCCATTGGCAAGGGATTCATTACGTTGTCGTTTGGAAAACAAACAGCGATGTCTTGACGATTTCTGATCCCGCAGTTGGGAAACGCACCATATCTCGTGATGAGTTTGCTGCCAATTGGACTGGATACGCACTCTTATTGACACCAACTGAACGGTTACAACAAATCAAAAGCGAAAAAATTTCCCTCGCGATGGTTTGGCAAACCCTTTGGCAGTACCGTAACTTGCTTGCACAGATTACTCTAGCTTCGGTAGTGTTGCAAATATTTGGGTTAATTATTCCTGTAATTGCTTGGATATTTATCGATGGAGTTTTAAAATTTCCAACTGCTCTAACGCTGAATCTCTTCGCTTTCGGGTTTTTGCTGTTTGGAGTTTGGCGTTTATTGGTGCGGGCTGTACGGCAATATTTACTCGATTACCTCTCCAATCATCTTGACATGAATTTGGTCGGTAATTTTATTCGCCACACCTTAGAATTACCATTACAGTTTTTCGCATCGCGACAAGTTGGAGACATTACAACTCGTGTTGAGGAAAACCGTAAAATTCAATCCTTTATGACTCGTCGTGCTGTCGTTGTTTCCCTAGATGCGCTGATGGCTATTGGTTGCTTTGGCTTAATTGCTTACTACAACCTGCAATTAGCTTTACTGGCAATTGGATTGACAATACCTGTGGCAATATTTTCCCTCAGCACAAATCCATCTAGAGAAAGGGTTTCCCGCAACATTGCCCAGAAAACAGCAGCTCAAAATACAGCCGTAGTCGAAATGATGGCAGGTATTGCCACAATTAAAGCTGGAGCAGCAGAAAAATGGGTGCGATCGCATTGGGAAGAACAGTTTGCAAGTACCATCAAAGCCAGATTCCAAGGGCAACGATTAGCAAATAACTTGCAGCTAGTTAGTAGTACTATTGCCCATCTGGGAACGACTGTTTTGTTATGGTATGCAGCAACCTTGGTGATGGAAAAGCAACTTTCCATTGGGCAGTTTGTTGCCTTTAATATGCTCGTTAGCAGCATTTCCCAACCAGTTTTAGCGTTATTTGAACTGCGATCGCAATATCAAGATGTGCTTGTTTCGATGGAAAGACTCAATGATGTCTTGGAAGCAGAACCCGAAACCAACAAAGAGCTAACACTGGAGATATTACCAAAGATTCATGGTGAAGTTCATTTTGAAAATGTGACATTCTCCTACCATCCCGAAGAACGCGACGCATTGCAAAATATATCTTTTCGCATCCCAGCAGGGCAAACAATCGGCATTATTGGTGCTAGCGGTTCGGGAAAAACGACGTTGGTGAATTTACTTGCGGGTTTATATCGTCCCAATTCCGGGAGAATTTTGATTGATGGAAAGGATATTTCCCTCTTTACACCACAATCTCTTCGCAGACAACTAGGAATAGTACCCCAGCAAAGCTTTATGTTTTCCGCAACCATTTGGGAAAATATCACCCTATTCAATCCAGAATTTTCCCTAGAAGATGTGATCGCATTTTCTAAGCTCGCAGCAGCACATAACTTCATCCACGACTTACCCCTAGGCTATCACACCCAAATTGGCGAAAAAGCCAGGATGCTCTCAACAGGGCAAAGACAACGAATTTCCCTAGCTCGTGCTTTGATTCGCAATCCCCCCATTCTCGTACTTGATGAAGCTACAAGTGAATACTTACCATCCTTGGATGTGGAAACTGAAAACCATGTCATTCGTGAGCGAACTACCCTCATCATCACCCACAAGCTGAATCTACTACAACATTGCGATCGTATTCTCGTTCTCAACCGAGGTATCGCTGTTGAGCAAGGCACTCATCAAGATTTAATCAGTAATAACAAGCTCTATTCACATTTAATTCAGCAGCATACTCAAACATAATCATTAATAAATCTGCTAAATTCACCCATACTGAAATATAAATACTTACCGATTTGTTCCGGAAGCATTTTCGCTATGATTGTTACCAAAAAATATATAGCTTTTATATTGCTTTGCAATTTTCCATCTATAAAATTTACATTTACTTCGTAAATTTGCTGTTTCCGGCATTTTTTAATTTTGTTGTTTCGATACTTTTCTCATCAGCTAACTCATACCACAAAACCGTATCAACAATAACTTTTTTAATGGGCAGATAAATTGTATTTAATCTAAAAAATACAATAAGTTTACTGTAATTTCGCATTGAAAGTTTTAAGCTTAAACCTGTGTATAGCAGAGCTTAAAGCTAGATTAAACAGGAATATATTTACAAATTTTAAGAATATTACCAACATTTACATTCCCATATAATCGTAGAAATACTACCAAAATTTATATCTTTATAAATGGTTCGTAAAGGAATTAAGTGCTACAATTTTATGGGGTCAGTCTACTAGAACAAAATTCTCAAAGCTAATACCAGTGAGGGGCAAAACCCCCTATTAGATAATAATAATGAGGACAAAAATAAAAGTTGCACAGTACTTAAGTAAATCGCAAAATTAGTTGAGTAGATTTAACTAAATCAATGCCAATTTGGCAGATGGCAATTAAAACAAGAATAGTAAAAGCACTAATGTTGCTGTTTTGAATTAGAGATAGGGATTTTTGTTTACCAATCAAGGCTCTATGAGTAAATACTTAGCAAATTTATTTTTTTAGGTAACTAAACCTACTTAATTGATTAGCGGGAGAGGAAAATAGTAGAGAGTGGATAGGTAAAAAGTTGAAAAGGAAAAACTGCATCTACCGGGAAAGAGGAAATGAAATTAGAGTCGTGAGTACAACCAAGCAAAAAGGGCATATTGCAACGGAAATGACCAAATTCCGCTTAAATTGCCAGCATGGTGGATGAAAACAGTTAGGTTTCCTAACAGAGGTTAGTTAATGAAAAGAATCATTAGGTCAAATGCACTTGAAACATCAGTTACAACCGTCAATGCAAACAACTTGTCAGAATCATTGCAAACAATGCTCAATCAACCACCATCCTCTGTTGCTCATTTATTACTGCTAAGTAGCATCTTGTTCCTAGCAATGGCTTTAACTTGGGTTTGGAGCGCAAGAATAGAAGAAATTGGTCAAATACCAGGAAAGCTTGTACCCATCGACTCAGAAAATGTACAAGAAGCAAGCAGCAACATCGCAGAAATCGCAGAGACACAGTTGAAGCAAAACGATTCCCAATTTGTCCTCAAATTTGACGTTCAAAACCAGCATTTGACCGAGATTCAAACAAAGTTAAACCAAATTCATGCACTAATGGTTAATACTTATCTAACTGACTCAACAAATACCCACAAACCAATCAAGCAAACCAAATCTGCTTTGAGATTCACAACAACAGCAGCAGACAATACTAGCGTAACCAAATTGGATACAGCAAATATATTTTCCAATATTTCCCATAACTTATTCCCGAAAACGACCAAAAACAGTTTGATTCAGTTAGAACTGCAACAAGAAATCCAGCAACTGAGAAAAGATATATCCCAACTGCAAATTCAACTGACTAAAACCCATAACCGACTCAGCAAAATTCAGACAAAGATTAAACAATCTCTCCAAAATAATTCTGTCAACAAACATCGAGAAAAGCCGACAAAAAATCAAGCACTAGTTTTAGTCACTGCTTTACCGGAGAGAATCACTAATTTCATTGATTCCGGAGATAAAGTACAAATTTTACTTGATGCGAAATTGCAACAAAATCCAGAAATAATTTTTGGAAAAGTGATATCTATCGTTACAGATAGAGAAACAAATGAAAATTGTAAGTTAAATTTAAATGTTAATAAAAACAATCTACCTCAAATTGTATCAAAGCAAAAACAAGCTAGCAAATGCAAAATGATGATTAGCTCAAAAAAAACTCCCCCAGCTAAAGTCAAATTAGTTCGTAACTATCTAATGACTGATATATTCTTTGACTTCAACCAAAACTGAATAGTTAAGAGTTAATAATTAATAGTTAATAGGAATATGGAATAGGTTTACCTAATACCCAATAACTACTAACCACCAACAGAAAATTGCATTGCAAAATTTATTTACTTAACTGAAGCGTAACAGAACCATGAACCAAACAAAATCTAGCATTAGTAACAACTTTGATAAAGCTATAAATCCCGAACAATTAGATCAAGTAGTTGAAGCAATATTAGCAGGTAAATACTCATGGGCTTGTGTATTAATGCTACGTTTTGCAGGTTATAACCCCCTTCATTACATTCCCTACCGTACATACAACCGATTACTCAAAGAAAACTCTCCCAGTGAAAAATCCCATCAACAACGTAGCGATCACCTTTCCATTGCCAAATCTAATAATGAAAAAAGATCTGATGGCAATTTGTCTCCTAGCTGCTTGAACAAAATTAAAGATTTGGCTTATTTAGAAGTAGTCGGAAAACAAAAAAGAGAGATTCGTGGGGGAAATATTGATGAGTGGTTATCAACACAAATTAGTGAATCTCCCCAGATCAAATCAGATTTACAGTCAGAAGTAACTCAAAATAGTTGCTTGAGATTGTGTGAATTCAATTAGCAAAATCAATAAATAGCATTGGTTCTGTTTGCAGTTAATTAAGTTAATTTAATTGTTTAATTTTGCATATCCCTGACTTCTTAGAGAAGCTGGGGATATGATTTTTCATATTCATTAAACCTTAAATTCTTAAATACATCCTTTTCAAAAAAAATTTACTTTTTCTTTGCAACTAAAATGCCAAATTGGCAAACGATTGGCGTTTATTTTTTATACATTATATATATAAGGAAAGCAAGCGAGTGTCACATTGATTATAAATAAGGAGTGGGATATTGAATCAATAAAAATAATAGTTTAATTAATGATTTAACTTAGATGAGAAGATATGGGGATAGATAGCATAAGATAGTTAAATTTAGCTTCAGCGAGAAACAAATTTTAATCATTGCTGATGGTGGTTCTTTTTCTTCAATAAGTAAAAATAAAATTGGATATGCCTGATTCTAGAGATGTGGTTCAATTCTGATTTATTTGACCTTATTAGTACTAAATCAAAAGTCAGATTAATCCTCCCAATTAATCCTCCCAACTTTTGAAGTCGAGATTTGAATTTGTTTTTATCAAGTTCAAGCAAGAGAAAGAAAAGGTGATGCTAAAACTATTTGTTCTACATTGAAATTAGCAACTACAGTCTTTTATCTTACCCGATTAATCTCATCCAAGAGTTACTTTATCCGCGTCATTAAGACGCATTTTCTTAGCTTATACATTACTTAAAAATGACTGGAAGCTGTAAACTCCAATAGCTTCCAGTTTTTTTGTAAATTTTGAGTAGCAAAAACTACTCAAAACCCGAATATATCATTTACCCTAGTAACAAGTCATCTTTGCTTTCATTCTGGATTTGGCAACAGAGAGAAGTACAGAGATTTTAGGTAAATATAACAAAATTAGTAAAATGAACGGAGATTCTAAAATTGTTATTGAATTAGAAGAGGTTCTTAGCTTCCTGAAGCGCGAAATGAAACTCAAGGAAGTGTACGATTCGATTGTATCTCAAAGAGCGATCGCACGTGCAGCATCCGAGCGAGAACTAAGTGTCAGTAACGATGAAATTCAACGAGAAGCAGACAAACAGCGTCGTGAACTATGTTTGGAGAAAGCATCGGATACGGTAGCTTGGTTAAATGAGCAAATGGCAACCCCTGAAGAATGGGAAACGGGGATTCGCTTTAGCTTGTTAGCACAAAAGCTTGCTGAGGAGATGTTTGGTAAGGAAGTCGAAAAGTTCTTTATCCAAAATCGCTCTGAGTTTGAACAAATAATCTTATATCAAATGATAATTGCCAATGATAAGCTTGCTCAAGAGCTTTATTTTCAAATTGAAGAAGGGGAAGTTAGTTTTTTTGCTGCTGCACATGAGTATGATATTGATGAAATCCGCAGGCAAAAATGTGGTTACGAAGGTAAGTTATATCCCTGGCAACTTGAACCAGATATTGCATCGATAATATTTAATACATCCCCTCAGCAATTAATTGGACCATTTAGAACCGAACAGGGATATCACTTGTTCTTTGTTGAGGAACTAATACCAGCAGAATTAACATCTCAAAGATATCAAGAAATCCTCAATCACATGTTTAAACAATGGTTAAATATAGAACTAGAAAATATACTTAATTATTAGTGATGATAATGTTAGGTTACACACTAGCTAACAATCCCAACCAAGGTTTAAGAAACCCTGGATTTATCTTTAACTCAGTTAGCTTACATTTTTTCGTATCTAATTGAAAAAATCAATGATTTTTGGTGTTTCTTAGAGACATTAGTGAAGGAGTTTTATCTTTTAATTCAATCAAAATGCAAAAGAACCCGATTTCTCTCAAGCAACAGAACCCCGATAGTAGTCGGGGTTCTACTAACACTTAACTTTGAGGTGGTGCTGGAATGGTGACATCAACTGCTGTGACTTGATTTGCCAGTTGAGATAGTGGTGGATCGATCGCTTTTTGATTACCAACAACTAGGGTAATAAAACTATCGGGTTTGAGATATTTCTGCGCGACTTTTTGGACATCAGCAGCAGTGGTTGCTTCGAGTTGCTTGCGGTAGGTAAACAGAAAATCTGCGGGATAACCGTAATATTCGTACCGCATCAACCGAGATAAAACCTGGGAAGGGTCTTCAAAATTGAAAACAAACGAATTCAAGGTAGAATCTTTTGCTAAAGCTAGTTCCCTGCCTGTAACGGGTTCAGCTTGCAATTTTTTAATTTCGGTTTGAATTGCCTTAATAAACTGTACCGTCGTTTGCGATCGCGTTTGTCCCCCAGCTATAAACATTCCTGGATAATCGTACTTGGGACTCCAGTAACCGTATACAGAATATGCTAAACCTTGACGCGATCGCACTTCATTAAATAATCTACCCCCAAACCCATTCAATACCCCGTTCAATACATCTAATGCGGCATAATCGGGACTGTCATACTGTCCCCCCAAATGTCCAATTAAAATATTACTCTGGGTTAACTGTGGTTGGTTAACGAAATATACCCCATTGGTATTAGCTTGTACAACCTTAGGTAGTTGCGGTTTAATTGGGGTTGTGCTGGGTTTCCAATCTCCAAACTTTGCTTGAATTAGAGATTTCATTTTCTGCGAATCAAAATCCCCAACAATTCCCAAAATCAGATTATTTGGATGAAAATACTGTTGGTAAAACTTCACCAAATCATCGCGGGTAATTTTCGCTAATGTTGAATACTCTGTAGTCCTTGCATAAGGACTCGTACCACCATATATTACCTTCTTAAACTCACGCTGGGCAATATCATTGGGGTCATCATTACGACGAGCTATACTACCACCTTCCTGCTTCTTTGCCAAATCCAATTTATCAGCAGCAAAAGCAGGTTCCCGTAATACTTCCGCATACAAACCAAACACCCTATCCAAATCTTCACTCAGGGTTTGGAAACTCCCTGTTCCCATACTTTCACTAATACTGGTTTCTACGGAAGCTGCACGCTGTTCCAGCATTTGATTGAGTTGATCTGGTGTACGCTTTAAAGTACCCCCAGTTCGCATCACAGTTCCCACCAACTCAGCAAGTCCAATTTTATCACCAGGTTCCAAGCGATCGCCTGTACGAATTACTGCCCTACCATTGACCAAAGGCAATTCATGGTCTTCCATCAAATATACCACCATGCCGTTTTTCAACGTCATGCGATCGTATTTTGGTAATTTCACATCTGGTAATGGCGGCATTTGCAACTCAGTATAATGCTTTGCTTCTGTCGCTGTAGTTGCGGCAAAGGATAAGTTAACAGTCAAAAGTAGAAATGCACAAGCTAAAACAAGTGTATAAATAAAACTATTTTTCCTTCGTTTAAACATTGTAATTACTCCTAATATTTGGGAATTGGGAATTGGGAATTGGGAATTGGGCATAGAGAATAAAAT
>NZ_NTFS01000003.1 GCF_002289455.1 Brunnivagina elsteri CCALA 953
CCCCTAACAAATTAAAATCTACCCAAAACCCATCCAAAACCCATCCAAAACCCATCCAAAACCCATCCAAAACCCATCCAAAACCCACCCAAAACCCATCCAAAATATCGTCGGTTCGTTACCAGTGCTACAAAAAAATGACATGCAAGCTTTACCGGACCAAGCGATACATTCTGAAGCACCACTCCAACTGTTACTATTTGTTGACGATCGCCCAAAATCTCGCCAACAGGTGCAGCGAATAAAGTTATATCTAGATGAATTACAGGCTGAGTACAAATTTGAACTTCAGGTTGTCGATGTTGGACAGCAACCCTATTTGGCGGAACACTTTAAATTGGTAGCAACACCAGCACTGATTAAAATACATCCCGAACCAAGACAAGTTCTTGCTGGTAGTAACATTATTAACCAGCTCAAAACCTGGTGGTCACGCTGGCAAATTGCTGTCGAGACTTACGTACAATTGCAAGCCGAATTGCAAAACGACTTACAATTCGGCTTCCATGACGACAGAAACAGCAGCATCCACATCCAAGCCAATATCCAAAACCAAACCCAAACCTATATCCAAAATACTTCGATTCAGTCGGTTGCGGCTTCCGCAGAATTACTCCAACTTTCCGACGAGATATTTCTTCTCAAGCAAGAAAAAGAGAAACTTCAAGAGCAACTCCAGTTTAAAGACCGAATAATCGGAATGCTAGCCCATGACCTCCGTAACCCCCTGACAGCTACATCTATTGCCATCGAAACTCTACAATCAAACTACAACGTCCAAAAGGGGGAATTCGAGCGTTTAACGCCAAAATTAGCGGCACACCTCTTCAAACAAGCACGCACCCAAGCTAAAATAATCGATCACATGATTACTGACTTGTTACAGGTTGCACGGGGAACAGCAAGCGAATTTTGTGTCCAACCCCAAAAAATTGAACTAGCACAACTCAGCCAAGAAATTCTTGAAGAATTACGCGATCGCATTGCTGCAAAATCCCTTGCTATTGAACAAGATATCCCTCAAGATTTACCCCTTGTTTATGCCGATCCTGAACGTATTCGCCAAGTTATCATCAACCTACTTGATAATGCCATTAAATACACCCCCGAAGGAGGCATTATCAGCGTTTCTGGACTTCATCGCACCACCCAAAAAGTTCAATTTAGCATTGGTGATAATGGTGCTGGGATTCCCGAAGAAAACCGCGATCGTATCTTTGAAAATCGTTACCGTCTCGAACGGGACGAAAATAAAGATGGATACGGTATCGGACTATGTTTATGCCAGCGTATAATTCGCGCCCATTACGGTCAAATCTGGGTAGAAACATCACCGATGAATGGAGCCTGGTTTCACTTCACTTTGCCAGTTTATCCAAAGTAACTTTTGGACTTTGGCAACCTCAGTCGAACGATTTTGGATTTCAGAATTTTAAGATTTTTTATTGTTGTCTATAAGGCTCGTGACAAAACAATTAAATGTGGTAAAGTTTGGACGTAAATTTTCTAATGAGACAAAATCATGGAAGAGTTAATCCGTCAAATTACCGAACGTACAGGTATTTCTGAAGAACAAGCACAACAAGCTGTTTATATGGTTGTTGACTTTGCCAAAGATAAATTACCTGAACCAATTGCATCCCAACTGGAAGGTTTTTTGGGTGGAAGTGGTGGAGATGCATCGGGAATACTCGGACAGGTACAGCAACTCGGGAATATGGGAGGATTATTTGGCGGTAAGGAATAAGTTAATCGAATTATCTTTCTAATATTTAGATAATGCTCGGATTTTAGTTTTTTAATGTCAAATACTCTTTTTAATCACCAACCCACACCCGGTCATCAAAACTGGGTTTTTGTATGCGTAAATTATAACTTGTTCCTTGTCTCCGGCAAGGAATACAGCGTTGGAGGAACCCCACCTCTTGTCCAGACTGGTCCAGACTGGAGGTGGGGTTCCTCTGGCAATGCGTTCCCAGCCAGAGACTGGGAACGAGATACGACACAAAAATGGTATGAGCCAAAAGCGTAAAAATTCCATCAAAGTCAACAGCCTACCCCATGCCCTATGACCTAATTTCTATTTCTTCTGTGCAGGCTTTCTCGGTGTTACTGTTGGTGTTGCTGTTGGTGTTGCTGTTGGTGTTGCTGTTGGTGTTGCTGTTGGTGTTGGTTTTGGTGTCGGTGTTTCCGTTGCTTCTGGTGTTGGTGTTTCTGTTGCTTCTGGTGTTGGTGTTTCCGTTACTTCTGGTGTTGGGGTTGGGTTAACTTTTGTTGGTTTTCTTCCGTTTGGTTTAGCTGGTGTCGTTGTTGTCGAAGCGGGATTATCTCCTAAAACAGTTTTCGCTTCTTCATTAAGTTTCTGACGAAGGGCTAAATCAGCAATTCCCGTCTCTTCAAGTTGATTTTTCTTTTGAAACTCCTTAATCACGGCTTCGGTGCGAGTACCATAGAATTGGTCGCGAGGTAAAGGTGGCTTTGGCTTGATCACTACGTTTAAATTCGCTTGTAAAATCCTGACAATATTTGCAGCGAAGTTTTGCGTTTTTAATCCTGCTATGCCGTCGGCAGGTTGTAATTTATACCCTGTTTGAAATTCTGTAATCGCTTTTTTAGTTTCCGCGTCTGTTAAAGGTTGGTTGGAGACTTTTACTTTGTAACCTAGTCCCCGCAAGGCTGAACGGAATTGTTGCGGCGTATAAACTCGCTTTTGTTGTGCATCTACTGTATCAGATATTACTATACTTGCAGTGACAACACAGGCTGTTGCTATGCTTAAACTTGATTTTCCGAATCCACACCACATAGTCAAAACTCCTCTTGATTAAATCCTTGGTTAAATCGGTGTTCAATCGCCATTAATTCACTTAACAAGCGGTTAATAAGCGGTTAATAAACTAATTCCAGACGTTAAAGAATGATTGGGATTTATGCAGTAAACTGCAAATTGCTCTTATCGTTAAGTTGATTAGTTTACCAAGCTTGCCGATACAAACAGTTAAACCACAAATTTATTTAACATCTTTATCTATTGATTATTAATGATTTTTGATTATTTTCGACTATGTTAATTTAATTTAAATAATTACTCATAATCGGTTATTGTCATCTTCCATTAGAAGTATCTTGAAAAAGAAACTAAATTTTTCACAATACATAAAAAATAATAAAAAATGATACAAGAATTTTGTACTACTACCACAGAAATAAAACGAATAAAATGTCTAACAGAAAAACTTCCCGCCTTCTTGATTTATGGTTTGAGAGAATTATTGCGATCGCAGCCACGGTCAATTTAGGGTTCGTGTTATTTGACTTAAGCTACATATATTGGCGAGACTTATACTTCCGTAGTTTTCCCCCAATCGTTCATCTGTACGATGCGGTGAAGGATATTCAACCCCACCGGGAAACAGACAATTATCTATCAACGGTAAAAGCTCTGGAAGAACAGGTAAGTCAAACGGGATTGCAGTCACCCCAAACAGCAGCAAAATTAGAAGAAATTCGCCGTCTCAGTACAGAGATAATTGATACAAACCCCTTCGGAGGTGCAAACAAAACTGGAATCCTAGAAAAAATCAAAAATCGAATGCGCGATCGCGTTTCCGAAGAGTCTGCGAAACAAGCCTTCGCCAAGTTTTGGAGCCAACCATATCTACTACAAAAGGGTTGGAATCAGGAAATAGACTTTTTCAACAGTAGAATTCAACCCTTAATTGCCACTAACTACTTTCGTCAGATTGGTGAAAATGGCGAACCCATCGACCGATTTTGGTTAATCGATCTACCCTTCATCCTATTATTCGGCGTTGAGTTACTCGGACGCAGTTTTTCCATCAAACGTCGTCATCCCGAATTTAGCTGGCTAGAATCAATTCTCTGGCGTTGGTATAATTTGTTTTTAATCATCCCATTTTGGCGATGGATGCGTATTGTCCCTGTCCTTATAAAACTAGATAAAGCAGGGATAATGAATTTACAATCAATCCGCACGCAGATACATAGAGGTGTCGTATCTAACTTTGCCGAAGAACTCACAGAAATAGTAGTAGTCCGTGTGATCAATCAAGTTCAAATTTCCATCAAACGCGGGGAACTTACTCGATGGTTATCGCAAAAAGAGGCATTCCGGCAGTACATAGATATCAACGACGTTAACGAAGTCGAAGCATTAACCACAATTTTTATTCAAACTGTAATTTATCAAGTATTTCCCAAGGTTCAGCCCGAAATTATCGCTATTTTACAGCACAACATTGACATAGCTCTCAAGCAATCACCCGTATACCGCAACCTGCAAATCCTTCCAGGCATAGGTCAAATTCAAACCCAACTCAGCGAACAGATGGCAACCCAAATTGCGACAACCTTATATAATGCCATAATAACTGTTGCCGAAGACCCCACCTCAGGTAAACTATCAAGCCAATTAATGCAGCGCTTTACTGACATTCTGGGTGGGGAAATGCAAAAAAAACACGTGATTAGCGAAATTCAAACCCTACTATTTGACTTTTTAGAAGAAATTAAACTTAATTACGTCCAGCGTCTTTCCCAAGAAGACTTCGAGCAAATCATTGAACAAACCAGAAAAATGAAAGCTCAAACAACAATTCAACCAACTGCTATCGTGCCGAAAGTGAAGGATTAGGGAAGAAAGGGGAAAGAAAATCTAAAATTCCCAATCCAAAATTCAAAATCTAAAATCCCCAATGCTTTTCCACCTCGAAAAAATGCGCTACACTCAGAAAGAGGCGAACTTGCAAGGGTTCGTCACAAGACTTCTTGGAAGATATCCTTATCACAGGGAGTGGGCGATCGCCCGCTTTTTTTTGTTGTAATTTGTCGCATGACTCATCCGTTTATCCCAAAAGTTATTGAAATAGCGACACCAGTGGCAGAAGAACTGGGGTTGGAAATTGTTGGCGCGATTTTTCACACCAACCAACGACCACCTGTTTTGCGGGTAGATATTCGTAACCCTCAAAATGATACAGGTTTGAATGATTGCGAGCGGATGAGCCGCGCTTTAGAAGCCTCACTAGATGCGGCGGAAATTATTCCAGATGCTTATGTTTTGGAAATCTCCAGCCCTGGAATATCTCGGCAAATAACCACGGATCGAGAATTTATTTCTTTTAAGGGCTTTCCGGCGATTGTCTCCACTTATCCTGTCTACGAAGGACAGCAAGAATGGACTGGTCAGCTCATTCGTCGCGATGATACAAAAGTTTATCTCAACCAGAAAGGTCGTATAGTCGAAATTCCGCGATCGCAAGTTACTAAGGTTCAACTGGACGAACGCCGCTAACCCAAGCATATAACGATTAATTTTGTCGTTGGTTACTGGCATTTGTTACTGACAAATCCTGCGATAAACCTCTGGCTTAACACTTCGCGTATCGCAACCGATGGCTGTTTTACACCATCGTATTAGGTGAGTTTTTAGCGAATAACGCAACTAACTGGCTTTCGTTGGCACCTACCCTCAACCTGATTGTGCTTTCACTAAAGAAGGGTAGTTTGTCGATTGCCAATTTGCTTTAGTTAGTGACGAACCCTTTCAGGATGAAACAGTTCTGTAAGCAACTGCAACTCGTTTGGGTTTAGCTGTCTATTGATTACTAAACACCAATTAATAACTATTAATTATCAGGTTGTAACTAATTAACTCACAATACCTAATTAATTTACCCACTACCCAATAACCACCACCCAATAACTCACTAAACCAATAACCAAATAACTATAAGGAGATTTAATTATGTCAATGATTGAATTATCAGGATTAAAAGAGTTAATCGAAAGTATAAGTCGCGATCGTAATTTACCTCGCTCTGCTGTGCAAGCGGCAATTCGAGAAGCCCTACTCAAAGGTTATGAACGTTATCGTCGTGCCCAAAATCTGGAACGCAAGCAATTCGATGAGGAATATTTCGATAATTGTGATGTCCAGCTTGATATCGAGGATGAAGGCTTTCGCGTCGTTGCAACAAAAACAATTGTCGAAACAGTCGAAAACTCCGACCATGAAATTTCCCTGGAACAAGTCAAGGATATGGGCGGAGAGGGCGCAGAATTAGGGCAAGAAGTTGTACTTGATGTCACCCCAAGTAAAAAAGAAGAATTTGGGCGCATGGCTGCAATGCAAACAAAGCAAGTACTAGCGCAAAAACTGCGTGACCAACAAAGGCAAATGGTACAAGAAGAGTTCCAAGATTTGGAAAGCTCTGTTTTGCAAGCAAGAGTATTGCGGTTTGAGCGCCAATCGGTGATTTTGGCGGTTAGCAGTAACTTTGGTCAACCCGAAGTTGAAGCAGAACTACCAAAACGCGAGCAACTGCCTAATGATAATTATCGAGCAAATGCGACATTTAAAGTTTATCTGAAAAAAGTTTCCCAAGGGCAGCAACGAGGACCACAGTTACTCGTCTCCCGTGCAGATGCCGGATTAGTGGTATATTTGTTTGCAAACGAAGTCCCGGAAATTGAAGATGAGGTTGTGCGGATTGTTGCCGTGGCTCGCGAAGCAAATCCCCCTTCCCGTTATGTTGGTCCTCGGACTAAGATAGCGGTTGATACTTTGGATCGCGATGTAGACCCCGTTGGAGCTTGTATTGGGGCAAGGGGATCGCGAATTCAAGTTGTGGTCAACGAGTTACGAGGTGAAAAAATCGACGTAATCCGTTGGTCTCCAGACCCAGCAACCTATATTGCCAATGCTTTGAGTCCTGCGAGGGTGGATGAAGTCAGGCTGATGGACCCAGAGAGTCGCCAAACCCATGTACTGGTTGCCGAAGATCAATTAAGTTTAGCAATCGGTAAAGAAGGGCAAAATGTGCGGCTAGCAGCTAGGCTAACGGGTTGGAAAATAGACATAAAAGATAAAGTTAAATACGATCGCGAAGGTGAAGATACAAAATTTGCAGCAGTCCGCGCTCAACAATCAGTAGAAGCATACGACGCAGAAGAAGAATATGAAGAAGAGGAATACGAGGAAGAAGAATTAGGGGAAGCCGAATTAGAGGCACAGGAATTGAAAGAATTAGAGCCAATGAGTGAGTATGAGGAAGATATGGAAGATTTGGAAGATATGGACGATGAGGATGCAGAAGAAGAGGCTGAGGAAAACTTTGACAGTAGCAAGCGAAAGTAAGTAAAGTCAGACAGGAATAATAACTTTTTTTAACAACACATAACCATACAGGAGAAAACAGCAATAAAACTTATGGAACCAAACTATCGGCGTTGTATTAGTTGCCGTAAAGTAGGGTTAAAGCAAGAGTTTTGGCGAATTGTCCGCGTGTTTCCATCTGGACAGGTACAATTAGATGAGGGCATGGGGCGTTCTGCTTATATTTGTCCGCAAGCGAGTTGTCTAACAGCAGCTCAAAAGAAAAATAGATTAGGGCGATCGCTACATGCAACAGTGCCTGAAGCACTGTATCAGTCATTGTGGCAAAGGTTGACTCTTAGTAACTCGCCTGTAGAGATAAATTATTCTAGAAGGTACATTCACCCAAACAATTCCCACACAAACACCTAGTTCTATTGTCGAACAAAAAATCCCAGCAAGCATGGTGAGTACAACCGAACCAATTGGTTTAGTTAAAATTATCTTTAATTGCTGGGGTTAGTGCCACAATAGTAAAAGAACTAATATTTTTGATGAGGTAGCCGCTTACCTTGCAAGGACGTAGACGGTTAAATGCGCTCCCGCACCCGGATTAAACGTCAACTAATAAATAGATGTCATAAAATATCTATAAATTAGATCGCAGTGTTCGATTCGATCGTTCTTGATTCATCAAGACGAAGCAAATTAATACTCACAATAGAAAGTTTTACTCGATTGTGTCGTGGAAGACTCAGAATCAGCAAAACAAAAAAAAACAAATTGGCAACTTGGTAGCGTCGAGACGCATCTAGGTGTCAACCATCAAAATTGGTGGGGATGCCAGTATTAAACCGAAAACATCTCTCTTTCCTGACTTGGAGGCACCGGCAAAATCTAGAACGGCAACCTACTAAAAACAGTAACCGAAGGATGGAGATGTCCCATTAGTCTGGCAACCATCCGCCAAAACTGTAATCTTATAGGGGAAGAGTGGATGACCAACGGCAAAGTTAGAATCTACGAATTATCAAAGGAATTGAATTTGGATAACAAAGAGCTATTAGCAATTTGCGACCAGCTCGACATCTCGGTCAAAAGTCATAGTAGTACGATCGCCGAATCAGATGCACAACGCATCCGTTCGGAAGCCGAAAAGCTGGCAGCGACAAACGCTCACGCCAGAAAAGACAGTGCAACGAGCCAAAAGCATAATATGCAGCAAAATGGTTCGCGCTCTAGTCCGGCAGCAAGCAACAAACAAGAAATTTTAGAAATACGAAAACCTAAATTGTTAAATAATTCGAGTACCAATGCCGTTGAGGCATCCAGTACTACCAATAACCAATTTGCTCATTCTGAGTCTAACCCTTCTTCACCACGACCCTTCGCTCCAGTCTCAACTATGAAGCCGACGGCACCAATTCGACCAGTCCCACGAAATCCGTCCGAAACCACACAATCTGCACCAGCAGAGGTGGACAATAAGCCTAATTCGAATCAGCCCGCAGAAAAAGTTGCAGCCGAAAAAGGTGAAAAGCCCAATGCTGCACCTCGTGCCAAGGCGGAGAAAGCACCAAAACCACAATTGGTAGCACCCCCAGCACGACCAGGGTCTCCAGAGAATGGCTCAGAACAGCCGACCGTTGAGATTCAGGCAGCGACAACGCCCACCGTGCCAGCAGAAAAACCATTACTCAAGCGTTCCGCGCCCCCTGGGGAAAATCGTAACGACCAGCCTTCTCCAGGCAAACCAAAAATCGGCAAAAGTGTTGAGGGGCAACAACCAGGAACTCCCAGACCAGCACGTTCAGGTGTTGCACCGGGGGGACAAGAAAGGAAAGTCGCAAGACAATCTCCCCCACCAGGTGGTGGCGACGTTCAAAGACCTAGTAGACCTGCACGACCCCCAGAAGGTGGCGTTCCTGCGGCAATAACACCCAGATTAATCGCAGCGCCAACAAGACCGACAGCAGATGCTACTGCCTCAAATGAGGATACGGCTCCATCTCCGGGAGGTTCGCTTCTCGATCTGAAACGTCCCTTGCCACCCCGAATTAATAAAGGTGGAAAGAAATGGCAAGAGGAAGAAATCGACGAAGGTAAAGAAGCTAAAGCAGCTAAACTCACCAAAAACAAGCGAGTTAAGCCAGTTATCGAAGAGGACTTCGAGGATGATGATTTATCCGATGATGATGATTCCGACGGTCCAGATGCAATCCAAGTTAGCAATGCGATCGTCCGTCCTCCCAAACCAAAAGCTTCCAGACCATCTCAACCAGCTGCGGTAACAATTGCTAGCCCTCAAAAAGGTGGCAGAAAACCAGCCCAGCATCGCGATCGCGACCACAATCGCAACCGTCGAGAAGCCGAAGTCAAACGCGATCGCCCCGAAAAGCTCATTGTTACAGGGGCAATGACCGTACAAGAACTGGCTGATGTTTTAGCCGTTGCTGATACAGAGATTGTGAAAATTCTCTTCATGAAGGCGATCCCGGTTAGTATCACCCAAAATCTTGATGTTGCTACCATTACCTTGGTTGCTACCGAACTGGAAATTCCAGTCGAAACCCAAGAACCCGAAGCCGAAGCTCGGAAAGTTACCGAAATGATTGAATTCGGCGATTTGGAAAAACTCCAACGTCGTCCACCAGTCGTGACAATTATGGGGCACGTAGACCACGGGAAAACAACCCTGCTCGACTCGATTCGCAAAACTAAGGTGGCATCAGGGGAAGCTGGTGGTATTACCCAGCACATTGGTGCTTATCACGTCGATGTCGAACACAACGGCGAGAAACAGCAAGTAGTGTTCCTCGATACTCCTGGTCACGAAGCATTCACAGCAATGCGGGCACGGGGTGCTAGGGTCACGGACATTGCGATTTTGGTTGTAGCTGCCGATGACGGTGTGCGTCCACAAACTGTAGAAGCAATTAGCCACGCTCAAGCTGCGGAAGTACCAATAATCGTCGCGATTAACAAAATTGATAAAGAAGGTGCCCAACCAGACCGGGTTAAGCAAGAATTGACCCAGTATGGAATGACTGCCGAAGAATGGGGTGGTGATACCATTATGGTTCCCGTCAGCGCTATCAGAGGTGAAAATCTCGACACCTTGCTGGAAATGATTCTCTTGGTTGCGGAAGTTGGAGAACTTTCGGCGAACCCAAATCGAACAGCAAAAGGTACAGTAATCGAAGCCCATTTGGACAAGGCAAAGGGTGCGGTTGCGACCTTATTGATTCAAAACGGAACATTGCGCGTTGGTGATATTCTCGTTGCTGGTTGCGTATTTGGTAAAGTTCGGGCAATGGTTGACGATCGCGGACAGCGCGTTGACGTAGCATCACCATCCTTCGCAGTTGAAGTACTTGGTTTAAGCGAAGTACCTGCTGCGGGTGATGAGTTCGAGGTGTTCTTAGTCGAAAAAGAAGCCCGTGCCACTGCTGCTACCCGTGCTGAGAAACTCCGTCAATCCCGCTTAATGCAGGGACGTGTCACCCTCGCAGGTATTTCTGCCAAGGCACAAGAAGGCGAGTTGAAGGAACTCAACTTGATTTTGAAGGGCGACGTACAGGGTTCGGTGGAAGCGATCGTTGGTTCCTTGAGACAACTTCCGCAAAACGAAGTCCAAATTCGCTTGTTGTTGTCATCTGCTGGTGAGATTACCCAAACAGATATTGACCTAGCAGCAGCGAGTAATGCCGTAATTATTGGGTTCAACACTACTTATGCGAGTGGTGCAAGAAATGCGGCTGACGAAGCAGGTGTTGATGTCCGCGAGTACAACATTATTTATAAGTTGCTCGAAGATATCCAAGATGCTTTGGAAGGTTTACTAGAACCGGAATTAGTCGAAGAACCTTTGGGACAAGCCGAAGTTCGTGCTGTCTTCCCTGTTGGACGTGGAGCCGTTGCTGGTTGCTACGTACAAAATGGCAAGCTGCTTCGTAACTGCAAAATCAGAGTCTTGCGTAATAGCAAGGTGACTTACGAAGGTGTACTTGATTCCCTCAAACGGATGAAAGAAGACGCACGGGAAGTTAACTCTGGTTACGAGTGCGGTATTGGTCTCGATAAGTTTAATGACTGGGTTGAAGGTGACATTATTGAAGCCTTCCAGATGGTTACGAAGCGTCGTACATTGTCGATGACTAAGTAATTCAGTGACCAGCAAAAGGTCAAAATTCCCTAGAAAGCAAGGTCAATCCTTGCTTTCTTTATAGCTAAAAAAATATCTGTACCTTGGCTAGATGATAATTAATACTTTTAGCTGTTACATTAAACAAATATTGATTTTCGTCACCGATGTAACAGAATTTGCATCGTCATAGCCATTACCCTATATATAAGGAAATAGTGAAAATAACTATTTTGGGGTGCGAGTCTACAAAATTCTGCCCTTGTTGACTCTCGGAGAAACTACTCGGAGTTATGGAATTATGGGTAATATTAATATTGAGAGCCAATTTTCTGGTGACACAGAAATTTGGAATAGCTTAAAAAATGCGATCGCAGCTAGTTCTGGTTTCCAACGTTGGTTACTCGAACGCGGTTTGCAATATCAAACTCAGTCTCTCGAACACCAGGTACAACGCTATTTGCGGGAAACCTTGGAAAATTTAGCTTATTGAATGAAGCGTTAATAGTTAGTAGTTCGTTGAGATTCTAAGTATCCAACCAATAACCAATAACTAGAAACCTAATATATTTTGTAAACTACCTTGCAAACGACGTAGTTGATTGTACGCTTTTTCCAAGCGATCGCCATCCACTTCAACTTCCGTACTAGGGTAGTTTTTAATTACTTCAATTAATTTAATATCGTTGTCTTGACTCGCTGACAGTACTAAAGCTGAACGCATCGCTTGTCTGTCGGCTTTTCGCGAAGGAGTGTGAATCACTTCGCTAATTTGATCTAATACTACATTTCCGACTGGACTATTTAAAACCCGACCTAGGATTATTGAATTAACTTTTACAGGTTCGGTTAAGTAGCGACGAACTTTATTTGGGTCTTGTTGGGCTAACTTTAAGCCTACACGCAAAGGAATCGAAAGTTTATCATTATCCGTAAAATCGGTAAGTTCTTTGACTGAAAGCGATTCGCGGAAGACACGATATTTTAGTACAACCTTTTCCGCAGCAAAAGCGGGAGTGGCACTAAGGAATACACATGTAGCCATTGTGAATATTAAACAACGACGAATTGAAGAGATATTTGAGTGCATTTCTAAATATTTATACTAGTATTCTTTTTAACTTAGACGAAGTTGAAAAATATAAGTTGCAAAAATTAAGTTACAAAAATTTACTAGATTTCTATTACTGGAATTGGCACTTTAGAGTAATCCAAGAAATAAATGATCCAACTGTTGATCCTGAGTCGCTATGTAATAGACAGAGATGCTTCATTGCGCTTCGCTCCATTCAGCATGACAATTGGGCACTTTTTTACTTGGAACACTCTTACAATTAAATTGCGATCGCTTTCAATGCATTATGATATTACAAACCAATAATCAAATAACTTTGCAAGAGTTTCTGAGCCTTCCCCCAGGTGAGGGAGATACAACTTACGAACTCGTCGATGGTCAAATCATTCCGAAAATGTCTCCAAAATTTCACCACTCTAAACTTACCCGGACATTTATTAAAATTCTTGAGGAATTGACTCAAGAACGGGGGGAAGTCTGCCCAGAATGGTCTATTAAACTAACCCGTCGTCAACGAGATTGGGTTCCAACACCTGACCTTTTATATATTTCTAATCAACATCTACCAAGCAATTGGGATGAAAATGAAGCTTGTCCTGTTCCCCCTGACTTGGTGATTGAGATTATTTCACCGGGACAAACTTTTGGGCAAATGACGGCAAAAGCGGAAGACTATTTAAATGCGGGAATATTACGGGTATGGGTAGTAGATAGTCAAGCTAGAAGCATTACAGTATTTTATCCCGATGCCGCTCCACAGACTTATGTGGGAGAGGAATTGCTTGTCGATTCTCTGTTTCCAGAATTGAACTTTACCGCAGAAAAAATATTTCAAATGGCGAAAATACTTATAAATGGTTAGCAGACTGTCGCATATTTAATCAGTATCATCAATGACAATTTGGGATGAGAACTCCGGTTATCGCAAATATCAAGCCCAAGCCATAACCCATTAAAAAGATATCGACCGAATTTAATTATTTTTTGTCTGAAACCCTTGTAGAGACGTAGCACTGCTACGTCTCTACATTCATTTTCACTCCTATGTCTAAAGTACATGAAATATAATTTTTGGAAGATGTAATGAAATTGTGCTGATTAAGTACAAGTCTTCAGGTATAGTTTTGCATGGGTTTGACAGCGACACAATCGCAAAAAATACCTAATCAAACTAACTTTATTCAGCACATCATAGATACGAACAAAGATGAAAATTCAGGGTTTAAACAATCACCACTCCAAAAATAATAGTTTTCTTTTCCCATCATTTCTAGTTCTGCCAGCAGGATTCGCAGCTTTGATGGTTGTGACTGGTGGCTCAATATTAATACCAACCCAAGTTAACGCTGGTAACGTAACAAACAACCAGACAGTTCCAATTCGCACCGCACAAGCTCCATCTGCCAAAAGTGTACTTTACGTAAACTCAGCTACAGGTAGCGATACAGCAGGAGCGGGTACAGCCGAAGCGACACCGTTTAAAAGTATTACTTTTGCCCTCAAGCAAGCTCAAGCTGGTACTGTAATTCAACTTGCTCCAGGAACATATAATGCAGAAAGCGGTGAAACTTTCCCCATCGACTTGAAAGCAGGTATTACCATACGTGGTGACGAGACAACAAAGGGACAAGGAATTATCATTACTGGTGGTGGATTTTATACTAGTAAAACATTCGCACGTCAGAATATTTCCATCTTGGCTGGTAATGATGTAATCATTGCAGGTGTAACAGTTACCAATCCCAACTCGCGGGGAACCGGAGTCTGGATCGAATCAACTAATCCGACTATTCAAAATACAACATTTGCAAGTAGTGTGCGTGAAGGCATTTTTGTCACGGGTACGGGTAATCCTAAAATAGAAAGTAGTATTTTTACTCTGAACCAAGGTAATGGTATTTCCATTGCCAAGCAAGCCAAAGGTGAAATACGGGGGAGTTTATTTCAAAATACAGGTTTTGGTTTAGCAATTAGCGAAAACGCATCACCTTTAATTACCGAAAATCAAGTTCTCCAAAATAACGGTGGTATTGTCGTCAATGGTTCGGCAAAACCAGTACTACGAGGAAACGTAATTCAAGACAACCGGGATAACGGGATTATTACACTTCAAAATGCCGAACCCGATTTGGGAACCCAAGAAAGTCCTGGTAAAAACCTAATTCGCAATAACGGGAAAAAAGAACCAAAAAAATTCTTCGATATTTATAACTTTACCAAAGATAAAACAATTATCGCTGTCGGCAACGATGTAGACCCGACCCGTATTTTAGGTAAAGTGGAATTAGTCATTGCCAAAGTTGAACCACCTCCAGGAGGAGCAGTTACATTTAATGATGTCTCCGCAAATTACTGGGCAAAAGCATATATTGAGGCATTAGCATCTCGAAATGTGATTGCTGGATTCCCTGATGGTAGCTTCAAACCCGATGCACCTGTAACTCGCGACCAATTTGCGGCTATTATTGCTAAAGCCTTTAACCCAGTTCCCAAAAAAGATGCGATCGCTTTTACCGATGTTAAAAGTGATTATTGGGCATTCCAAGTTATTCAAGTTGCTGCTCGTGGTGGTTTTATTTCTGGCTATCCAGATAAAACTTTCAAACCAAAGCAGGAAATTCCCCGTGTTCAAGTACTGGTAGCGCTAGCAAATGGTTTGGGGTTGACTACACCTAATTCTAGTGTTCTATCGTTCTACAGCGACGTTGCAAGCATCCCCCAATATGCTACAGCTGCCGTTGCTGGTGCCACTGCTAAAGGATTGGTGGTTAACTACCCCAATGTTAAGCAACTTAACCCAAATCGCCAAGCAACAAGGGCAGAAGTTGCAGCATTTATCTACCAGTCTTTGGTTAGTTCTGGTACAGTTCCAGCAATTCAATCTCCGTATGTAGTTAAAACTCCGTAGTACTGGAAATTATATCAAATAATGCTACCCCGCCTGCGGGGAGGGGGAGTAAAATCTTGTTCCCTCCTCGCTCACGGTCTACGCGACTCTACGTACCCCATGACAAATCGCCGTTTTTGCTGAATTTATAAACAACCTCTAAGAGTATGTTTGAAAAGTCGGACAAGGTATAAATTGTCATTCTGAGTGGAGTCTTACGGAACGTACGCGCTACGCGTTGCCGCAGGCTAGAATCTTGCGTTTCATGCGTATATTGAGATGCTGAGTCCCAAGGGGACACGCTACGCGAACGTGCCTCAGCATGACATTTCGGGGTACTTTTCAAACATCCTCTAAGGAAACACCAAGAAATAAATTCTCCAAAATTGTAGGGGAACCCACGGTTTTTTGCCCTGATTTGTATTGCATCCAAACGAAAAACACTATAAGTTGGGATATTTTATTTTCTAAAAGTATACTGCTAACGACTTAAAACTTAACTAATATAGAACTCCTCTCCATAGACGCGGAGCGGTTTTGACCACTAAAAAGTCCAGTTTTTAAGCGTTTTTAGTATACCTAATTAAATCAGCATAATTACTCAAAAACCTGACTATTTTAGAAAGGTGAATAATTTTAGTTAGCCATCGACCGATCTTAATTTTGCTTTATCCAAAACCCATATATCGACTCTCTACAAAGGTTCTACAATCTTTAGAGGGTGTTTATAAAATAATTCTTAAGCTCCAAAAGCCTTGATATGTCATGCTGTTGGCGAAGCCTTCCCGTAGGGTACGGAGCGCTAGCGCGGTGTTCGCGCTACTCTACGAGAAGACGAAGCGTCTACCGCGTTCCCGCAGGGTAGCATCTCTAGACTATGCCGCAAAACCTAGATTCTAGCCTTCAGCGCCTACGCCTTCTCGTAGAGTAGCGCGTACGTTCCACCCTGCGGGTAGACGCGCAAGCGGCTTCTGTAAGTAGCAAGCTACAGAATGACATAATTTTATTTATAAACACCCTCTTAGAGAAGGTTATTGGAGTCAATTATGCGTTTACTACATACAATGCTACGGGTAGGAAATCTTGAAGAGTCTTTGAAGTTTTACTGCGAAATCCTGGGGATGAAATTATTACGACGAAAAGATTATCCAGGTGGAGAATTTACACTCGCATTTGTTGGTTATGGTGACGAGTCTGACAATACAGTGTTAGAACTTACATATAATTGGGGTAAAGAAAAATACGAATTAGGCGATGCTTACGGGCATATTGCGATTGGGGTTGATGATATTTACGGAACCTGCGAGAAAATCAAAACCCAGGGTGGTAAAGTCTCACGGGAACCGGGACCGATGAAACATGGTTCAACGGTGATTGCGTTTGTTGAAGACCCCGATCGATATAAAATAGAGCTAATTCAGTTGGGTACTCAGGGTTCATCCACCAAAAATACAACTAGCGAAGAGTTAGTTAATACGTAATATTACTCAGAGATATAGGTGTGATGGAGTTGAGTTTTAAGCAGTGCTTGCGATCGCAACAGTTATTTCCTCTGGAAGTATCGCGAATACTATTTGCTGGGAGTTTAATTAGCAGTGGGATGTTGAGTCAATTGTGTTTACCGTCAGTTGCACAAACATCTCCGCAACAGTCAGAAATACCGACTTCGAGAATATCAAGCTCTGGAATATCTGACTTGGAAATATCAATCCCTGACGCAACGTCTCAAGTCTCAACTCCAGCTATAACTGGTGAAATGATTCCTCAAATATATCCACCGGAAAGTGATATAAATTCGACATTAGTAGAATTTTCTGGTGGAATTTCTCCCCGGTTTCCAAAGGTATTAAAACCAAAACCCTCCCTTCCCTATATATTTTACTTTCCCGAAAAAATGGGGAGGGAAAAAAATGGGGATAAATATTTGATTGCGGCTGATGCGGTTGATAATCTGAATACTGATGTTGATGCTAATAGCGATCGCAATTCTGATCCAAGTTCTAATCCAAGTTCCGATCCAAGTTCTGATGGGTTAATTGTACTACCTTCAGTGACAGAGCTTTCTGATGTGCAGCCGAGTGATTGGGCATATCAAGCTTTGAAATCGTTGGTGGAGCGTTATGGGATTCTCTCAGCATCCCCCAAGTTTCGCGGCAACCAAGCAATGACGCGGTATGAGTTTGCTGCGGCTTTGGCTGCTACTCTGGATAAGGTTGAAGGTTTGCTGGGAAATGCGATCGGTGATGAATATGTACGTCAAGATGCGATTACAGTTCGTCGGTTGCAGAATGAATATGCATCAGTATTGAAGGAAGTAAGGGAAAGAATTGACACAACTGAATATAAAGCTGCGGAAGTCGAAGCAAATCAATTTTCGGTGACAACTAAGCTACAAGGACAACAAATTGTTGGATTTACTGGAGGTAGCAGCGCGAGTAATACAGTTGTATCTCGAACACGTCTCAATCTTTTAACTAGTTTTGATAAAAAAGATTTACTGCTTACGCAGTTAGAATCTGGTAATAATGGTGGCGATGCTATTAGTCAGGAACAACGAGAAAATGTTAATTTATTAGGCTCAAATGGTGTTTTTGCGAATGCTGGGGGGCTTGATTATACCGATGTTGAATCAAATTTAAAATTACGACGTTTATATTACCAATTTCGCCCTACAGATAGTTTCGCGATCGCAGTTGGTGCGAAAATGTCACCACGGGATTTTATCGATAAAAATTCCTATGGAAACAATGAATCTCTAGATTTTAGTTCGGGTGCTTTTTTGAATAATCCCCTCATTGTTCAAAATCAAATCGATCGCACGGGGGGAGCAGGGGCAGCAATCAACTGGAATCCGCAAAATAGTAAGTTAATTTTACGTGGACTCTACATTGCAGCTAATGCGAATCAACCCGGTACAAACCCCAATCGAGGGTTATTTGGTGATAGTCATCAAGCTAGTTTGGAAGCTGAATATAATCCCAGTAATAAACTAAAATTACGTTTACAATACACTAATGCGGTAGTTAATAATACTGATATTAATGCTTTGGGGATTAATGCAGAATATTCGCTAAATCGGAATGCGGGAGTATTTGGAAGATTGGGAATTGGTAATTATGCAGGATTTAATACCTCCCTCAACCGCGATTTTAGCACTTATCCTGTAAGTTGGTCAGTTGGTGTGGGTTTACGCAATGTTGTTGTACCTGGGACATTAGCAGGAATTGCGATCGCACAACCTTTTATTACTGGTGATGTGGGGAATGCAACGCAAACCAATTTTGAAGCATTTTATAATTTTCAACTCAGCGATAATATCAGTGTTACACCAATATTCTCGGTGGTTACTAATCCTGATAATGACAAGAATAACGGGATAATTTGGCAAAGTGCTTTGAGAACGGTATTTTCTTTTTAGGGAAGTTCTAAGATGATGTTTCTAGTTTAAATGCAACCAATTGAATTTTTTGGCAGAATGTAAATAAGAC
Source organism: Brunnivagina elsteri CCALA 953 (assembly GCF_002289455.1). Taxonomy (GTDB): domain Bacteria; phylum Cyanobacteriota; class Cyanobacteriia; order Cyanobacteriales; family Nostocaceae; genus Brunnivagina; species Brunnivagina elsteri. The sequence continues at coordinate 18,712 of NZ_NTFS01000003.1, forward strand.
CAAAATAGCATTTTTTATATATGACTAAAAATCTTGCGATCGCGGAAGAAATGAAGACGTTTCGACAGGTTCAAGAAAAATTAGGTTTAACTCTAGCTGAAAATAGCCAATTTTTCACTGAATGGATGGTTGATTTCCCGACCTTAAATGAATTAGAAATAGCTAGATTAGAGCAAGTAAGAAGTAATTATCTCTATCAAATATCCGACGGGATATTATTAGAAGAAACTGTGAAGATGGTGGTACTATCTCCTTTGTTAGAATTAGCAGGATTTTATCAGTTTCCTTACAGGTTTAAAACAGAAGTGTCCGTAGAATTTCTGGCATCAGGAGATAACGATGAAATTTTACGGGGAAGAATTGATGCATTAGTATTGCAAAGTCGGTTATGGATTATTTTAATTGAATCGAAAAAAACCACATTCGATTTAGAAATTGCCATTCCTCAGACTCTAGCTTACATGTCAGCAAATCTAGACTCAGAAAGAGCTTTTTATGGAATGGTGACAAATGGGAGCAGTCATTTATTTGTCAAAACCCTTGGCAATCAGTACGGTATTTCAGACGTATTTTCCACGCGATCGCAATATCGGAGTAATCTCTATGAGGTCTTAAAAATTATCAAATATTTAGGTACTTTAATAACTAACTAGGCAAATTTGGTCTTCGGCAAGTTATTGTCCCATAAAATCGCTCTAATGATGGAAAATCCTTTTGGTGTGGGTTATTAATCATTGGTGTCAACTTAAGCTAAATCACCTTTGCCATCTCGTTTCCAGCCTCTGGCTGGAAATGCCAATTTGGAGGCTCCAGCCTCCTTACATAACTGGAGGCTGGAGCCTCCTAAATATCCGCTCCCACGCAGAGCATGGGAGCGAGACTGAGTGAGGTTTTCACGTTAAGTTGACACCAATGTTTATTAATGCACCACGTATTAGCGAAATAATCAAAAATGCCTTGCGAGAACCGTTGTTAAAGTATCATGCTGTGAAAGACTAATTCCTTCCCATTGGATGAAACATGCTTGTGTGCTGCTACAGTATCATCTGATAATCAACAATGGCATAATTCAACATGGTATAACTGACCTGCCAGAAAATGCTGGGGTAGTTACAATGGTTCTGCCATTCCCATAGCTTAACTTGCGTCTAGATGTTTATTCCTGCTTCAATCAAGTGTACCGGGAATAGTAAAAGGTGCGAGTATAAATACTATAGAGAAATTAAAATTAAAATCCTAAATCTAAAATCCTAAATCGTTCGACTGAACGCTCACGACAAGTCTAAAATCTAAAATCCTACAGATGCAACCTACAGATCCAGATAAATTTACTGATAAAGCTTGGGAAGCGATCGCAAAATCCCAGGATGTGGTTCGTGCTTACCAACAACAACAGTTGGAGGTTGAACATTTAATACTCGCTGCTTTAAATCAAGATAATGGACTCGCTGCCCGTATTCTCAATCGGGCTGGTGCGGATGCAAACGTTGTACAGCAACAACTTGAAGAATTTGCCCGTCGTCAACCCAAAGTCCCCAAAAGCGAACAATTATACCTAGGTAGGGGTTTAGATACTTTACTCGATCGCGCTGACGAAGCTCGCGATCGCAGAGCGGATTCTTTCATTTCGATTGAGCATATTCTCTTAGGTTTTGCTGAGGATGAACGGGTTGGACGACGTTTGCTCAAAGGGATTGATGTGGACACGGCAAAACTTGAGGTAGCCATCAAAACTGTGCGCGGAAGTCAAAAAGTTACCGACCAAAACCCTGAGTCTAAGTATGAAGCTCTGCAAAAATTTGGCACGGATTTAACGGAATCCGCTAAGGCTGGGAAGCTTGACCCCGTAATCGGACGGGATGATGAAATTCGCCGAGTCATTCAAGTGTTATCGCGACGTAGTAAAAATAACCCCGTATTAATCGGTGAACCTGGTGTGGGAAAAACTGCGATCGCGGAAGCTTTAGCTCAACGAATCGTCAATGGTGATGTTCCGGAATCTTTAAAAAATCGGCAATTAATCTCTTTAGATATTGGTAGTCTGATTGCTGGGGCAAAATATCGAGGTGAGTTTGAAGACCGTCTCAAAGCTGTTCTCCGGGAAGTTACGGAATCTAATGGGCAAATAGTTTTATTCATTGATGAGCTACATACGGTTGTTGGTGCGGGTTCTGGGCAACAAGGCTCGATGGATGCGGGAAATTTGCTCAAACCGATGTTGGCACGGGGAGAACTTCGGTGTATTGGTGCTTCTACCCTGAATGAGTACCGTAAATATATTGAAAAAGATGCCGCGCTGGAAAGACGTTTTCAACAGGTATATGTGGATCAACCCAATGTTGAAAATACAATTTCGATTTTGCGTGGTTTGAAGGAACGTTACGAAGTTCACCACAACGTGAAAATTTCCGATTCTGCTTTGGTTGCAGCAGCGACACTTTCGGCAAGATATATTAGCGATCGCTTCTTACCCGACAAAGCGATCGATTTAGTCGATGAAGCTGCTGCACAATTAAAAATGGAAATTACTTCCAAACCTGCGGAATTAGAAACCACTGAACGTCGGTTGATGCAGTTAGAGATGGAAAAACTTTCCCTCGCAGGGGAAGATAAAGCTGTATTACAAACAAAAGAGCGGTTAGGACGAATTGAGCAAGAAATCGGTAAATTAACGGAAAAACAACAGGAATTAAATGGACAATGGCAAGGTGAAAAGCAGCTATTGGAAGCAATTAGCGGTTTGAAGCAAGAAGAAGAAAAATTGCGGGTACAAATCGAACAAGCTGAACGGGCTTATGATTTGAATAAGGCGGCACAGTTGAAGTACGGTAAATTGGAAGGAGTACAGCGCGATCGCGAAGCCAAGGAAACCCAGTTAATCGACTTGCAAAGCGCTGGTTCCACGTTGTTACGGGAACAAGTTACCGAAGCTGACATCGCCGAAATCGTCGCTAAATGGACGGGAATTCCTGTCAACCGTTTACTGGAATCGGAACGGCAAAAATTATTACAACTCGAAAGTCATTTGCATCTACGTGTTATTGGACAATCGGAAGCAGTGGAATCGGTTTCTGCGGCAATTCGTCGTGCCCGTGCGGGAATGAAAGACCCCAACCGACCGATTGGTTCGTTCCTCTTCATGGGACCAACTGGTGTGGGTAAAACCGAGTTAGCGAGAGCCTTAGCGCAGTTTATGTTCGATTCGGAAGATGCATTAGTACGTCTGGACATGTCAGAGTATATGGAAAAACATTCCGTATCTCGCCTCATTGGTGCGCCTCCTGGTTATGTAGGCTACGAAGAAGGTGGTCAACTTGCGGAAGCTGTTCGCCGTCGTCCCTATTCTGTTGTGCTTTTGGATGAAGTGGAGAAAGCTCATCCAGATGTATTTAATATTCTTCTGCAAGTTTTAGACGACGGGAGAATTACTGACTCCCAGGGACGTACAGTAGACTTTCGCAACACAGTCATTGTCATGACAAGTAACATAGGTAGCGAACATATCCTCGACGTTTCCAGTGATGATACCCAGTACGAAAAAATGAAAAACCGAGTATTGGAAGCATTGAGAGGTCATTTTCGTCCCGAATTTCTGAATCGGATCGACGATTTAATTATCTTCCATGCTCTCAATCGTAGTGAAATGGGGCAAATTATTCGGATTCAACTAAAACGAGTCGAAAACTTATTAGCAGATCAAAAAATCAGCTTAGACATATCCTCTTCAGCTTGCGATTACCTTGTAGAAGTCGGATATGACCCAGTATACGGTGCAAGACCGATTAAACGGGCAATCCAGAGAGAAGTAGAGAATGCGATCGCAACCAAAATTCTCGACAACAGCTTTGTATCTGGAGACACCATTGTTATCGACAGCAGCGAAAATGGCTTATCCTTCGACAAGAAAGTAGCATCAAAACCTGCGATCGCGCCAACTTCTGTGGTTCTAGTTGAGTCAGCATCTGAAGTGTAATTTTAACTAATTAGTTTTTAACCAATTAAGAAATACCCTTCCTATAATTTTAGGAGGGTAATTTTCTTGGATATAAATTGAATCTGGAATTTTATCTATTTTTTTATCTCAAAGTGTTATTTAGATTCGCATTATGGGAATCATAGATAATAAATACAAGTAACTAATTATGCAACTCATATCTTCATTAAATCTGGCACAAATTGAATATTTATCTAGGGATAGGTTTATTAGCTATCACCATCAACTACGCTTAATATTATCCCTGGGTAAAAAAGTTCAAAATATCTTAGAAATTGGAATTTATAACTCGATATTTACGGAAATTATAAGACAGGCTGGATATCAAGTTCAGACAGCTGATATAGACTCAAACTTACACCCTGATTTCATCTTAGATTTAACAACCGACTTCTCCTTACCTCAAGATAAATTTGATGCGATCGCGCTATTTCAAGTATTAGAACATTTACCTTACGAAGAAGCCGAAAAAGCTTTAAAGAAACTAGCAGCAGCTACCAAAAAATATTTAGTTATTTCGATTCCTTACAATTGCCAGTTTTTAGGAATACAATTTAAATTTTCTTATGTAAAAAGGTCAAAATATTTACTTTTTCATATACCAAGATTTTGGTCAGAAAAACCTATTTGTAATCAGCACTTTTGGGAAATGGGTTTAAAAGGATATCCGAAAAAGAAAATTATAAATTCTATCGAAAAAGCTGGATTGAAAATTAAGCAAGAATTTCGCGATCAAACCCATCCATATCACCAGTTTTTCGTCTTAGAAAAGCAGGATTGATAAATATCATCATTACCATTGTCATTAATCTTCATGGTTTATAATTATCCCTAACTTGATTCAAAAGTTGGGGAGATTACCAAAACAAATCGTAATTTTTAATTAGTAATTAATGAGTTGAAATTATAACTTCCTTAATTAATACCATTTATCTCAAATCTGGTTGACTGCACATGGTACTAGTAGGGACAAAGCATTGCTGTGTCCCTACCATAAACTTTTTCACCCCGTAGCCCAAGCTAGTTTTATAGACGGAAACCAAGCAAATTATCTCCGGTTTTATTCGTGGCTAAATAAACTGCAAATACCGTCAAGCTTGCTTCGCCATTGCTTTAGCATCCCGTAGGTAGAGGTATTGAAAATTGCGAATTATACTGACCCCAATCCTTCAGAACCTATGTAAATCTAGTATTAATTGAATTGCGACTCAATGGCATCAGAAATTTTACTGAATCTTTACAACAAACTATTTGATTAATAGCTTAATCTTTATTCTCTCTGGAGAATAATATGTATAGCAAAGAAGATTAAATCAAATAACTTTCATGCAATCAAAAATAAATTTAACTATCGCCATTTGTACATTTAACGGTGCTTACAGATTACCTGCTTTAATTGAAAAATTACTTTACTTAACGCAACATCCAATTCAGCTTGCTAATCAAGAAAATCTCAACTGGGAAATTATCATCGTAGATAACAACAGTAGTGATAACACAGCCCAAATTATTGATAGCTACCAACAACAATTCGCCGAAAATCAACTAAACTACATATTTGAATCTCGACAGGGAGTAGCATATGCTCGTCGTCGTGCAATTCAAGAAGCCAAAGGTGAAATAGTTGGCTTTCTTGATGATGATAATTTACCAAAAGATAATTGGATTGCAGCAGCATATCAATTCTTTCAACAACATCCACAAGCTGCTGCCTGCGGTAGCAGCATCCAGGGAATATATGAAATCGCACCTCCAGCCAATTTTGAACGCATTGCCAGCTTAATGGCAATTATTAACCGTGGAGAAAAAGCCTTTATTACAAAGCGCATAATGCCAGCAGGGGCAGGAATCGCAATCTGTAAGCAAGCATGGGTTGATTGCGTTCCCAAAACACCAAAAATACTTGGTAGAACGGCAAACTCAATTGCTTCTAAAGGAGAAGAAATTGAAGCTTTATTGCACATGCAAGCAGGTGGATGGGAAATATGGCACAATCCCCAAATGCAGCTATCACACCATATACCCCGCGATCGCTTCCAACCAGAATATCTAACTCAGTTATGCCGTTCGGTTGGTTTAAGTCGTTTCCAAACTCGAACAATAATCCTTGCTAATTGGCAAAAACCACCTGCTGCGATCGCTTACTTTCTCAACGACTTGCGTAAAATCTTTAAACATATAATCAAATATCGGGATTCTGTCAAAAATGACCTTGTAACTCGCTGCGAACTAGAACTTTTAATAGCTTGCCTAATTAGTCCCTTCTACCACGCAAAATTACATCTCCACAAAAGCTTTAGATAAAACAACAAAAAACTAAATATCGTCCACATCTACCAAATTGAATATATGCGAGTAGGGAAATCCGAATATATACTGGCGTGCAAACAGACATAGAAAAGCAGAGCGATCACACTCGACTTACGTTTAAAATCCTGTGTGGGATAGTAATTTTCCCATAACTACCCAAACACTATTAAAATGATTTGTATTTCCGAGTAGAAACTATGCTGGAACAAGGTACCATCAGTATCCATACTGAGAATATATTCCCAATTATCAAGAAATCTCTCTACTCTGACCATCAAATTTTCTTGCGGGAACTCGTATCCAACGCTGTAGACGCAATCCAAAAGCTGAGTATGGTATCCCGTGCTGGAGAATACTCCGGTGAAATTGGCGAACCTGAAATTACACTTGCCATCGACAAAGATAAAAAAACCCTCTCCATCACCGATAATGGTATCGGGATGACAGCTGACGAGGTAAAAAAATATATCAACCAAGTCGCTTTTTCCAGTGCCGAAGAATTTATTCAAAAATACAAAGGTGACTCCAACCAGCCAATTATCGGGCACTTCGGCTTAGGATTTTACTCCTCATTCATGGTCGCCTCCCAAGTCGAAATTGATACACTTTCCTACAAAGAAGGTGCAGAAGCGATTCACTGGAGTTGTGACGGTTCCCCCAACTTTGCGATCGCAGATTCTTCCCGTACCACAAAGGGTACAACTATTACTCTCCACCTCATGGAGGAAGAACTCGAATTCCTGGAACCAGCACGAGTCCAAAACCTCGTCAAAACCTACTGCGATTTCATGCCAGTTCCCATCACTCTCGATGGTGAAGTACTCAACCGTCAAAAAGCACCCTGGCGCGAACCCGCAAACAACTTAAGTAAAGAAGATTACTTAGAATTTTACCGCTATCTGTACCCATTCCAAGAAGAACCCTTACTGTGGGTACATCTCAACACCGATTACCCCTTCATCATCAACGGTATCCTGTATTTTCCGAAACTTCGCCCCGATGTCGATGTCACCAAAGGGCAAATCAAACTTTTCTGTAACCAAGTATTTGTCAGCGAGAACGTCGAAGAAATCATTCCCCAATTCCTCCTACCCATGCGTGGAGTTATTGATAGTACCGATATTCCCCTCAACGTCTCCCGCAGCGCTCTACAAGGGGACAGAACAGTTAAAAAAATCGGTGATTATATTGCCAAAAAAGTCGGTGACAGGCTCAAAGAACTGTACCGCGATAACCGGGAACAATATATCAGCGCTTGGAAGGATTTAGGTACATTCGTCAAATTTGGCGTACTCAATGACGAAAAATTCCAAAAACAAGTCGAAGATATCACCGTTTTCCGCACCACTTACCAACCCAGCGACACAACCCCAACTGTTCAAGTACAGACGGAAGATAGCGACGCTTGGCAGGATGTGAACCCAGGAGCAAAACTACCCTACACAACCCTCAAAGAATACCTAGAACGTAACAAAGAGCGTCACGAAAACCGCGTTTTCTACTGTACCGACGCAGCATCACAAGCTAGTTACGTAGAATTACATAAAAGTCAAGGGTTAGAAGTCCTATATATGGACTCCTTCATCGATACCCACTTTATTAACTTCCTGGAGCGGGAATACAACGAAGTTAAATTTACACGGGTAGACTCCGATTTAGATAATACCCTGCTGGACAAAGAAAAACCCGCAGAAATAGTTGACCCCAACACCAACAAAACCCGCAGCGAAGTTATTAAGGAATTGTTTGAGAAAGCCATTAACAAACCCAAGGTAAACATTCGCACCGAATCCTTAAAATCAGACAATCCCCAAGGTACACCCCCAGCAATGGTATTATTACCGGAAATATTGCGTCGTCTCCGGGAAATGAACGCCATGATGCAGCAACAAGCTGTAGACTTCCCTGAAGACCATGTATTAGTAGTCAATACCGCACATCCCTTGATTCAGAACTTGGCGACACTCAGTCAAGGTAGTATTATCCAGGATGGCAGAGATTCCCCCACAGGGCAGCTAGCAAATATGATTTGTCAGCATGTCTACGATTTGGCTCTTATGTCGCAAAAAGGCTTTGATGCAGAAGGGATGAAATCCTTTGTTGAGCGTTCTAATGACGTATTGACCAAACTTACCCAAGAGGTAACAAAATAAGGACTCAAGAAACCGGGTTTCTGCCTTCACCGAATGCTTAATGAAGCTAAGTATTTGGGTTTCTCTCGTAGGGTTAGAAGTCGGGTTACTGAGTTAGTCATGCTTAGTTGGAAATTTCTCGTGGGGTAAGGAACCCGACTTCCTGGGTTAGTCATAGATGTAGTTAGATCGCGATCGCACCACATCCCAGAAACCTGGTTTCTCCCCCACGGCAAATTCGCGATCGGTACGAAAAAACCAGAAACCGGGTTTCTCTACCCCACGCGAAAATCCCAAATAACACACAGGCAATAACACAGGGCAAAGAATATAGATGGCAAACAACCGTTTACCCCTACCAGCAATTCTCATTGCCCATTGCCCCATTCCCAAATCCCTATACAATAAGAGATTGTCACCCAAAAATAGGAGAATAAAAACATGTCTCGTCGCTGCGAATTAACTGGAAAAAAAGCAAACAACGGCTTTTCCATCTCCCATTCCCATCGTCGTACCAAACGCTTGCAACATGTCAACTTGCAAGACAAACGCATTTGGTGGCCTGAAGGTAATCGTTTTGTCAGACTTAAAATATCTACCAAAGCCCTTAAAACCATAGAAAAAAGAGGTTTGGCAGTAATGGCAAAAGAAGCTGGAATTAATTTGAATAAATACTAAAGACGCAGTTATTCAAGAATTTAGTAAAATCGCTTTACTTGCGAACCTCCCCAATTTGGGGAGGTTTTTGATTGAACAAGGTTTAATCCCAAATTATTGTAGGGGTGGGGTCTCCCCACCCTCACTCACCCATGATAGTGTTGATAAATAAGTATACGATTTGCAGATTTTATTTTCTGGAAGCGCCTAAAACTGCGATCGCAATCCCGAATCAAAGTCGAATCTAACAGTCGCGATCGCAATCCCGAATGATAACGAATTAAGCGAACTTGATATAAATTATTTTTTTTAGAAATTGATATATTTCCAGCAGCAAGTGGGTAGTATAAGTCTACTCTCTGGATTTATTGCACATTCTTCATCAAGTTCCCTTATAGAAACACTATCTTTTACAAAGTTAAAACAAAGTTATGCCATTATTATTCTCCGTAGGCTATAAAATAATTAACTCAGGTTAATCAATTCAACTAATATCTCCGTTTTCCGGAAGAATACTCACCAGGAAACACAAAAAATAACTAAAAAAAATAAAAGTGATATAACTGTCTTGAATCTGTTTGAAATTGTTTTCATCGGGATTCAATATTGGCTTTGAAAGTCTGGTTTTACGACCAGATATGGATATGTCTGTCTTGTTTTTCTATAGGCGATATTCTAGATACAAGAAAATTTTTTCATAAAAATACATTTGTAAATATTCTACAGGAAAAGGGCTATGTCTCGAAATAACGAGTTAGTCAAAGTTATTAGAAACTTCTACCAAAAACTTCGTTCTTACTCTCCCACTACACTTCAAGAGCAGCGTTTATGGTTGCTGCGTACTTTCCTAGTAAATAAAAGAAAACCTGAATGGTCGAATGCAGGTTTTTTATTACCAACTGTAGCGATGGTTTCGCTAGTGGTTGTGTTGTTGACTATCGCCATATTATTTAGGTCGTTTGAACGGTCTAAAAATGCGAGCAATGTGCGGGTTGACCAAGTAATTCTAAATGCGACCGCACCTGCTATTGACCGAGTAAAAGCTAAATTAAATGCTCTATCTGAAGACCCTACATTGCCCCGTGGAACACCATCAGATGGAGCTTTATATGATGCTTTAAAGAAGGATAAATATAGGCTTGGTGATGAAAGTCGTTTGAAATTGGCTTATGACTTTAATGGTCAAGCAGGTATTCAAGAAGGAGGCAATAGCATAGAAGAGAACGAAGCATCAAAGACTGCCTGGAAATTTGCGATCGACACAGATAATAACGGTCTTAAAGATACATACACTTTATATGGGGTTTACTTTAGATCGCCAAGTAGAGATTCAAATACAGGAGAATTTGCTCGTAAAAGAAATCCATTGGAAGCAAGAACTCCGCCAATGGATAACGATGCAACAAACCAAGTATGTAGGAATGCAGCAGGTTTTTCGACCTTAGTTGGTAATTCAAGTTGGTATAAACTTCAAAATGGAAATCTTGGTAAGAGCTTTTTTACGTATGCTGTTAACGTACCGATTACTGATGCCGCTTATAACCAAATCCCAGCAGCAGAAAAAAGCCAATACGAAAAATATAAAGGAAACAAAGGCTTCGCAGCATTAGAATTTCAGCAAGATAGAAGTAGAATTCCTTTGCCTAACAATGCCGTATGGTTCGAGAATGACTTAGAAATTTCATCCGGTACTGACTTAGCAATCAATGGTAGAGTCCATACCAACGGTAATTTTCTTGTAGGTAGTGGTAGTGCTGATAATACATTTAGACAGGTGAGCAGTAAATCGTCTTGCTTCTTCAACCAAGAAAATGGGTTAATGACTGTTGGTGGTAATGTGGGAACGGGAAGCGTAAGTACTAACACTGACCAATCGAATCAAGGGGTTGTCCATTTATATCAAGGATTTAATCAAAATGTTGATCTCACAAAGAAAATTAACAGCAGTAATAAATCGACTGACAAAGGTGGTGGTTCCCTAATTGGATTTAACGATAATGCATACAGCCAGCGCATAGCCAGAATGAAGACAAGGGCTGAAGAGCTATGTACTACTTGTTTTTCTGCTACTACTGGTGCTGCTTTGGAAACTGCGGTAAATGCGAATACAAACTACCCACAAGAAATTAAGCAGAATGTCTCAGAAAAAGTAGCCGCTACGGACGACAACAAAACTGCTACTGATATTCTTAAGGATGAAATAGAAATTTACCTGCGGAATCGCACCAGAAGAGTACCTTTTGCTGAAGTTGGTCAAGGTGCCACCAAAGCAGATGCAGAGGCTGGGTTCGCTCAGGCAGCTTTCGATGTGAAATTAGACCCTCCCGCAGATTGGAGAGAGCCTATCACTAGCGGTAAGTTAACTGGTACTTCTGGCACTGATGCAGTCTCGGTGAACACATCTAATTTATCCGCAACATTCCCCGATTTACAGAAACAAGAAGGTATTCAAACTGAAATAGGCGATCGCGTTTTTGTTGGTAACAACCTACCCGCTCGCTGGTTAAAGGGTACTAACTACGTGGGTGCGGAAGAAAATCAACTAATTGCCAGTGTCAACTGGAATCGACCCACAACTGGAGCAAAGCAAAGATGGCGTAACTCCCAAATACAACCACTTGCAGACTTAGGTATTACCGACAGAAATGGATTCTGGGAAGAAAAAGCCTACGAGCAACCGAGAAATGCCTTGGATAATGTCGGTGGTGTGAGAATTATCACTGGTGCAGGTATTTATCGCGACGATGATTGGGACCCAACTACAGGTATTCCTCCTACTAAAGGTACTCCTAATTATAGCCGTACTGCTCCAGTTGCACCTACTCCACCAGCTTTGCTGACAAGCCGCAACCTTGCCCACAGCCCAAATGCTGTAGATACGGCTGCCAATATACCCAAATTTAACAGTTTGGATAATATATATGTATGGTCTGATACAATGCGGATGTCATCAGCGAACCCAGCAAATACAGGTACGGGCGATTTATTAATGCGGGCAACTGCCGTTTACCACTACAAAATTAACTCTACCGCAGGTGTAGCTCAAGAACCACTAGCTTGTGTAAGTAGCTATCACGACCCCAGTTACAGAATTCTCAACGATACTAATGGTAATGGTGTTTGGGATAGTGGAGAAACCTATACAGACTCTAGAAGCAATAGAAGCGATATTACCGGCTTACCGGCTTTACCTACCGGAGTATTACCAGCAAACACTGCAACAACTGGTGGTAAATCTAACAATGGTGTTGTTTACACATACCCAGGAAGAACTACCTTCAACGCAACAAACAGAGCTTTATTAGAAAGACAAGCAAGACTAGTATATCCAAATGGCAGAGTAGTCAATCAACCTCTGCGAGATGCTTTGTCAAAATTTAGTGGAACTACTATACCTACTACGTTACAGGCTTCCGATTATTCGGCAATTGACACCGCATTATGTGCAGTTTCAATTCTGAATAATCCAACAAGTAATATTGTTGCTGCTGGCACTGCAAATATGCCGCCTCATGGAGCAATTCGCGAAGCTTCTTTCTTAGATGGTAGAGAAGCCAAGCAGGTTGCCAGATTAGGTCTTAACTTTGCGGCTTTGGGCAATCAAAATGACTTAGACTTAGAACAGCGCCAACCACTCGAGATTCGGACGACGGACATCGATTTAGGACAATTAGCCAACACTGTAGTTAGCACAACAGAGTACCTATTACCAAACAGTGGGATTATCTACGCAAGTCGCGACGATGCAATGCGCGATGCCAGCGACAATTCAGCGCAATCAGAAATATTAAGTCCTACAGACTTTAAATTAGACCCAACTCGTCGCCCCAATGGGGTCCGCTTAATTAACGGTGGAACATTGGCAAGAAGACCAGCGACTAATAATAACGCTTATACCCCTCAAGAAAAAGGTTTAATTCTAGCAACCAATCTACCAGCATATATTAGAGGAGCATTCAACCTCCACCGCACAAGTACAACTGGCACAACAGAAATCGAGGAATTTACAGAAACCACAGCAACAACAGATTTTTATGGACGTAGCACTCCCAATACAAGCTTTGCTTGCCGTGGGGGAAGAACGGGTTGTCCCGCGACAGGTGGTGATTATTGGCGACCAGCAACGCTTATTGCTGACTCGATGACACTGCTATCTGGAAGTTTCTTAGATGGAACACGCAGTGAAGGCGATTTTGATATTAACAATAATACTGGCGTTCCCGTACCCGATTTAAATCTGGGAGCAACTTCTGGAAATGCAATAATCCCCGTGAATGGAACCACCCTCGATCCAATTACCAGAAGTCGTTTGCAAAATGGCTTCCTAGAAAATGGTTTTGTTACTAACACAAACTGGTGGGGTACTCTTGGTGTTCCCAGAAACACAAACAATACCCCTACGGGTACAGAACAATTGGGTTCCTATGCATTGAATGGTGTTACACCGATTCAACGACGAGCAAATGGCGTACCTCTTTATGTAATGGAGATGTGCCGTAAAGAAGATGTTAGCGACTGTCTACCAAATGACTGGGTTGTTGGATTTGATATCAATGGAAATGGCATTTTAGATAATGCCGCAGAAAGGAATGTTAAAGCTAATGAAATCGGTATAGTAGTGACTACTATTGGTGGTAGTATCAGTGGTGATTGGAATACCACATTTGTTGGAACACCTCTACCTCTACAACCTGCAAAAAGTATCAGACAAAGACTTGGGGCTGGGGATACGGCAAATTTAGCTTTGACTCAAGGAGACCAACGCTTTCCTCGTAGAGTCGCATTTGCTCGCGATAATAACAACCAACTAGTAGTTGCTAGCCTTACCAGTCCTTACCAACCAATAGGTGTCGGTTGTCCAGTACGTAGCACTGCTTACACGACTCCGGCTGTTGCGGCTGAATACCAAACAAATGGGTGTAGCTATGCGACAAGTCCAGCCGCAGCTACTAATTACGGTGTTACAGGTAATAACGGACTATGGTTTAGAACTGTAAACGGCGTTAATCCCAGTGACATTGCACAAGCAACCTATAACAATAACCAATCTCTGTTTTACTACCCACCTGCTGATCTTGACATCAATGGTGATGGCACAATACAACCGACTGAAGTAGGTGCTATAGATATCAACCGTGATGGCACAATACAACCTACTGAAGAAAGAACTGGACAACCAATCCTAGTACCAGTGACTCAAGTCAATGATGCAAATAGTTTACCTCCTGGTGGTTTGAGAACCGATGGTGCGGCTCAAAATCAGTTTAGAGATAATTGGTTAAATGCAGCAAATGGCAATACAACATATAATGCAACCTTTGTAGTTGGAAACAGTCCCAGCAGACCAGCAGAAGTATCCGCAGGTTTGCAAAACTTTGTCCGCTTCTCAGAATCTTGGAACGGTATTAATGCCCGAATCAGTGGCAGTTTCATCCAAATGCAAAGGAGTAAATTTGCAACTGCACCCCTGTCAACAGTTTTGTCGGACAGAGTTGCAGCAACAGCAACAAACGCGAGCGGTATTAACGATAACCGTAGTATTTTTGACTATCCTCTCGATACATACCCAATAGGAAACTCTAATGGTTTATTGCCATTCTACTGGGCACCAACTAGAACCTGGGGTTTTGACGTAGGTTTACTCTCAGAACAACCTGACTTGTTTGCTCAAAGATTTACCCAACCCCAAACAGGTCGTCCCAGCGAGTTTTTTAGAGAAGTTGGTCGTGACGATCTTTGGGTTCAATCTTTACTTTGTGCTGCTGTTGCAAGTGATAAGAAGGGCAACCCAGGTGCAACTTATACAAACGAAGCAGTTCCATCTGGAGATGGATATCGTCCGAATAATTGCCCAACTGCCATACCATCCGATCCCTCTTAATAACATGTGAGCTGAACTTTTATACCCTTTCTTTGCAAATAAAGGGTATAAAAAGCTTTTCAAAGTTTGTAGTGACATTACTGGATAAATAACTATGATGATGACTAAAAAATCAGCTAGCCAGAAAAAAATAAATTTAAGCCAATTTAGAGGTACGGTAAAGCACCATAAACAATCCCAACAAGACGGATTCACAATTATTGAAAGCTTGATGGCAATTATTGTGGTTACTATTTTGATGATTGCGATCGCACCTGCGATCGCTCTATCAGTGGCAAACCGTGTTCAAGCTAGACGTATAGAATTTGGAACCCAAGCAGCGAGGGCTTATGTTGATGGTGTTAGAAGTCAAGTTATTGCCGCTCCCTTAGATACAGCAAGCATGACACCAAGCGCTCCGACATCGGCAACAAGCCTTAATTGTTCGGCAAATTCCTATTGCACCAGTACAGCCACATCCACCACACCGACAAATTTGTACTGTATTGATGGAAATGCCGATGGTAGCTGCACAAATACGCAACCTAGAGATATGATTATCCAGGCTTTTCGCTTTAATGGCAATAATACAACTGCAACCACTGGATACTCTTTAGGTGTCAGAATTTACAGAGCAGATGCTTTTTCAGATGCGACTGCACTAACATCTAACCCAATACAATCACCCGTTGGGATAGGCAGTCGCAAGGCTCCTTTAGTAATAATGACCACGGAAATTAATGATGCGATACCTAAATACGGAGACTTCTGCGATCGTACTAATGCAGGTTTGAGTGCAACTGATGCAAATAGAGGATGCAATTAGATTCTATAAATTTCAAAAACCAATTATTCCAACATAAATCTAATAGTAAAGGAACTTTAAAATATGGGGAGTGTACTTAAATTTTTCTTGAAAATCCACCTTAAAGGTTTTAGAAAAAAAACTACCACCAATGGATTTACACTGATTGAACTATTAGTAGCAATGATTTTAGCTGTATTAGTCATAACGCCACTACTAGGATTTATGGTAGACATTCTCCAAACCGATCGCAAAGAAGGGGTAAAAGCGACTACTGAACAAGAAATGCAGACAGCATACGATTTTATTGCTCGCGATTTACAGCAAGCTCTTTATATTTACGATAGCGATGGAGTTACAAGGGACAATAGCGCCACAGCAACTTTATCGGGCATAAGAAACCAGATTCCACCAGTAAGAGCTGCTACTGGCTGTAATAACGTCAACACCTGTAAACCTATAGTAGTTTTTTGGAAGCGAGAGTTTTTACCTGAAAGTGCTGGTGTAAGCTCGACTACAGACACAAATAAAAATGATGGTTTTGCATATTCTTTAGTTGCATACTACCTGATTACGGAGCCTAGCACTACTTGGTCTCCTTCTGCACGGATTGGTAGATTTCAAATTCGAGGCTTAGTAAATATTTCAAACTCCAATGCAGTAGGACAAGGTAGCGATGTTGGGTTTAATCCACCACCACTCAGTTCTACAATTGCAGGTGCAAACCTAAAACAAAAGATGAACCAATGGGTAGCTGCTACTGGTGCTTATACCCAACGTATTGCCACTTTAGTTGATTATGTTCATACTCCACCTACTGGTGTGACTACCCCTGAGAACTCATTCCAAGCTTGCGAAAATCCAAATCCTCGTGCGATCGGTAATATTACAAGTGGTTTCTACGCTTGTGTTGACGCAGACCAAGTAGCAGCTCAAATCTTCTTGCGGGGAAGTGCATATACTCGTTTAAATGATAGCAACACAATTGCATATGAACCTAGTAACCCAAGCAATACTTCATATTTTCCAATAGCAAGCGGCAGAATCCAAGGAAGAGGATTCTTATTTACAAAATAACTTTTACGACAAAAATTAAAAGCATAAATCAAAACGAAAATAAAAAACACCAACATGTATAAAAAGTTTAATTTATTAATGCTTAAATACAAAAATAATACTTTTGTTCCAAAAGAAATTAATCCAATAACCCAGAATAAAACAAAATATCAATTACTTAATCAAGGAGGTTTCACGCTGATAGAGATGCTTGTGGTTGTGATAATCATCGGTATTTTGTCAGGTATTGCTGCTCCAACTTGGCTTGCCTTCACCAATAGACAGCGAATAAATAAAGTCAATGATGTTGTTTTATCAACATTACAAGAAGCTCAAAGAGCAGCCAAAAAAACTAAGATTAATCAAAGTCTTTGGTTCCGTAAGCAAGGTAACGATATAGAATATGCTATTGTCAGTGAGAATGTAACGAAAGAAGAAGATATTAGTATCTGGAAATCTGTAGGAGGAGAAATAGGAGTTAATTCTAAGCAGTTTGTATTAGCCACAAATATTACAAGTGATAATACAGCTACTATCTCCACAGCATCAAATTCAATCACAACAGCCAAAAAGTATATTACCTTTGATTACATGGGCATTTTGTCTAAACCCAGCTTTACAGAAACAGCAGGTTTAAAATTAGTTGTAGCTGTACCTCAGACCCCAAATTCGACAGTGGCTGGTAACACGAAACGATGTGTAATTGTCCAAACTATTTTGGGTGGAATAAGGACAGAGAAGGATAATAATTGCAACTAGTACTTTTCATAACAAGCTAATTTAAAAAAAGTCAGTCATAACACTTAACATAAAACAGCATCTAAGATTCAGAATTGATATATTAGGTGCTTTTTTTGTCCCAAACATAAATATTTCAATAAAAATACGGTACTGCTATTAAAACTCAATGAGTACAATTAACACATTGGGTGCATATTAGTGTTGATACATTTTATGTTTC
Source organism: Brunnivagina elsteri CCALA 953 (assembly GCF_002289455.1). Classification (GTDB taxonomy): domain Bacteria; phylum Cyanobacteriota; class Cyanobacteriia; order Cyanobacteriales; family Nostocaceae; genus Brunnivagina; species Brunnivagina elsteri. The sequence continues at coordinate 36,487 of NZ_NTFS01000003.1, forward strand.
GTAGGTTGATTGGTTAGCACATTTATTTTAAGTGTAATGACCTAATAACAATAAATATTTTTTTATGAATAAATATGTGGATTTCACAATCGCTATCCCAACATACAATGGCGAAACTCGTTTACCTGAGCTATTGCAGCGTCTACAAAACCAATTAGAAGTTGATAATATCTCCTGGGAAATTATCGTTGTAGATAACAACAGCACAGATAACACCGCAATAGTTGTCAAAGAGTTTAAAGCCAATTGGAAATATCCCTTTAAATTAGAATATTACCTAGAAACAAAACAAGGAGCTGCCTATGCCCGTAAAAGAGCAGTTGCAGAAGCCAAAGGTAAGCTAATTGGTTTTCTTGATGACGATAACTATCCAGAATTGAATTGGGTTGCAGCAGCTTACAACTTTGCCCAAAAATTTCCCCATGCTGGTGCTTATGGTAGTCAAATTCATGCAAATTGGGAAGTAGAACCACCTGCAAATTTTCAGAGAATTGCACCATTCCTCGCAATTACAGAAAGAGGTGATATTCCTTTAATTTACCAAAAAAATAGCAAATTTTTACCTCCTTCGGCTGGGCTTGTAATCAGAAAAGAAGCTTGGCTAGAATGCGTACCAGATGATTGTATTTTAAATGGGAGAGCTAATGGAAACATGTTGACAGGTGAAGATACTGAATTGCTATGTTATATCCAAAATTCTAAATGGGAAATTTGGTATAACCCTGAGATGGAAATTTATCATCAAATACCCAGTTGGCGATTAAAAAAAGAATATTTGCTTCCATTTTTTCGAGGTATTGGATTAAGTCGCTATGTAACTAGAATGACAGGAGTAAATCAGTGGATGATACCAATAATGTCAATTCTTTATATGATTAATGACATCAAAAAAATATTACTTCAAATAATCAAATATAGATTTAGCATAAATGATTTGGTATCGGCTTGCGAAATGCAACTTTATTTTAGTAGCTTAATCAGTCCTTTTTACTTATGGAGGAACGGATATTTTAGTAATAAAAATAAATCAGATAATATACAGCAAAATAGCCATCAATCTTTAAATACATGAATAAATTAATATCCAAAGAAATTGATATTACTGTGGCGATTCCTACATTTAATGGAGAAAAACGCCTGCCGATTATTTTAGAAATGATTTTAAATCAAACAGGAGTTGATAATTTAAATTGGGAGATTCTAGTAATAGATAATAATAGTAGTGATAATACGTATGAGGTCATTCAAAAATATCAAAAAGATGATTTTTATCAGTTACCATTAAGATATATTCTCGAACCTCAGCAAGGTGCAGCTTTTGCAAGAATCACTGCTGTCAAAGAAGCAAAAGGAAAATTAGTTGCTTTTTTAGATGACGATAATTTGCCTGCTGCTGACTGGCTAATTTCAGCTTATGAATTTGGCAAACTATATCCACAAGCTGGTGCTTGGAGTGGTCAAATTCATGGTAATTATGAAGTGGAACCACCAGAAGAATTTGAAAAAATTCAAGCTTTTCTTGCTATTCGAGAACATGGGGATAAGCCATTTTTATTTGATGCAAATAATCTTCGATTACCACCAGGTGCTGCATTAGTTATTAGGAAACAAGCATGGTATGAAAATGTCCCATCTCAACCGATTTTAACAGGAAAATTGCCAGGAATACTGGTGCAAGGGGATGACTACGAACCACTACTTTATATTCATTTCGGTGGTTGGCAAATTTGGTATAACCCAGAAATGCATACTTATCATCAAATTCCAAAATGGCGATTTGAAGTAGAATATCTCAAATCTTTGGCTCGTGGTTGCGGTTTATGTATTTGTCAATTGCGTCTGATAAATACTGCCAAATGGCAAAAACCACTGATTATGGCTAAGACATTCTTGGGTAATTTACGTCGTTTAATTCAATATTCTTTTAAACATAGAAGTGAATTAGAAAGTAATCTTATCACAAAATTTGAGATTGAGTTTTACCGGGGTAGTATGATGAGTCCAATATTGAGTTTAAACTATTATATTACCAGTTTTTTAGGTAAACTTTTCGATAAACAAGGTTTACAAAGCTAAATTATCTATTTGAGTTTACTTAAGGAAATTATTTCGCCGAAAATGACAAAAATTTCTGTGGTAGTACCAGCTTTTAATGCTGAGAAAACTATTTTACGTACCGTCAAATCTGTTTTAAATCAAACTTTTAATGATTTTGAATTAATAATAATTGATGATGGTTCTCAAGATTGTACTTCTAGTATTGTCTCTCAACTAAATGACTCCCGCATTCAATTATTTTCATATCAAAATTCAGGTGCAAATGTCAGTCGGAACCGTGGGATATTTCATGCCAGTGGAGAGTATATTACTTTCTTAGATGCAGATGATATGTGGACTAATGATAAATTAATCAGTCAGATTGAAGCTTTGCAAGCGAATTCTCAAGCCAGTGTTGCATACAGTTGGACTGATTATATTGATGCAAATGATAATTTTGTCGTTTCTGGAACCCATGCTACTAAAAATGGGGATGTTTACAATGATTTGTTGATAAGTAATTTTTTAGAAAACGGTTCTAATCCCTTAATACGCAAAGAAGCTTTAATTGAGCTTGGGGGTTTTGATGAGTCTTTAAAAGCTGCTCAAGATTGGGATATGTGGCTAAGATTAGCTGATAAGTATGAGTTTGTTGCTGTCCCAAAAGTACAAATTTTCTATAGAATTAGTGAAGATTCAACTTCTTCTAATTTAGATAGACAAGAAAAAGCATGTTTGACAGTTATGAATCGTGCTTACCAAGCTAGACAGTCGATTAAGAAAGAAGCGTTAAATGCTAGTTTTGCTAACTTGTATAAGTATTTGACTTGTCGAGCTTTGCTAATGCCTTATAGTCGAAAAAAAGCTTTCACCGCAGCTAAATTTCTACATAAGTATTTTATCTATGATAAAGACAGATTGCAGCGACTTAAATTTGTGCTTACACTTTGGCTCAAAATTATCATAATTGTACTTTTGCCCAAAGAGGTTTACAATAAGTTATTTACTTCTTTAAAAGTCCAAAAAAATCAGTTAAAAGCTGTTTAAGTTTCGATTGATTATTCAATTCAAAATATTTTTGTTTAGGGGAATAGATTAGGGTGCATTTACCAAAATACATTTACCAAATGCATTTACCACTCTAATCATGTTGAAAAAAATTAATAAAAACTCTTCTAGTAGCGGCTTCACGTTAATAGAAACTTTGGTCGTGGTTTTAATCATTGGAATTTTAGCCGCGATCGCATCACCTTCTTGGCTGCAATTTATCAACACTCGTCGTCTCAATACAGCCCAAGACCAAGCATATCAAGCAATACGTCAAGCACAAAGTCAGGCTAAGAAAGCAAAAGTTACCTGGCAAACAAGTTTCCGCAAACAAAATAATCTCGTTCAATGGGCTGTTCATCCAGCAAATCAACCAGTCGCTGACGGATTATGGAATACTCTCGACTCAAATATTGATATTGATATCGGGGAAACAACTTTGAGAAAAAATCAAAGTGATGTTTACCAGGTTCAATTTGATTATCAAGGTAATGTCATTCCCCAACTGGGAAGAATTACTCTAAAAAATTTTAGCAACTCGACACAAGCAGCGAGTACAGGCATTCCCAAACGCTGTGTTATTGTCTCCACTATCTTAGGTGCAATGCGAACCGCTAAAGACCGCAATCAACCCGATGAAAATGGTAAGTATTGCTATTAAGGGTAAGCCACAAAATGAATGATCCTGTGTTGTCATGCTGAGGAACGAAGCATCTGCGCGAGATTCTGAGTCCCAAGGGGACACGCTACGCGAACGTTCCTCTGAATGACCGAAGAGCATTTCTTTCTGTGGAGTTCTCTAATATGATTTTGTGGTTGAGCTAATCAAGCTATTTCGTGGAAAATTTAACAAACCTATCTCAGCAGCATCTAATCATATTTACTCGCTATCCTGAAGCAAACCGGACGAAAACCCGGTTAATTCCCCTTCTTGGTGCGGAAGGAGCAGCTAATCTGCAACGTCAAATGACGGAGCATACCTTATCCACAGTTCAAAAACTTCAAGAATTGGTGAATGTATCTGTAGAAGTGCGGTTTGCTGGGGGGAATTTGCAATTAATGCAAGCTTGGTTAGGGGATAATTTATTTGGTGAGAACTTAATTTATCAACCCCAAGGGGAAGGAGATTTGGGAGAAAAAATGATGCGATCGCTCTCGGATTCTTTCCACGCTGGTGCTAAAAAAACTATCATTATCGGTACTGATTGTCCTGATATCGACTCCCAACTTCTAAGTACAGGTTTTGCACATCTTGACAATTTTGACCTAGTACTGGGACCTGCAATCGATGGGGGCTATTATTTAATCGGTTTGCGACTCTCCGTTAAAGAAGTATTTGCAGAATTATTTCAAAATATCGATTGGGGAACTTCGCAAGTATTTCAACAAACTATAAATATTGCTCAAAAACTCAAATTATCTTCGATATACTTACAACCACTCGCTGATGTCGATCGTCCTGAAGATTTGGAGATTTGGGGAAAACGGGAAATATGAGGAATAATGTCCAATTCCCAATTCCCCATTCCCCATACTTGTATATTCAAGAACCGAGTATTTTCTGAGGACAGCCTAAAAAGCAGATGCTACCGTGGTGTAATTTCGAGTAAAAAGGTAAAAATTTATTAATATCAAAAAATTTATTGTTTTAATTGTAAAGAACAGATAGGGTTACGGGAACAATATTCCAGTAACTTGAAACATGGCAATCATTTGTACTGCCCAACAACAGAAAAATTATGAATAACAGTTTTGCAGCAGCGACAGCTTCCCGCACTCTCAAGATAGTCGGAATTATCTTGATTTTGTCCTTTCTCATCGATTTTGTACTTTTGCTATTTCCCTTTAAACCTACGGATAAAGGATGGCAGATTAACTTGGCAACTGCATTAGTGGACAGAGGAATTGTACCCCTTGTTGGTTTGGGAATGCTATTTGCCGGATATTGGGCAGATAGTTTCGATAGCGAGGGATTTGGCGGTTTTGATTTAAGAATGCCTGCGTTAGTCATATCAAGCCTTTTAGGTTTGATGTTTTTGCTAATTTTCCCCTTGCATTTAAATAATATCCGTCAAGCCAGCAATCAAAGCATTGAGCAAATCAGTAAGCAAGCGGAACAAGCCGAAACACAACTCGATAGCCAATTGTCCCAAGTAAAAGCTCAACTTGGAAACGAACAAATCAAAGCTGAACTTGAAAAACAAAAGACTCAAGTTAAGGCTCAATTTACAGAGCTGCTTAAGGATGAGCAAAAATACAAGCAAGCGCTAGAAAATCCTAACCTACCAGCGCAGCAGAAGGAATTACTCAAGAAATTTAAGGCTAATCCCGAAGAACTTGATAAATTTATTGCTCAACAAAGCAATCCTGAACAATTAGCAGAGCAACAAAAGCGTCAAATCCGCGAAAAAAAGGAAGAAGCTGAGAAACAAGCAAAGGATGGTGCTTGGAAGTCTGGGTTGCGGATTGGTATTAGTAGTTTGTTACTGTCGATTGGTTACATTATCATTGGCTGGACTGGTTTAAGAAGCATGGGTGTAGGACAAGGTACTACACGCAAGGTTGCTGCACGCTAATACTTTTCGGGTATGGCAGTATCAATCTTAAATTAATATAAGGGCGGGGAAACCCTGCCCCTACGACTATTACGGGGACAGTTTATTTATTATTAACTTTGCTTTACCTAAAATTTACCACAATATATGTAGTATTTGATACTATTGGTTAAGTTTTTATTAGTATAATATGATTTCAATTTACATATTGACTTATAACGAAGAAATAGATATTGCGGCTTGCATTGAGTCTGCAAGTCTATCTGATGACATTATTGTAGTGGATTCGATGAGTTGCGATCGCACGGTGGAAATCGCCAGTAGCTACCCTGTGCGCGTTGTTCAACATGCATTTGAAAGCCACGGAAAGCAGCGTACTTGGATGTTGGAAAATATAACTCCTAAGTATGACTGGGTTTATATTCTTGAAGCTGACGAGCGGATGACTCCGGAGTTGTTTGCGGAATGTGTTGCTGTTAGTCGAAAAGGTGAAAGTCAAAAATCTGATAATCAAAAATCTGATAATCAAAAATCTGATAATCAAAAATCTGACTTTATTGGTTACTATGTTGCCGAGCGAGTCATGTTTATGAATTGCTGGATTAAGCACAGTACACAATATCCGCGCTACCAACTGCGATTATTTCAACATGGTAAAGTTTGGTTTAGCGATTACGGACATACTGAACGGGAAGTTTGCGATGGTGCAACCAGCTTTTTAAAGGAAACTTATCCCCATTATACGAATGGCAAGGGTTTGAGCCGTTGGATTGATAAACACAACCGCTACTCCACAGATGAAGCGAAGGAAACGGTTTATCAACTTGAAAATGGCGATGTCAAATGGCAAGATTTAATTTTTGGAAAGTCGGAAATTGAACGCCGTCGCGCCCTTAAAGATTTATCATTACGTTTACCAGCCAGACCGATTATACGCTTTATTTACATGTATTTTATTTTGGGTGGTTGCTTAGATGGACGCGCTGGTTTTGCTTGGTGTACTTTGCAGGCTTTTTACGAATACTTGATTTTACTCAAAGCTTGGGAAATTAAGAATATGCCTCAACCGAGTTTGGAGGTGAAGGTTTTGGAGAGAGTGGGGATTAGGGAATAGTCAATTGATTTTAGATTTTAGATTTTAGATTTATTCAACATAGTATAAACAATCACAGAGCGAGTATAAATTCAGGGTATACCCGACTGCTAAGTACGGAGTGTCTTCTATTAGTATGCTATGGGAACAGACCTTTTTAAGTATTGGTTTAAGTTTTAGGCTTTGGATTCCTCAACCCAAAATCCAAAATCCAAAATTTAAAATCTAAAATCTAAAATTTGGTGAGTAGAGATTAGGGATTAGGGATTAGAGAACTGACCTTACGTTACAGTGTAGGTAGTTTACTAGCTCAAACAAGGAGAATCAGGGTTTGGCAATCGAACGCTTGAAGCATGACTTAAAAAATGACCTGATTGCGGGATTGTTAGTTGTGATTCCGTTAGCAACAACAATTTGGTTGACGATTACCATTGCTAATTGGGTAGTTAATTTTCTCACCAAAATACCCAAACAAGTTAATCCTTTTGATGGATTAAATCCACTTCTGGTAAATATACTGAACTTATTTGTTGGTTTAGCTGTGCCATTACTGAGTATTCTGGCGATTGGGTTAATGGCTCGGAATATTGCGGGACGGTGGTTACTGGATTTTGGCGAGAAATTTTTACAGGCGATTCCCCTAGCTGGACAGGTATACAAAACCCTAAAGCAGATTTTAGAGACTGTTTTAAAGGATTCCAACGGGAAATTTCGTCGGGTAATTTTAGTTGAATATCCTCGACGAGGAATTTGGGCGATCGCATTTGTAACTGGGATGATTAGTGCCGATATTCAAGCACAAATGTCCCGTCCAATGCTAAGTGTTTTTATCCCCACAACTCCCAACCCGACGACTGGATGGTATGCGGTTATTCCTGAAGATGAGGTAGTTAACCTTTCGATGTCCATCGAAGACGCATTCAAAATTATAGTATCTGGGGGGATTGTTTCCCCGAATAGCCAATTACCCCAACTTGTCATGGCAAAAGAGCATAAAATCGAAATCCCTCTTCCCGATAGCAAACGCCAAACAATCCAGATGGAAGAAACTTAAAAGAATTTCCGCAAAATTACCACCAATCGAACTATTATTAAATGTCTATCTCTACAATGTTTTCTCCTACACAAATTTTCTCACCCATATGCAAGAACGTAAACCCCGTCAAATTGCCCGCGAGTTGGCACTGTTAAGTCTAAGTCAATTACCCGCAAACCCGAAAAAATTAACGGAAGACCAACTTCCTAAGTTAGTATTAGCAGCAGTTCGTACCCTGCGTTCGGAAGTTCAAGATACTCTCGATAACGCAGCTGGTGAATTACAACGTAGTAACGATCGCCTTTTAACTAGTGAAACTCGTGCTGCTGACTTAAACACGGCTCGAACCATGCTCAAAGAGGCAGTATCCTATACCCAAGGCGCAATTAACAAATTGGGTGCAGCAATTGAATTTCCTGAACTAATTCAACTCGCTAGCCAAGATAAAGATGTTGCCCGCTACGCAATTCAAATCGTCCGTACCGTACACGAAAACCAACATCTGGTTGATGGGGATATTACTCAGGCATTGGTTGATTGGCAAGTCCATCGACTGGCTCAAATAGATCGGGATATTTTACGTATTGCAGTCACCGAAATGCGATTTTTGGGACTTGATGCCAGAATTGCGATTAATGAAGCTGTAGAGCTTGCTAAACGTTATAGTGAAGCCGATGGACATCGTTTTATCAATGGTGTACTTAGACGAGTTACCGAACTAAAACAGGCTGTTTAATTAATGTGAATTCGTTGGTAGTGTGGAAATAATCAACAACTAATACTGCTAGCTGCAATGGTTTTTAATTGGTTTCGCCGTCAATATAACGAATCTTCTGATAATCCTTCCACTGAGAAAGAATCAGAAACATCTACACTCAAAGAATCCCAAGCTCAAGAAGCGCAAACTCAATCAACCGAAACTACAATCCCAGATAGTCCAACACCAGATAATTCAACAGCTAATTCAACACCTGATGCGGCTGCTGATATGCTGGCATTTGCGAAAGCTGCATACCAAAATATTCAGCAAAAGCAGCAAACTGAAAATATCGATGTAGAACAAGCTAATTCTGTAGAAACGACTGAAATAGCCAGTGAAGATACATTACCAGTAGAAATTACTGAGGAAATTGCTGCTTTAGTCGAAACAGTTGATGAAAATATTAATGAAAATATTAGCGAGAATATTAGTGAGAATATTAGCGAATCAGTCGTAGAAGTTGCGAAAAGCTCTGATATTGAAAGCTCTGATATTGAAAGTGTTCTTGATTCAAAGCCAGCTAGCGAAACAGATTCTTCCGCAACAGACAGAAATAATATTTCGGAAACACCCGCACCAGCAACTTTATCATTTTTAGAACGGGCAGCTGCCGAACGTGAAGCAAAACAAGAACGGTTGGTTGCTAATGCGATACTCCCTGGGGGAGTCGCTGACGCGATCGCATTTCCCGAATTGGAAACGCAACCAGGGGTAAAATCAAATACAGCAACAGAAAACAACCCAGAGACGACAGTAGAAGTCCCAGATTTAGATTTTGATGATGGGTTTGTATGGTCTGCGGAAGTCCTAGCAGCACAAGGTCGTCGTCCAGAAGATATTTCTATTGAAGAAATAAATTGGCTGAAAAAATTAAGGCAGGGTTTAGATAAAACCCGTCGGAATATACTGAACCAACTTAAGTCAATTGTGGGACAAGGACCACTTAACCAAGCTGCGGTAATGGAAATTGAAGCATTACTACTGCAAGCTGACGTTGGAGTCGAAGCCACAGACTTTATTATTGATGCTTTACAACAAAAACTGCGGGAAGAAGTATTACCACCAGACGCTGCGATCGCATACCTGAAGCAAATCATTCGGGATATGCTCGATACACCCATTCAAAAATCACCAAAGTCAGCTTTCGCACCTGAAAAAGATACCCTGAATATTTGGTTAATGACGGGTGTTAATGGTGCGGGGAAAACAACTACCATCGGTAAACTTGCCCATTTATCACAAAAATCTGGGTATAAAACCTTAATTGGTGCCGCAGATACATTTCGTGCCGCAGCAGTGGAACAGGTTAAAGTCTGGGGAAGCCGTAGTGGTGTAGAAGTTGTATCCAATCCCGGCAAGAATACTGACCCCGCAGCAGTGGTTTTTGATGCGATTACAGCCGCTAAAGCCCGTAATACTGAGTTATTACTAGTGGATACCGCAGGAAGGTTGCAAAACAAGAAAAACTTGATGGAAGAACTCAGTAAAATCCGTCGCATTATCGATAAAAAAGCCCCAAATGCCAAAGTAGAATCACTGTTGGTTCTTGATGCCACTTTAGGTCAAAATGGTTTGCGACAAGCCGAAGTTTTTTCCCAAGCTGCCCAGTTAAGCGGTGTTGTCCTCACCAAGCTTGATGGTACAGCCAAAGGTGGTGTTGCCCTCGCAGTTGTGAAGCAACTTGGTTTACCAATTCGCTTTATTGGTGCTGGTGAAGGAATTGAAGATTTACGTCCTTTTTCCAGCTATGAGTTTGTCGAAGCATTATTAAGCGGCTAGTGTCAGAAGGAGCCTAAGAGGTTGTTTGAAAAGTCCCCTTCTGTGTCATGCTGAGGAACGAAGCATCTCAGTATATGGGTCAAAATGCAGATTCTACCCTTCGGGATGGCTTCGCCTACGTTCCGCAAAGCTCCACTCAGAATGACAAATTATACCTTCAAAAACTTTTCAAACATGCTCTAAGGGAATAAAGTTCACAATATAGGCTTTTTGGTGTTGTGAAATAGTAGGTTTATTTCCTTTGTTGATGTAATAGCTAGGGATATCATGCCAGCCAAACAATTAATTAGTTTTGATGAAGATTATTTTTTCAGAACTAATTAATTGTATATTTAATAACTTCTGGTATCATTCAGTTGAAATTGTCAGATATATATCCGGTATTAAGCTCTACTTACTGCCTGTGCCCTTACACTTAACCCTGAATTGTGCGATCGCGAAGCGGTTCTTACGGAACATAGCTAAGTGAAGGAAAAAAACTAGGAACAGGAGGATCGAACCTCTAATTTTGATTTTTCTGCCAATCCTAAGTTCTTACTTAGATATTATCGGCAGTGAGGAACCTGTAAATACTACAGAAAAAAGACTAAAAATACTGAGACTTTCAGCGCGATCGCAAAACGGTTCTTACAAAACATCTCGTATTAGTACATCAATAAGAGCAATTTAAGATTCAGATGAAATTAAATATTGGCTAGAAAAACCACTAAATTTTTGTGTGAAAATAAAAATTCAGATTTGTAACAAGAGTTCTGTAGTCCAATGCTACCGAAAAGCTTCCCCCAGTTTGATAAACTCTCATTCTCAAATCCTCGCACATTTTTTATAGGGATATATTCAACGTTCTAATTCTGCATTTGTGGGAAATTTTTTGAGGTTTTCCTCACGCGTATCCCTTATTACTCTTTTTTTCAACTATTTTATTTACTTTTTAATTAAACTAAAGTACTCTATTTCACAGTCTTGAACAACACTTTTTAATTACAGCCTGAACTTAGACCCTAATGACTCTCACCCATATCTAGAATTCCCTGACCCCCAATACCTCAGACCCCTTGTTACAAAATGCTAGTCATAAAATGCTGTAACTTATGGTACTAAATAGACAATTTAGCTCTGAATTTATTTATCTCATCAGGAATATGATACAAAAATCGAAGTGTATAAAGATAAAAACCCATCAGTATATAGTAGAAAATACTCTATATTCTATAATTACGGTTGGGTAAAAATAACTAATTTACTCTCTCATAATTATTAAGAAATCAAATGCAAAAATGAAATCCTGATAAATTTTTTGTGCTACGTCTTTATACCCTTGCTAAAATTACAAGCTTTGTCCCAATATGGTGTAGCAATCAGAGACAATGATTACACGCTAATTACACTAAAACCTGCAATATTTTAATTTAAATAATACCTGTGCCTCAACCACCTTCCCAACCTACTGACAGCAATACCAGCGCAACAACAGATGTTACTCCTGTTGTCGCGTTGAAAGAATTAGTGGCAAGGCTACATCGCGAACAGAACAAAATTCAAGACTTACTCAGTTCATTGGGATTTGCACTGAGAAGTTTTAATAACTTAAATCAGTTTCTCGAATTAATTCCGTTGATGGCAACACGAGTGACTGATGCTGACGGAAGTGCCCTATTTCTCTACAAACCCAATGGGCAAGTGCGGTTAGAACAACTGCACTGGCAAGATAGTCGTCAGCGCAAAGATATTCGTAAAGCACTGGAAACCGCCAGTAGTCAGATAGCATTATTGTCTAATGCTGTACCTTTAGCGACAACCACTGGTATGCTGGATGACCAGATGCACCGATGCTTGGGTCCAGATGTGCAAATTTTTGGTACAGCAATATTGGTGAAGCATAACGAACGCGGTTGGCTGTATGTATTGAGTCGTGACCCAGATTATACATGGACGGAAACACGACAAAAATTAGTACGCTTAGTGGCAGACCAAACCGCAGTTGCTATTGAAAATGACGAATTAGCGGTTGAATTGCGTAAAAAAGAACGTCTCGACCAAGAATTAGAAATTGGTGCAGAAATTCAAAGACGACTTTTACCCCGTCAATGTCCGACAATTCCCGGTGTCTCCTTAGCTGCCCGTTGTAAACCAGCGAACCGAGTTGGCGGTGATTACTACGACTTTATCCCCACCAAACACGACCAAATTCAGCCCGTTAGTAAAAGTGCGATCGCGCCAGCGACACCCCCAGGAAGTATAGTATTAACAAATACCGAGGGAACCGAAGAAACTGGACGCTGGGGTTTGGTGGTTGGGGATGTGATGGGAAAAGGTGTCCCAGCAGGGTTGATTATGACAATGATGCGGGGAATGCTACGGGGTGAAGTTTTACATGGTCATCCACCTTGCCGGATTTTACAGAATTTGAATCGCGTTATGTATGCGGATTTGGAAAATTCCAACCGTTTTGTGACGTTGTTTTATTCGGAATTTGACCCCGATACACGAACTTTATCCTATAGCAACGCTGCACATAATCCTCCTTTATGGTGGCATGGTGCAACAAAAACAGTAACCCGATTAGATACTTTGGGAATGCTGATTGGTTTAGATGCCAATAGTCAGTATGAAAATGGACAAGCAGTATTAGAATCGGGCGATGTAGTGATTTATTATACTGATGGGATGACGGATGCGGCATGTGCCAGTGGCGATCGCTTTGATGAAGAGAATCTGATTGAAGCACTTAATATTGCTTGTCGAATTTATGACGATCCTCAAGAAATACTCGATTATATGT
>NZ_NTFS01000030.1 GCF_002289455.1 Brunnivagina elsteri CCALA 953
ATGCATAATGATTATTATTGATACCTGTAATATCAGTTCTTGATTTTTGAGGGATAATTTATTTCTTGGAGTTCCCTAATCTAAAATACTATTTCAGGCGATCGCTTGTCAAGAGCAACCCCAACAAAAAATGCTTAAACCCAGACATAGAGAACCTTTCAAGAATTGCGCTAACATCAAACCAGGAAAAAATCGCTCAAACCCAGACAGAATAAACAATTCAGCCACTAAATTTAGTAACCCGTTCCCAACACCCACAGGTTAGCGCAACAAGCTAGCAAATATCAAGCAAAAAATATCGTATTATCCCGTGGCATTTCACCACCAATACGCTCAACCTTTGGTTGACAGCAAGCGCAAAGCGTATAAAAACGGATGTTATCTTCCTTCGGTTTAATCACCTTAGAAAGACGCGATCGTAGTTTAGCATACTGAGTATCGGTCAAATCACACTCAAAAACAGAATACTGCATCCATTGTCCATAAGACTTAAGAATCTTATGAATTTTAGTACGACGCTTATCTTCAGAAATATCATAGGAAACAACAACAAACATCATTTTTCGAGGATATGAGAGGTAAAGGTTAATAAAAATTAATCCGGGTAACTAAGGATTACTTCATAACTAAAGGTGGATACTTATCAATTTCCCCCATGAGATATTTACCTAATAAACGTGCTTGGATTTCAAAAATTTCTTGATATGTTTTCTTAATTCCCAAAACAGGATGGGTGATTTTATCTAGCTTCCTTTGTTGATATAACTTGAGAAAATCATGCAATTTTTCCTTAGTCAGAGAAACCGCATGACTAACAGGTTCCGTCTCAAAATCTGATGGTTTGAAAATTTTCCGATTAATTGCACCAAGAACCAAAGAATCAACAACCAAAGGACGAAATTCTTCCATTAAATCCAACGCTAAAGATGGTCTACCATAACGTTCAGTGTGTAGATATCCCAAATATGGGTCAAATCCAACAATATTTAAAGCACCTTGAATATCATGACGTAATAATGAATATCCCAAGCTCAAAAGAGAATTTACAGGGTCAATTGGTGGACGACGATTGCGATGATTGAAACTAAAATTATCGACACGAATAAAGTCATCAAAGCAGCCAAAGTATGCCGCACTTCCAGCACCTTCGCAACCCCGAATTGAATCAATTGTAGTTGCCTTTTCCAAAGATATTAAAGAAGTTTCAATTTTACTAATGCCCTTACTCGTATCGATATCGGGATAATTACGCTGAGTTTTTAACAACGAGTTGCGGTAATTTTTTAGCTTACCCCTAACAAAACCCTTAGCTGCATGAATCGCTTGAATTGACTCACCAGCAGCTTTCCACTGAGCATTTCGCAAAAAGATATTCTTACTCATTTCTGGCTCCAAACGGGCAATATACTTACCATTTATTGTTAGGAAAGTCAGAGGGATTTTGTTTTTAATAAGTTCTGCGATCGCGGCAGCAGAAATACTCGATCTACCCATCACAACCAAACCATCAACTTTGATTAATGGCACATCTAAAATCGTCTTTTTATCAAATTTCACATTCAATCTTTCATCAACCTTAGCAATAAAAGCATCTTCCTGTGTAACGTAAACAGTACCCATAAAATTCCTCCAAAAAGTAATAGACACCTCTGCGTAACTCCGCGCTAACTTTGCGAAACTCCGCGTTAAAATATTAAAAAATTATCTCAATCAAGCTCGCAATATTTTCCCACTTTCTCCACAACTTTTGGTAAACATTGTTCATACAAACTACAACCTTTACAGCGTGGACTATAAACAGCTTTAGGCATTGTTCCAGTTTCTAATAATCTTGTGACATCTTGAATTGTGGCAATAGTTTGTTGACGTAATTCCGAATTAATTTTTACTAATTGTCTTTGATGAGTTTGAGCATAATAAACATACCCAGTATTGATAACTTTCCCCGTCATTTCCTCCAAACACAAAGCTTGAGCGCAAACTTGCAATTCATCATTATCCCATTCACCTTTTTTCCCACGTTTATATTCAACTGGATAAAATTCACCATCCTCTAATTCGATTAAATCAGACTTACCAATTAACTTATATTCTTCAGACTTCAACCAAATCGCTCTAACTTGCCAAATTTCTTCTCGGTTTCCTTCACCTGTTGTATGTACTCTTTCATGTAAACTAGTGCCTTCAATTGTGTATTGATTATCGATAAAATCGCCAATACAATGTATTCTCCAACAGCGATGCGAGCAATAAGCATATTGATTTAATGCCGCAATCGGAATATATTCAGTCATTTGATTTTGGGTTTTAGATTTTGGGCTTTTAATTTTAGATTTTGAATTTTAAGACATGGGAATAATCAGTAATTTCTAGAAATGAATATTTCCATCTTTTCTAAATTTATTGATGGGACTTTACTTTTCCCTTTTATCTTTTTACCTGTTATACCAATTACTCATGAAGCCGCAGATTATTTAAACCCCACCTGAACCCTCACAAATAGCGGAGAGAGAACTGGAACTGGGTTCTTGTTTCCCCCCAAACCTCCCCTTAGCAAGGGGAGGTGCCACAGGCGGTGGGGTTCTACATTCATCAAGATTTAAGCCGTTTATAGTATACTGATTAAATTCTCCTCACCATTCCCATTCCCATCGTTGTTTTTCGTCCCACACCAGCATACAAAGCAAAGTCAGCAAGAGTATTAATTTGTTTAACTCCCTCAGCTTCAATCTCACCCATAATTCGGTAGCTAATCTCACCAACACAGCCAATAAACTTACTGCGAGAATCACTAGCAATTTCAGTTTTGATATTAAAAAAACTCGGATAAATCGACTCAATAAACTCCGAACCAAACTCCATCCCACTATATTTATTCCAGCGTTGTAACAAACTTTTAAAAACCAAATCCCTAGTCGGCAACCCATTGTCATAACTCCCTTGACGGAAAGCAGTTGGTGTTGCAAAGACAAAATCGATTGTTTTCTGAATATTACTGGTGCGATCGTATAATTGAGAGTAACTACAAGCATTTGCCCAAGGTTGCATAGACTGTGGTGTACCTTGGATACTAGTAATAAATAAATCCGCAGAACCGAGATGCCAAGGTTGTTCGGGATTAATATTAAGCCATAGTTGCGTTAGTTTGCTAAATAGCATGTCATCAAGTAACGATATCCTCCACCAACAGGTAGTACCAAGAGAAATCGGTTCTTGCTGCTGATACTGTAATACATGACTTCTTCCCTTGTCTCTGTGTCTTCCCCCATCCATCTTTACTTGTAAAGGAGAAAGGGTAAAACACTTATCTGCGGTAGAGTCATGAAGGATATCTCCTAAAGTGCGATCGACTGAACTGACAAGGTTAAGAAATAATGCATGGTAGTGTCTCCCTGTTAAGAATTGTGGATAGATAGTTGACTGGGGAATGAGGTTGAGAATTAAGCTATGTGGCATGGGTTATAAACTAGATAAACAATTTTGAAAAAGGTAAAACTTAGGAGAAAAAACTTATGAAAATTGACGATCGCAATGTAGCTATGGCACTAACCGAGAAATTAAAAGCCAGCTTACCAATTAAAGTACGTCCTGGAAAGCAATTTTTGCGAATGTTAAAAGAAAAAGGAGAAATTGCCAATCCTGACAAGGAATATGAAGTTAATTCTGTTCTTTATAGTGGTGATGATGGTGGAATTTCCTGTGCTTTAACATCCGATGCAACAGATACTACAGCTTATGTTGTTTCTATAACTCACCTAAAAATCGATTCTAATCATCCCCTTGCAGCAGAATTAAAAACATATCAAAAGCAGCGTACTCGCAAATTATTTTTACAAGACAAAGGAGATTTTGTGAAGGAATTACTAGCAAATCAATCTGTGAAACCTAAAAAGCGTAGTTCTGGTTTTGGGAAATAGGACGCAATAATTTGCGTCCAAAATTTAATTCCGAAAACGGTATGACATATTCACGGGTAATCTAACATCTTTGACCTTTTCAAAGTAGTAATATTGTCCGCGCATTTGCACATTTTGAATCAAACTAACTGGAGGCATATTTACCACATCGTAACTAATTACTTGATTGGTAAACATGACATCCAATGGATTTAAAGGATGGGTACAGATAAATAAATCAGTCTTAGTTTTTGGTTGTGGTAATTTTTCCACAGTCACCTCAGCTTTACTCATCCATTTACCCAAGCGAATCCATTTTGCTAGCTTTAATTCATTTTGAGAAATTACAAAAAACTCAAATATACTTTCTGGTGCAATCTCTTTTGCTCTGCCAAAACTAGGGATATTCTTTTGGGTTTTTTCCATTTCCACATGGTAATTATTATTCGCATATTTCCATGTATTGAGTATGGATGTATGACTGATAGAAGAAGCTGGTGTTACATAAATACCCTGTTGATTTAGCGGGGTTAAATGTTCCTCATATTTGGGTACTTGTTCGGGGCAAAAATAGCGATAGGAATGTTCTTCTGGGACAGTTGTTGCATATTTTTCGCTATCTACTAATCCTAGTGCGTAGCAGAGTGCGTAATTATGAATTATGGGTTCAGTTTCGTAGAGTCTACCGATTTCACGGGTTGCGTAATAAACGCTATCGTGTAATTCAATTTGACAACGGTAAATAAAAACCATAATTTTTACTCCGTTGCTGCACTTGCTTTTTTACCTTTGATGTGTAATTTTGCATAGGCTTTTGATTCATCATCGGCTTTTTTCAGCATTTTTTTAAGTTCTTCTTCGTTTGCAGTAATCGCTTTTACTTCTTTAAGTAATGCAGCAAAACTTTCGTCAAAAAAATCTTCATGCACAATAAATTCTTCCTCCATTAATGTTGAGATAGAAACTTTTGCAGCTTCAAATACTTCATCTTCATTTAATGGATCGGGTGAATGCAGAGTATTATGGTTTTTCATGTAGTCATAAATTGCCTGAGTCCAACGTAAGTTACTAACTATTTCACCATCGGCAAATATAACCCCAATTAATTCATTTCTAACCCTTCCAGTACGGGTAGTCTGCGCTCCATAATGGCGAGTTCGCAGGATGTTATTAAATACATACAAAAAACTTGCTTCTGTAGGGTCTTTTAATGTGACGATACTGGGGAAGAATACTTGAGGTTTAATATGGTCTTGTTGATTAATTCTACTTGTCACCTCACCCACTTTAGAACCATTTTCACCCTTAGATGCCATCGTACCATTTTCAAAGGGTGCATTGAGGGTAAATGTTTCATGGGATTCATCGAAGGATTTAATCGAAAATGCCGTATCGACGACTACTTTTGATTTTTCTGAACCGGAATCACCGATCGCAAATCCGTAAATAATACAATCGGGGTTATTCATTGCAAATTTGACATTATATTCACATTCTTCAGCAGTCATTAAGCCATAATTACGTAATAATTCCCTACCGACTAAACGTTCTGGGGTTGATTGCTTGCGTTTGAACATCGAAAGTCTACTAATTGTCGTTTTATCAACGATTCCCGCTCTTACCCTTGCTTTATTTAGTTCGCTATCTGTTTGAAATAGTGGATAAGATTCTGTAACTCGAATCGTCAAAAAATGAACATACTTACCCATTGGTTTGTAGGGAATTTCAGCATGGAAGAATTTAGCATCAACGGTTTTTAGAAATGGCATGATTTGTTTCCTAGTTAAGTAAACAATAGTTAGTCTAGTTTGGGTAAAATGGAGTGTAATCCAATATTTTCAAGATTGAAATTAGAGAAAATTAGCTGATTGCAATTTTAGGCTTCAGCTTTTTCTTGCTCATTCTCTTGAATGTTTTTATTTGCATTTTCCTTATCATCTTCTAAGCGATATAAAAACTCACAAGTATCTTTAATTAAGTTCAATTGTCTACCTGCTAAACGTGCGCGATCGCATGAAAATGATTTTTCAAAAACTTCCATCACAAAATACCTCGCAAAATCTAAAACTGCTTGTCTTTCTTCTTCACGTTTGTTCATTATCCAGCGTCCATCGGCAGTATTTGCATGAACCCTATCCATTAGTTTGAATACTTCTGCTGCGACTGCTGCGACTAATGTTTCTCCAGCAAAAACGCTTGTTTCGGCTTTTAGGATTGTTTCCGCAGCAATATCTATTGGT
The DNA here is from genome assembly GCF_002289455.1 of Brunnivagina elsteri CCALA 953. Taxonomy (GTDB): domain Bacteria; phylum Cyanobacteriota; class Cyanobacteriia; order Cyanobacteriales; family Nostocaceae; genus Brunnivagina; species Brunnivagina elsteri. The sequence goes on from NZ_NTFS01000030.1 coordinate 6,137, forward strand.
TTTAATACTGCGTTAGATTTGGGATTATAGCGTTTGTTCGCTCGGTAAAACTTACGATACAAATCGGTTAGCTTTTTCGGATGATTCAATTGTGATTCTGCCATTAATTTCCATTCCTTTGATTCAAAATCATATTGTGCATAGGGGTCAAAACAGGGATAAAATTGATAAGCATAAAGTCTAATTTTTTCAATGCGTGCTGTCTCCACTCCTTGATTTCTTACCCAACGATTCAGATAAGCAAATACATAAAGAGGAGTAGTTTCAAAATCCTTTGCTAACTCTGTGAATCTACCCCAGTTTGCATCATAACCAGACTTTCCACTTTTGGCATTAACATCTAAATGTATGGCATAAGCTGCTGTAAGTACATTTAGTGGTGCAGGATAGGATTTATTATTTTCTTTCCATCCTTCAAGGATATAATCAAGTCGAAATCTATCTCTTCCTACCAAAGTTCGGAAAGCATGAGGTGCGCTATCAAGAAATACGCTTTCTTCAAATTCTGCACCATCATTAAAGGGAGGAATTGGTGACTCAGAAACCACTGTTTTCACATCTAAAATCATCGGAAAAGCGAATGCTAGCCAAGTTGGCATTATCCAAGATTCGGTGTCACTGCTGTCCCTTCCTGGTGGCATTGCCATGAAGTAAAATGTCAAAGGTTGGTCATCTGGATAGGAGAGTTTAAATGTTCTATCTTTTTCTGAATCTAAGTTTTCATCAATTAAAAAAGCATCAACATTCTGATATTTTACTTTATCGAAATCAGCTTGTAAGTCTTTACTGATAAAGTGATTACGAATGCTTGTATCGAATCGAGTTTGAGAAATTCCAGTATAGGCTTTTTGCAAAAACTTATTAGTTTCCGGGGTGAAATAGTAAGTCGGGTAAAAGTAGAGGTAGCGATATTTCCCATCTTCAAATCGTTTACCTACTGCTTGGGTTTGGTTCATCAAAATTTGCCGTAACATCATTTCCAATCCGGCAATACTGGAAATATTGCGCTTGGCATTAGAACCATTCAACATTTGTTTATTTGTATAAACCTGGGGAGTAAATAAAACCGCAGATTCCATTTGTTCGGTAACACTGTAAGCAGAATGGGAAATAGAACAAATTAACTGTCTTCCCCGTCCAGATTTTTTAGCAGCATTGTAATTATTAAACTCGTTCAAAAAATTATCGGCTGTTTGCATTTCTTGATTGCCTGGTAACATAACGACTTGTTTTACCCAGAGTCGCAAATCATTCCAACCATCGGCTAATTCGTACTGGGAAATAATTGGAGAAATTAAGTTATTAATATATCCAATAACTTTCTGGCAACTTTCCCGAACATTTTCAATTCCAGGATGTTTTTCTAGATATTTAGCTGCAAGATAATACCATTCATAGGGAACTCCCCCAGTATTACCCTTTAACTTATTTTCCTTGAGACTTTCATTAATGCGTTGAATTTCTCGAATTTGGGGTAGATATTCTGTTAGGTTCCAAAATTCTGCAACTTTGTGAGTTAAATCGAACTGCGTTAATTTGGGTAAATTTTTATCTTTTTTACAAACAGCTTCAATTCTATTTACACTTTCACCCAAAATTTTTCGACTAATTAAATCCCCAAATTCTGCTATTTGGTCAATCCGAATATCATCCGCAAATTTAAAGTCATAATCGGCAGATAATACATTTTGCTGTTGAAACTTAACTAGATTATCACTACGACTTTTTGCAACTGAACCTTTATTAGGATTTAGTATCCTGAGTGTAGCATCTAAACCAACTTTCATCAAGCCAATTTCATCAAAAAATAAATTGTAATACTCAGCGTATTTCATTCCTTTCCCATCACGACCAAAACCCGTTTGTCTGAGTTCTAGCTGTCTCGAACAAAGTGACTTGATATTTTCAATAACTTGATTTGGTACATCTTCTAAGGAGATAGCTGGAGCATTTCGTTGAGCTAGGTAAATTACTCCTGTTGGTAGATATAACAGAGGTTCGTAATAGATATTTTCATCTGTATTGAGTTTAGTATGTACTTGAATCAAGGCATTATTTACCACATTTGTTAACACACCTCGGTTTTCAGAAATGCGGTGATATGTAAATTTTAATTTCCCATCACTTAAACTATGAATAATTTCATTCAGTCTAGGATTTTCCGCATCTTGAGGATGTTTAATAATGGAAGCAAGAGAATCCGCAAGACAAGTTAAATCTGATAAACTGCGAAGTGTTCTATCTTTAAGAATCGGATTTAAGCCAAATTCGGAAAAATTCCAGTTAGTATCCCAGCGTCGTTGTGCATTGTAAGCCATACACAACAAATCATCAATATACTCTTTATAAGCTTCGAGATTTTCTGAATCGATAAATTTATCTAGTCCTAATTGTCTTACCTTTTCATCAATAATTTGCTGATGTTCTTTGAGCGGTAATTTGCGGCAATCATTAGGAACATCAGGAAATTTTTCAAAATCGTGGAGAATAAACCCAGCAATTACTAATCTCCGTTCCCGTTCCTTTACCAGTCGTTGCACTGTGGTATCGAGTTTATGCAAACGTCTTTCGATTAAATTTGCCGGAAATAATCCATTCAGTAAATGAGTATTTAAAGATTGATCGGCAGCATTATCGCGTCTAACCTTAGTTTCTCCTTTTGCTTTTCGCTTTTCGTCGATTTCATCAAAGAACTTACCACCTTTTGCTGTAACTCCAATAGCAATACTCAGCAATTTTGGTAATACATATTCGCAGAAATCTGCCATTACTTGGTCATCGGGATTTTGCGATCGCACTGCTTCCCGTAATAGCTTAAGAGTGAGTAATTCACTTTTGCTTTCGATAGTTCTGTCAGAATCACCATCGAAGCCAAAATTACCCTCTAAGCAGTTATCATCTGCTTCATCTGTAATTTCTGAGTTTAAATCTAATCCACTTTCAAATAATGAAAGCTGTTTAGATTCTGAGGAATCTTTTGTTTTTTTAGCCATTTTGTGCCCCTAATTTTTTACTCTATTCCCTGCAAAAGTTTTGCTACTTGCTCTGGTGTGGGAAGCTGATTTTTTAATTCTTGTGGTACTGTAGAAACTATTTGATAAGTTGCTACACCAATTGGCTTATTTGATTCTCGTAATGCATATTCAACAATCGTTTTATTTTTAGATTTACAAAGAATAATTCCAATCGATGGATTTTCGTCAGGTTGCCTTACTTTGTCATCTAATGCTGCCAAATAAAACTGCATTTTGCCAACATATTCAGGTAAAAACTTACCGATTTTTAGCTCAACTGCAACCAGACATTTGAGAATCCGATGGTATAGCAAAATATCTATGAAATATTCCTCATCATCTATTTCTAGTCGATATTGACTGCCAATAAAGGCAAACATTCCACCCATTTCTTGCAGGAATGGTTCAACTCTCGTCAGAATTGCTTGCTCTAACTGTCGTTCGCTATGTTCGTCTGCTAATTCTAAAAAGTCAAAGGTGTATTCGTCTTTAACAGCTAACTTTGCTTGGTTGCGAATTTCTTCCGAAACAGTTTGTTCAAAATTAGTTTGATTGAGCAGAGTTTTTTCGTAAGTTTGATTTTCAATTTGGTGGATTAACACATTTTTAGTCCAGCCAAACTTGCGAGTCATTTTAATATAAAATTCGCGTTCAAAAGCATCTTTACACTTTTCTAAAATGACTAAGTTGTGAGTCCAAGCAATTTCTGCAACCAATGGTTGCAGTTTTTGATTTTGATGATACTCAACATAGAAACTACGCATATTCCAGATATTACGAGATGAAAATCCACTAATACCAGGAAATTCATTTTGTAAGTCTTTTGCTAATTGCTCAACAACTGATTTACCCCAAGTAGCACCTTCTTGACGGGTGACAATCATTTTGCCGATATCCCAGTAAAGTGTAATTAGTTCTTTATTAACAGCTTTAAGTGCTGCGTATTGTGCTGAACGAATACGCTGTTTTACTTCCACTAATAAATTTCTGTATTCTTCTGAATTGGGTTTATTCATAGTGGGAATAGATGTTGCTTATTTTAGAGGTGAATATATTAAACAAGCTTGTTGTGTATCCTTCCTTTTTTACCAGAGATACGTTTCAAGTAATCTATTAAGAAATCTGAATTAAATAAAATACAACTCTCAATGGTGTAGATATTCATGTTGGGTTACGCAAAGCCTACACCCAACCTACAAAGAATTGCATATTAATAAATCATCATTCCTAAGTAATTTTAATATTTATAGGAAGGGGATTTTAAAAATAATTATTTTTAAACCCCCATCAATTTTTATGCTGCTAATTCTAGAAACTCAATTTCCATTAAATTTGATACTGAGGGAAACAAGTTTAGTTCTAGCTGTATGTACTCGATAGGTTGTAAAACATTCTTGAAATGCAGTTCAGATACACCAAGAGTTATGAACTGTTCCTTAGAGACAAACTGCTTAGTGGTGTAAGGACGCATATCAAAGAGTTCCAACTGTTTGCAAAAACTCATGTATTTGAACTCCATTCATATATTTTTGTGAATGGTAGCTTTACCCATCAAAGAGTCGTGTTAGCGTCGAGAGGATATCAAATGCAAAAACATTTATGGGACTAAAGTTAGTAAATACCATAGCCGCCAAATATTTTTTATACCTGAATTTCAATAACAACGAATTTCCGTCCCTATACTTGAAGGCTGATGCCACCATCTGAATAATAACACATCAAAATTAAGTTTAGCTTCGGAAGACCATTGAAAATCATGTGATTCGATCTTTGCCTTAGATATTGCAGGGGAAAAAGATGTGCAGATTTAAATCTGGTACTTTATGTATTGACATAATATTTTTTTATGGGTAAAAATTACTTTTCCTATTAGGGATTGAAACTCCATATTCGATATAAGATAAGAGTGGGTGTGAATGTAGGCACCGCCGGAATTATTCGAGGTGGTGAATAATCCCTATCAGTAATCGGATACTTAGCTCTAAATTAATAGAGATTAGCCGGAATTATTCGAGGTGGTGAATAATCCCTATCAGGGATTGAAACTTCCGAAGCTACACTTGTAGGCTTAAGCCTTCCCACCTAAATCTGCAATCCATCGTCAAATATAGGTTTGCATGATTTCTTAATCCCTATCAGGGATTTCAACTCGAAGCTATCCATATTTCATCCCCCTTACTCTTAAAGGTGTAAGCTAAAGTGTCCAGTAACAACGCAGACTGACCAAACGCGATCGCATAAGGCGCACTACTATCATGTAAACTATGTTCGTCACACATTGGGTACAGTTGAAAGTGCATTGGTAAACGCAACTTATTTCTCACCTCTGCAATTGGACGACGCAGCACATAGCAAACTAACCCCTGTTTTTTCAACCGCTTGTTAATATCCCTAATGTAATTATTATCGGGTTGCCAAACTTCAATCCCCGTCAGCACTTGCACTTTCCACGCATCTGCAATTCCTTGCAAGTCTCCCAGATATACAAATTTCCAATTCAACCGTTCCTCACGGTAAGAACGCAATTTCATAAATCCCAAACAATGCTCGTACTTACCCTTGGGAATTGCTTGTCCAGTTCGCTGTGCGGTTTCTTTAAGTGCCCGTATAAATCCTGCTTCCGTCCACATTTCGATTTCCAAATTCCCCAATATTCCTGGTAAATCGTAGGTTTTAAACCTGTCTACTTCGTTTTCTTCTGTCAAATCGTACAAACCACATTGCAATGGACTCGATCCACGGAAACTAGATGCATCATCAGCAATAGGATTTCCAGACTTTCCCGATTGTTCTTTCCAACTTTTTGCCCAACCAGAAACACGTCCAGCTATTGATTTAAGACTAGTATTAAATATACTTTCACACGCTTTTTGGAACTTCTCACGGCTTTGAGCGTATTGTTGTTGAATAGTGCGATCGCTCAATTTATGACACAAGTAAAATGACTGTACAGTACCCCAGCGCTGATAATAGCCGCGAAAATCGTTAACTTGGCGATATTGATCCTTGATTGTAGTATTCAAAAATGTGCGATCGTAATTTCCAGTATTTTCTAAAGGTGGATTATCTCCTAAAAATAACCGTTCAACTAAAAAGTTTGGAACTAGTGCGTAAGCGGTATATTTATCAAATTTAATATCCTCACCGTCTTTATTATAACTATCATGTCTTCCCAACCTTCCCAAACGCTGAATGAAATTACCTGCGTCGGAAGATTCAAATATTAATAGATTTATTTTGAAATCGACACCAACATCAATTGTACTCGTACCAAAAACTAAGTCTGCTAAAAGTGATTTTTCTTTTGTGATTTTTCCCGATAAACCAGTATTTTCGCCAACAGTTAAATTATGTGTTTGAAAAAGTTCTTGAAAGAATGGCACAAGTCGCTTAACTGCGGCAATGGAATTGAGAATAATCGCACCTTTACTACCTGGATGATTCTGAAAATAATCCAAAATTAAATTGCTGTTTTCTTTTATCCAAGTTTCCGAAGCTTTAAATGATGGTTCTAAAGACACAAAATTTAGATTTATTGAGTGCGATACCTGTCGCCAATTTTGATTCTGTAATTTTTTCTCTTCTTCTTTATTATCGGGAAAACTATATTTATTATTATCTAAAGGATAAATTTCTTGGCAGCGAAAACCTGCTATTTTTAACTTATCAATAAAATCTATATCAGGTGTTGCAGAGAGAAAGAGAAACTTTTTCTTCCGATTAGTACAATTAATTAACAACATTGTGTTAATTACACCAGCGATTTGTGGTGCTGCAAAAACATGGAATTCATCAAAAATAAATAGGTCAAAGTCCTTATCAATTCTTCCCCAAAGTTTATCAGGGCTATCACCAGGAATTAAATAAGCTCCGCGATGTAAGTAATGTAAAATATCGGGATTGGTAAGTATAACTTCCCGTTGATTTGTCAGTGTTGAAATTGCGGCGCTTTTTTTTAACCCTTCATTCTCAGCATAAATCTCTAACTCTGCACTACTCAATCTTGCCACACGAGGATTATTAGCAGGTTTAAAAGTGTCAATATATCCCTTAATTTGTATCTCTTGGTCGCGTGCAAGTTCGTTTGTTGGGTAAAGCCCAATAGCAGAATATTCTCCCTGAAGCACTTCCAAATATGCTGCCAAGCTTTTACCATCTCCCGTCATTGCGGTATTTATAATAACGTCAATATTCGGGTCGCGTAATGCTTTTAGAGTTTCTGCTTGATGCCAAGAAAGCTTCCAATTACTAGGTAATATTACATCTTGTAATTCTGACTCTGCTGGTGATGAATATACTGATTTTAAATTAACTGGGTAGATACTTTTATCAATCATACATCTGGCTCAATTGGTTGATATTCCTGAATACTGCCACCTTGAATAATCCACAACTTCCCTGTAACTTCTGCTGACTCTAATCCTTGATTTAGTGTCTCTATTGCTTGTTGCCAGTCAGCAAAAATATATCGAGAAGGCAAACGAATAATGACAATTCCTGGATAATTTGAGGGATTATATTTAACCCGATTGCCAAAACCTCTATCGCAAGTAACTAAACATCTACCCTCACTGCGACAAACTTCAATTACTTCCTCATCTGGTGCTGACATCAAACCTTGTCCCAGTACAGTTGCAACATCGTGTCCCGCTAAACACAACAAACTGACAACACGAGTATCAATATTTTCATCTAACTTTAAATTCACGCGGTTGCTTCCTTTTTTTAGTTAAAGGAATTTCCACGAAAGCACCTCGTGACATCTCAGCACCATAGGCAATACAAGCAAGAATGTCGTCTCTTTCAATGCTGGGATAAGCTTCAAGAACTTCCTCCATTGTGGTTCCCCCAGCTAAGTAATCCAAAATCATCGAAACCCAGATACGATGTCCACGAATGCAAGGTTTACCAAAGCAAATATTCGGATCGATAGAAATTCGAGCAAGTAGATTATCTGTAGTCATGATGATTCCTCGCTGATTTTGCCTACTTATTTAATGTTCTAACAAATCTATATTTTCAGCAGCTTGATGTTGGAACAACTAGAAATACTGTAATCGGATATATGCTTAATTTTGTGTCCGTAAACTGTTGTTAATCCTTATATTGCCATGCAAAATAGAAGTTGACAAGATACTTACGGATAAAAGTGTCCGTATAATTTAAAATTAAACATAATGAGTCGAAAAGGTCAGTCGATAACACTATCAATATCAGAAAGAGATAAAGCTGAGTTGGAAGCTCTAGCGTTAGAGTTTGGGATGAAATGGGGAGAAAAGCCGAATGTATCTAGGTTAGTGGAAGCGATCGCACGTCGTGAGTTAATCATCGGTAACAATAATGATTGGAAGGAATCCCGTATCCGTGCGTTACATCGGTGTATAAGTGCTTTAGTTGACATGGGTCAAACCGAACAAGCCCAGGAAATAGCTAAGTTACTTTTAGAACGTGGAGAATTATCTTTACCTTTGCGTGGTGAAATCGAGGCTTTTCTCGGAAATACCCCTCCAGCATGGCGTTTGCAAGTTGATAAATACATTTTGCGCCAGCAACCCTTTCAGATTTCTTATGAAGACGCATCCCATAGAGTATTTAATTTTACAGTTCGCCATGCTGTAATTACTAATCACGAAAAGCGTCAATACCTTGATTGCTGGTGTGAGGAGACGGAAGGTAATCTCGATATTGAGGAATTAAAACATAATTGGTGTTTGCGTTTAGATCGGATTCAAGATGCTGCTGTCACAACTATTGATGGGAAATGGCGATCGCATTTAGCGGAAATAGAGGTGTCCATGCATTTATTTGGTCGTTTGGCTTTTGCTTACCAAGCGAAACCCGAAGATAAATTGAATGAATGGATACCTGAACAACAACGTGTAAAGAATGTACTGAGAAGGGTTTCATTTACATTTTGGTTTATTCGGGAGGTGATGCAGTACACACCAGATTGTGTAATTATATCTCCGGAGAATGTGCGATCGCTCGTCAAACAAAAAATTCTCACTCTGTGCGACTTATATCATATTGAAACCAATGATCAAGTTTAAATCTCTAACTAAATTTCTAGCCTTTACCCACCCATAACCAAGCTAGTATCGCCCCTAACCAGACACAAACAACACCTAAGATTGCACTACCTCCCCAATATAAAATAATGGGGAGGGTATTTCCTGTGCGTAACAAGACGAAGGTTTCTAAACCATAGGTGGAAAAAGTTGTATATGCACCTAAAAAACCCGTTCCAATTAATAAACGCAATTCGGGAGAAATTAGTTCTGTCCGGGTTAAGGTGAATGTGGCAAAAAAACCCATACCAAAACAACCACTGAGATTAATCCAGAAAGTTCCATAGGGAAAACTGGTTCCGAAGCGCTGTGAAAACCAATTTGCCAGGTAGTAACGACTCAGCGCACCTGCAACTGCACCAAAACTAATGGCAATTGCACCGCGAACTTCTCCAAGCAGCATGAACTGACTTACTCCTAACTAGTTTTTAGAAACATCCGACAAATTATGCAATACACACCAGATTGTGTAATTATATCTCTGGAGTAATGTACGCGATCGCTCGTCAAACAAAAAATTCTCACCCTTTGCGATTTATATGGTGTTGAAACCAAGGATAAACTTTAATCTTTTTTGAAGGAAAATTCTGCTGGCTCAAGTTCCAATAGCCCACACCGACTCTAGCCTTAAGGCTACAATTCCTGTGCTACATAAACTTTAGGCTTTACGCCAAGATAAAAATTACCTTCCCAAAAGAGCTATACCAATACTATTTGTGGGACAGCGACTATCAGATAGTCGCTGTCCCCAAACTGTTTGAATGTATTCCATACAGGGTAATTTGGATAATTTCCTTATCATTATTTATTTTATTTGGCAATAAATGTTGCAGTTTTGTTACAAAACTGTTAAGTTTAATTTACACAACAGAACAAAACCAAAAAAACAGAGATCATAGAAAGCTGTTTAGTAATTGAAGAATTCGGCAGGCTAAACAACTATGCCGTCGAATCCAAAAAGTACGTGATGGATGAGCCTTGGCTTAACTTTACTCATGTATCTAGAAAAACGAGTAAAAACGTTTATCTTTTTCCTAATCAATCTTTTCTAATCCTCACTGTATAGAGCTTTAAAGCTAGATTGTCACCCCTTCAGAGCATGTACAGTCAAGAATTCGATGAGCAACGAAATATTGAAGCCTAAAACATAGGTAGTACAACATTAAACAGCAGTTTTTACCCTAATTGGGTTACAGGAGAACGTTATGGATCAGCCTATCGAAATAACTTTAGAGCAAGAATTCAGTCTTATAAAGTTTATTGATCAAGTGCAGCAAATGTCCCGTGAACAAGCTCAAGAGTTCTTGATTTTGCAACATAAGCAGATGATGATTCGGGAAAGGATGTATCAGGAGATTCTGAAACAACAGTGGAAATTAGATATGGATTTTGCCTCTTTGTAAAACTGGAAAGTAATCCTTACTTTTTCTAGAAGAATGAGCAGAATCGCAGTTTTCAGTCAACTGTTTGACACTGAATCGAATCAAATGTTGTTAGTAATACACCAAAGGCGAAATATGAGTATCTTTTCTAAATTCATTCCCACTTCTAAATTCATTCCCATTCCCAAACCAATCGAAGATAAGTCTAGCATTACTAGTCTTAAAGAGCGTCTCGATTGGGGTGAACCAGCCTTGACAATCGTTGATGTCAGAGACCTTAATACCTTCAATGCCACCCACATCACGGGAGCAGTTTCGATGCCAATGAACAAACTAGTTGCTTGTGCGATCGCGAATCTTGAACTAATCCGTGACATTTATGTTTACGGTGAAACGAATGAGCAAACCACCGAAGCAGCATTCAATCTACGTGAAGCGGGTTATGAAAATGTCGCAGAACTGTTAAATGGTCTAGCAGCCTGGAAAGCAATGGGCTATCCAACGGAAGGGTTCTCTGCTGCTCTCACTTAAGTTTCAAAAATCAGCTTGCTTAGGAAAAGGAAATTTGACAATGTTCAGCTTTAACCAATTTTTGAATTTACTGCGTCGCACAATCCTCACAGGATTTCTGGCTGGCTTAATCTGGCTACCAGGACTTTCCTTTAACTCAGCGTTAGCCATGCCCAATCCTCTGGCTTTGATCGCAACTCCTGCCAAAGGTGATGAGCGTCTAAGCGCTCTCATTAGTTGCTTACCAAAGCAACTCAGCCAGCCAAGCTTCAAGCGTGCCTGGGACGAAATGGGCAACGATCAGCTTCAGCGAGCTTTTAACCTCAAGACTAACCCCAAACTGAGTCAAGCAGAAATTGAGTTGAAGGACTGCCTTAACCCCAACCGCCAAGATATCACACCTCAGAGTTAGCAACAGAACTTGTGGGGGCACATCACACTAAAATAAGGTTTATTACTAAAGTACAAAGAGCAGGAAACATTAATCTACCCAAACTGATGCGCGATCGCTCGTCAAACAAAAAATTCTCACCCTCTGGGATTTGTATGGTGTCGAAACCCGATAATCGAATAACTACATACAAAGACACCTTCGTCAATTCTTTTTTAGTTCGGATTTCCAATTACCAATTAAAGTTATTTTGTTGGTTATGTTACAAAAGCTCATGATATTTTAAGATTGGGAAGTGAAGCAGTTGTTTGAGGATTAATTCCTCCCAGCAAGCTGCTAAACCCAAAGGGTAATTTTTTCTATCCTGGAAGGCTTCTAGCTTAATCTTGTTGCTGATTGCAAACTTAGTGAGGCAGTCTATACTATGCCATTTTCTATTGACTCCGCTCGTAATATTTTCCCTGGAACTTTAGCTGCGGATGTAGTTCCAGCTACAATCGCCAGATTTGCTCAACTTAGTGCAGAAGACCAACTTGCGTTAGTGTGGTTTGCTTATCTGGAAATGGGTAAGACAATTACAGTTGCTGCTCCTGGTGCAGCTAGTATGGTTTTGGCTGAAGGAACGTTGAATCAAATCAAAAAGATGTCGTTTCTTGAACAAACCCAGGCAATGTGCGATTTGACAAATCGTACTGACGCACCTATTTGTCGAGCTTATACAGTTTGGTCTCCAAACATTAAACTGGGTTTTTGGTATCAACTTGGAGAGTGGATGGAACAGGGAATTGTTGCCCCAATTCCTGAAGGTTATAAGCTTTCTGCAAATGCTTCGGCTGTGCTGTTGGCGATTCAAAATTTAGATCCCGGTCAGCAAATTACGGTATTGCGAAATGCCGTTGTTGACATGGGATATGACGTGAATAAGATGGGTAGCTACACAAGGGTTTCCGAACCTGTTGAACCACCGAAAGAGATGTCACAACGGACAGCAGTGGCAATTAAAGGTGTGGATAATCCTACTGTGTTGAGCTACATAGATAATATGAATGCCAACGACTTTGAGGCATTGATTAAGTTATTTACACCAGATGGTGCGCTGCAACCTCCTTTCCAAAGACCAATTGTTGGACAAGAAGCAGTGATGCGATTCTTTAGGGATGAATGTCAAAACCTGAAGTTAATTCCTGAACAAGGTGTTTTAGAACCAGCAGAAGACGGTTATACCCAAATCAAAGTCACTGGCAAAGTCCAAACTCCTTGGTTTGGTGCTGGTGTGGGGATGAATATTGCTTGGAGATTTTTGCTCAATCCTGATGGCAAAATTTTCTTTGTCGCGATTGATTTACTCGCATCTCCTAAGGAACTCCTAAATTTAGCTCGCTAAAGCGGTAATCCACCGATTAGCATCCGAATTTATTCCTTTTGTTAGCCAAAATATTTTGTAGATTTTGGCTTTTAATATCATGCTTGCGCTCTATATTTAGAGCGCTTTGCTTTCTGAGGATAATTATATATTTAGTAGAACAAGAAAAAATTAAAAAGGCAAAAGAAAAAAGCTTTTTGAATCAAATTTTTAGCTATTTATTTAGATAACACCTTTATTTTTACCCTGTTATTCTAATAGAATAGATAAGAATGTTAAATACGTGTATTTTAAGTATAAATTCGGATTCGATATGCAAGTGATTGATACTGAGTGGTCCAAAATAGAACAAGAAGTAGCCAAGGAAGCATTTGATAGAGCTTACAAGCGAGAAATTAAGTCACTGATGGCATTAGTACAGGAAAAAGCAGGTGCGATCGCACAGCTTGATGATATGTGGAGTCTACACGATTTTTTGAGTGCAAAAAGACATGATATTGACGGTAAATATGATTATAGATATTCGTTTCTAATTTTTGTTTTTGCCCGCTTGGTGAAAGAGGAATGGCTGGACATCAATGAATTACAAGGTTTAACAAAGGAAAAGCTTGCCAAAATACTTGCTCTGTCAAGGATGTAATGGCAGGTAATTCGCCGAAAATATTCAGGTAATTTCCATAACGAAAATTATCAAACCACACAATAATACATCGTAGGGGCGTAGCTTGCTTCTCCGTTTCGGAGTACAGTTGTTCGCCCTCTTTATTTATGGCTTTATTTATCCCTTTATTTATGCCTTTATTTATGCATACATCGCAAATAAAAGGGTAAACAACCGTTTTTCTCTACATCACAAATGAAAACTGCTACAAGAGGCGTTGGATTTGCAACAATAACAATGTGTAAACAACGTTAAACATTGCCCATGACACTCGACTTCTCGACTCCTTCCGTACCAGATACAGCCATTTCCGTTGCAGGTTTAACTGAATATATCCAGTTAATTTTGGAAGAAAACGAAATTCTTCACCACATCTGGGTAATTGGCGAAGTTTCCAGCGCCAACAATCACCGTGTTGGGTTATTTTTTACACTCCAAGACCCCGGAGGAACAGCATCAATAAAATGTGTCACCTGGAAAAGCCAAGTCCCCAAATTGATGCAAATGCCCAACCAGGGGGAACAGGTGATTATTTTGGGTAGCATCAGGTTATATCCTTCCCGTGGAGAATACCAGCTTCAGGTGTGGCAAGTTTTACCTGCTGGGGAAGGCTTGCAAGCTCTACGATATAAGCAACTAAAAAATAGCTTGGAAGTGGAAGGACTATTTGATGATGAGAGAAAAAGAGGTATTCCTTTACATCCCCAGCATATAGCCGTGGTAACATCTCCGACTGCTGCGGCTTGGGGAGATATCCAAAGAACATTACGGGGTCGGTATCCGGGGTTACATGTGTTATTTTCCCCTGCGGTTGTTCAAGGGGAGGAAGCACCCAATTCTATCGTTAAAGCGATTCAACGGGTGGAGAAAGACGGACGTGCTGAGGTATTAATTTTGTCCCGTGGAGGTGGTGCGGTTGAGGAATTGGCTTGTTTTAACGATGAACGGGTAGTGCGGGCTGTTGCGAATTGTAGAATTCCGGTAATTACGGGTATTGGACATCAACGGGATGAGTCTTTGGCTGATTTGGCTGCTGATGTATGCGTGCATACCCCAACTGCTGCTGCGGAAAGGGTTATTCCTGCGTTGACGGATTTGTATAATCAGCATTTAAACCGAATTGATGGGTTATTTGATGCTGTGCGGTTTTTGTTGGGAGATGCTGAGGATAGGTTGCAGGGTTTAAGAAATCGCTTGCAAAGGGTAGGGTTAAACAAGCAAATGTCCCAGGAGCAGCAGAAGTTAGCTTGGAAACGTCAGAGGTTGTTGCAAGCCACATCTGGCAGGTTACAGCAGTCTCGGCAGCATGTGGAGATGTTGCGGCAAAAGTTAACGAGTCTCGATCCAAAAGCTGTTTTATTGCGGGGGTATGCGGTAGTTAGAAAGGAGAATGGGGAAATTGCGCGATCGCACTCTCAAGTATCTGTGGGGGAGGAGTTGTCTGTGCTGTTGGGTGATGGTAGCGTGAAGGTGAAGGTAATGGAGCGCAAAGAGGCTGATGGTTAAGGGTAAAGCTGGAAAGAAGGAAGATAATTGGAGTTATGAGGAGAAAGTGAGGGAGGTTGAGGAGATTATTACCAAGATTGAAGCTGGGGATTTGGATTTGGTGGATGTGTTTAGCCAGTTTGCAACTGCTGTGGAGGGTTTGAAACAGTGCGATCGCTTTTTGCAGGAACGTCAACAGCAGGTTGATTTATTAATCGAAACTCTCCAAGATGAATAATGTGTTTAATTATTGTTTAATTAAGTTCTCGGTTTTTTTACTATTCTGACTTCTGAATTCTGAAAAATAAGGAATTATTATTTATGACGTTATCTATTCAACCAATATCAGTACTCAGTTTAGATGACTTTTTAAAGCTGTCGGAAACTAAGCCAGCTAGCGAATATTTTGATGGGGAAATCTACCAAAAACCTATGCCACAAGGAAAACACAGTACTTTACAAGTTGAATTAGCTTCTGCTGTGAATCAAGCAGGAAAAGCAAAAAAGTTAGCTTACGCTTTTACCGAATTGCGTTGTACTTTTGCTGGTAAGTCAATCGTACCGGATATTGCTGTATTTGAATGGCAAAAAATCCCTCTCGATGAAAAGGGAAGAATTGCCAATAAATTTGAAATTGCTCCAGATTGGATTATTGAAATTCTCTCACCAGAACAATCTGCCAACAAAGTGATTCGTAAAATTCTATTTTGCATTCAAAATGGGACAAAGTTAGGCTATCTTATTGACGCTGATGATGAATCGATTACTGTTTTTAAACCCAATCAATTACCGGAAGTAAAAGAAAAGCAAGATATTTTACCAGTTTTGGATGTTTTAGATAATTGGCAATTAACGGTGGAAGATATATTTAATTGGTTGAGTTTTGTGTGAATAAAAAAATAATTTGAGTAAAGCATTATTTAAATATCATAAATTCCTAAATCTTCGTTAAAATATAGCTAATCCTTGATATCTTTTCCAATGACAGCCCAAGAGTTAGAAACTCAGTTACTATCCCTAACCCCAGCCCAAAAAGTTGAGGCAATCCGTATTCTTACCCAAAACATTGGTAATAATCATCGTGGAATTACCAAAACTCCTGGTGTGATGGGTACTGATGCTTGCATTGCCGGAACACGTATTCCTGTTTGGTTGTTGGTAAGTTATCAACGACAAGGTGCTAAAGATGCTGATATTCTTGATGAATATCCTCAACTTAGTGCAGCTGACTTGGTGACAGCATGGCTTTATGCTGAAGCATTTCCTCATGAAATTGATACTGCAATACGCGAACAAGAAGAAGCTGACGCAATTTTAGATTTTTCTTAAAATATCATCCAATATTTATGGCAAGGTTGTTAGCGGATGAGCAATTTCCCCGTCATGCGGTAGAATTATTAAGGACTTTTGGGCATGATGTTCTCACGATACAAGAAGCTGGCAAAGCTGGAATTTCTGATGATATGGTGTTAGATTTTGCAACATTAGAAAATCGGGCTGTGTTAACTATTAATCGTCGTGATTTTTTTAAATTACATAAAATTAAACCTGACCATGCTGGCATAATTGCCTGTAAAGATGATCTAGTCTGGAATAGACTAGCTACTAATATTAATACGGTAATTTTTCCAGAATCGACATTAACTGGGAAAGTTTTTCGTGTGAATCGATTTTCTTCGACAACAGCATAAATCGAGTATTTCTGATTTTTCTCCTCATTCGTAACAAAGCAATCACGAAACAACATAAACTTTGTGATGGTGAAAACTATCATGGAAAATTGCTATGTCTCAGTTTATGTTCGTAACCGATTTGGATAATACTCTCGTTAATCACGGTACTGAAGACGATAAAGCATTACAAGAACTCAATCAGAGATTAAGTCAACATCGTCAAGAGTATGGCTCAAAGATTGTTTATGCAACTGGGCGTTCATCTGTACTATATTATCAATTAGCAGCAGAAAAAAAGCTGATTGAACCAGATGCATTAGTTGTCGCAGTTGGCACAGAAATTTATATAAATAGTAGTGATAATGTCGATCGCGATTGGTCAGCACAAATTGCGACAGGATGGAACCGCAATGCGGTAGTATCAATTACTGATAAGTTTAATGAACTAAAATCACAACCCGATACTGAACAGCGACCATTTAAGGTGAGTTTTTTCCTTGAAGAATCAGCTTCGGAAAGAATTTTGAAAAAAATTGAGACAGAATCGCAAAAATGTGGTTTAAATATAAAGTTAATCTACAGTAGCGGAATTGACCTTGATATAGTTCCCAGGAACAGTGATAAAGGTCAAGCAATGCAATTTCTGCGTCAAAAGTGGAAATTTGTAGCCGAACAAACCGTTGCTTGTGGGGATTCCGGCAATGATATTGCTTTATTTGCCGTCGGAAAGGAAAGAGGAATTATAGTAGGGAATGCTCGTCCAGAGTTAATTCAATGGCATAGCGAAAATCCTGCTGATAATCGCTACCTGGCAAAGAATACTTGTGCAGATGGAATTTTAGAAGGTTTGAAACATTTTGGTTTCTTATAATGATTAGTTATCTCAAAGGAATTGTTGCTGGTGTTCAAAGTAGCGGGAATCGTCATATCCTTACCCTAGAGGTAAATGGAATGGGTTACGATTTGTTGATTCCGGGCAGGTTAGCGAAGCAATTACCGAGTATGGGTGATACAGTCCAAATTTTCACCCATTACCAAATTCGCGAGGAAATACCATTGCTGTATGGCTTTGGTTCACCATCGGAACGGGATTTATTTAAACATTTGTTAAGCGTTAGTGGGATTGGTGCTGCTCTTGCGATCGCACTTCTCGACACTTTGGAAGTACCTGAGTTAGTTCAGGCGATTGTGACTACTAACGTACAATTGATTATTCAAGCTCCTGGAGTGGGCAAGAAAACCGCAGAGCGCATCTGTTTGGAATTGAAGAGTAAATTAATCGAATGGCGAAAAACAGCAGGTTTCTTCGTCGCGACTCAAGGACCAGCACCAAGTATTCTAGAAGAGGTACAAAGTACTTTACTTGCCCTTGGTTATACTGCTAGTGAGGTTAGTCACGCTCTACACTATGTTAGCGAGGATATTGGACTTCCTAAAGATGCCTTTGTTGAGGATTGGATACGTCAATCTATCGCTCATCTTAGTAGTACTGGAGTGTAGGAATTTTAGATTATTGATGATTAATATCTAGAGTGCATCAGTATTATTTTTAAGCTATTTTCAATAATCGCAATTATCAATATATTTAGGTCATCTACTCAATTGTTTTTAATTCTTTAATTTTCCCCTAACTCTGCGAATCTGCGTGAATAACCCCTATTCTTGGTTAGAAAAATCACTCGAAACAATCCACCGTGCTGATTGGTATCGTTCTGTACAAACTATACAGGGTGGTTCGGGTGCTGTAATTAATTTAGCAGGGAAAGAGGTAATTAATTTTGCGAGTAATGATTATTTAGGTTTAGCGGGAGATACCAGGTTAAAAATTGCGGCAATCAATGCAATTGAAGAATTTGGGACAGGAAGTACTGGTTCGAGATTACTCACTGGGCATCGGGAATTACACCAAGAATTAGAAAGCGCGATCGCATCTCTCAAACAAACTGAGGATGCGATCGTTTTTAGTTCTGGATATCTGGCAAATATCGGTACAATTAGCGCTTTGGTTGGTAAGCGAGATTTAATTTTATCTGACCAATACAACCATTCAAGTCTCAAAAATGGGGTTGTGATGAGTGGTGGATGTGTTATTAATTACCCACATAATGATATACAAGCTTTAAAAACACAACTGATTCAAAAACGTCAAAATTACCGACGCTGTTTGATTATTACCGATAGCGTTTTTAGTATGGATGGTGATTTATGTCCTTTACCAGAAATTTTGAATATTGCTGAAGAGTTTGGCAGCATGGTATTAGTTGATGAGGCACATGCTACTGGTGTTTTAGGTAAAAATGGTGCGGGTTGTGTCGAACATTTTGGTTGTAGGGGCAGAGAACTAATTCAAATGGGAACCCTAAGTAAAGCTTTGGGTAGTTTGGGGGGATATGTTGCGGGAAGTAGCAGTTTAATTGATTTTCTCAGGAATCGTGCCCCTAGTTGGATTTATACGACTGCTCTTTCCCCCGCAGATACGGCAGCAGCTTTAGCAGCTATTGAGATAATTAAAAACGAACCACAGCGAAGAATGCAATTATGGGAAAATGTGGAATATTTGCAAGCATTAATCCGTAATAATTTACCAAAGCTGAAAATATTACCTTCAGAATCACCAATATTGTGTGTTCAATTAGCGAGTGCTACTGATGCATTAGAAGTAGGAAAATATTTAAAAGAAGCAAGCATTTTTGCCCCTGCAATTCGTCCTCCAACTGTTCCTACTAGTCGAATTCGCATTACTTTAATGGCTACGCATCAACAGGTTCATATTGAGAAATTAGTAGAAACACTACATTATATTTAGTCTCCTGTAGGTTGGGTGGAGGCTTTGCGTAACCCAACATATAATATCGGAATAATGATATTATCGTTAGAGGATGTTTGAAAAGTCGGATAAGGTATCAATTGTCATTCTGAGTGGAGTCTCACGGAACGTACGCGCTACGCGTTGCCGCAGGCTAGAATCTAAGGTTTTGGACACATACTGAGATGCTTCCTTCCTCAGCATGACATTCACAGAGACTTTTCAAACAACCTCTTAGAGACTTAGCAATGTGAAGTCTCTACAATTCATAAAGTCAAGTCTAATAAACCTTTGCAACAGTATCAATTCCATCACTAATTAACTTCCCATCTTCCATATAAACAATTCTGTCAGCAATATCTAAAATTCGGTTATCGTGAGTCACCAGCAAAATTGTACAACCCTGTTCCTTTGCTAATTTTTGCATGATTTCCACCACATCACGTCCTGATTTTTTATCAAGTGCTGCGGTTGGTTCATCAGCAAGGACTATTTTCGGATGACTGACTAATGCACGTGCGATCGCAACTCGTTGTTTTTGTCCTCCTGATAGATTTTCTGGGTAATAATCAACACGATTTCCTAAACCAACTGTTTCTAATATTTCTACAGTTTTAGCGTTTATATCTCCTACTAAATGTTTTTTGTGCAGTTCCAAAGACATTCGCACATTCTCTTTTACTGTCAGGAATGTCATTAAGTTATGTGCTTGAAAAATATAACCAATATTCCGACGTAATTCTGTTAATTGCTTTTTCTTTGCACCACGAATTTGTTTTCCTAAAATTTCTAAACTTCCTTCTTGTGCTGAACGTAACCCACCCATTAATGTTAATAAAGTTGTTTTTCCCGAACCAGATGGTCCAGTCATAATAATAATTTCACCTTGATTAATTTGCAAGTTGATGTTAAATAATGCTTGTTTTCGCAGCGAACCTTCACCAAAATAGTGATTTAAATTATTAATTGAAATTACAGATTGGCTATTTTCAGATTGGTTTAATTCAGTAGAATTTGTGATTAGCATAGTGGTAAATTATTCCTGATAAATATTTAATTGTTAGAGATTATTCTTTAAAATTCCTAACTTCTAACTCCTAATTACTAACTCCTCTTAAAATATGTCCGCAGGGTCAGCAGATTGGAGCTTACGCATTGTGATCGCACCGGATACGCTACACATGACGATAGTCATAATTAAGACGTTTACAGCCCGTTCTAGGGTCATTGCAATCGGTAACATTGTTGCACCTGCTGCTAAGTTATATAGTGCGATCGCAGCGAAGAAGCTGGGAATATAACCTAAAATAGCTAACAATAAAGCTTCTTGAATTAGGACTCCTAATAAATATCCATCGGTATAGCCCATCGCTTTTAATGTTGCATACTCAGGTAAATGTTCGGAAACATCGGAATAGAGAATTTGGTAAACAATCACAATCCCAACAATAAAACCTACACCAACACCTAAACCGAAAATAAATCCAATTGCTGTACCATCTGCCCAATATTTCTTTTCGATTTGAGCGAATTCTTCTCTAGTTAGTACTGACACATCTTTAGGAAGATTTGCTGCAAGTTTTTTTTGAATTTTCTCTATATTTACACCAGGTTTTAATTTAATTAATCCTACTTCGATTTGGTCAGGTTTGCGAGATGGAAATAACTGCATAAATGTTGAGTCGCTGGTAATAACATTCCCATCTGCGGCAAACGAAGCACCGTTAATAAATAAACCAGTTATGTTTACCGTTTTACTGTTTAATTCAGTTTCAAAATTATTAGTTTTTTTGAATTCTTCGCCATCAACTCCATAGGCAGGAACACCCCCAATATCAAATAGAATGTTATTTAATGCCTTCAAATTGCTGAGTTTTTTATTAACTTCCGGCATTCTAAAAGTCTCTTTAGTTGGGTCAACTCCCCAAACCAAAATTGCTCTTTCTAATGTAGTTTTTGGATTGCGCCATTGTCCGGTAGCAATATAAACTGGAGTCACTGATTCTACATCGGGATAAGCTAATGTTTGATATAGTCTTTCTCGCTGGAAACTTTTAACAGAAAATAGCGTTTGCATTCGCGGTTCAATTAATACTAAATCAGTTTGTAAATTCCTATGGGGTTGAATTGAAGAGTCGTATAAAGCTCCTTCAAATCCCATTTGAATTAGTATTAATATATCTGCAAAGGCAATACCCGCAACTGCAACGGCAAGACGGGTTTTTTCCTTCATTAATTGTCGCCATGCGAGCGGTGTTTTTTTGAGGATTTTTGGTGGCATAATAATATAGGATTTGATTCACGCAGAGGCGCAGAGACGCGGAGAAAGAGAGATTTATATGTGTTTTTTATAATTTCCTTTTCTTTGGTCTTACTTCACGTTTCATTGTCCAATATTGTGGACTACCTTTTGAGAGTTCTCCATTCCAAATAATCTCAAACCCATATCTTTGATAAAAACGAACAGCAACTTGAGTTGATGTTTCTACATAGCAAGGAAAACCTTCTATGTCAGCTTGTTCTAATACTGGTTCTAAGAGCATTCCCCCAATACCTTGTCCTTGAAAATTGGGTGAAACACCAAGCAGCATTAAATACCAATGGGGTTCTTTCATGCTTTGTTTATGATATTTTTCTGCTGTGAATAGCATTGATAGAAATATTTCTAGTTTTCTGATACTAATTTTGAAGAGTAAGGCTATTACTCCTACTCGTAAAAATCGCAATATATTATTTGTTGAATGTCCAGGTGGTATCCATATAGCAATACCTTTAATATCATTTGTGGTTGTATATATATGATGATATTTCTGGCTATAACGTAGTAATATTTGACAACAGCACTCAATAAAATTTGATTTTGCTAACGTATTTTGAGGTAAGATATACGAAAATATTGGGTCTTGATTGAATGCATTTGCTAAAACTTCACTAGCTTTTTCAACTTGCGATTGTTCTAGTTTTTTTATTTCTATTTTTTGGGTATTCATGGTAGTTTGTCTAATTTGAAGTCAATTGTTTCTATTAGAGTGTTCCAAGTAAAAAAGTGCCCAATTGTCATGCTGAATCGAGCGAAGCGCAATGAAGCATCTCTGTCTATTACATAGCGACTCAGGATCAACAGTTGGATCATTTATTTCTTGGATTACTCTTACTGGCAAAAATACCAAATTGAAAAATTGTGATTTATGTACAAGAATCAAATAAGAATAGATAAATTCACAATCATTTTGTTAATATCTGTGGATGTTCTATAAATTCAGGCATATTGTTTTTGATTAGATGTCTTTGTCGCATGAATAAAAATACGGGAAGACTAAAAGAAACTCCGACTGTTAAACAAGCAATGGGAATCCAAAGATTTGACATTTTTATTCGTCTACCTTCAGCAAATATCATTGTTATTACAACGACTGCGGAAACAATGACATCCATACCGAAAAATGCTGATATTTGGTTAATAAATAATTCCTGGATAAATAATTCTAGGTTTAATCCATGTTCTACAAGAAAGGGAATAAATTGCGATAATGGAAGAGTAAATC
Source organism: Brunnivagina elsteri CCALA 953 (assembly GCF_002289455.1). GTDB lineage: Bacteria > Cyanobacteriota > Cyanobacteriia > Cyanobacteriales > Nostocaceae > Brunnivagina > Brunnivagina elsteri. The sequence goes on from NZ_NTFS01000030.1 coordinate 29,035, forward strand.
CAAGAATGCACAGTATAAAGTAAGTTATCTGAAGCATGTGATTTTCTCCTTTTGATTTCCTTAAAACAAACATTCGTTATAAATAAAGACCAACAAAAACAAACTCTACAATACGATCGCAGTTTGTACTTGTAAATTAGTTAACCCAGATACACGGTTGACATCTTCAGGATTAATCCGAATTTTTACCTCAATAACTCTTCTATCCATGTTTTCACCAGGTTGATTGGCAAAGGTGTTTTGACGGTTCACTTGTAACCCAATTTGCGAAACTATTCCTGCGACTTCCCCTGTAAATGCTTGTCCAGTAATTGTGGCTTTTTGTCCGAGTTTGACTTTACTAATATCACTTTGATATATCTCAGCAACAGCTACCATTTGACTGGTTTGTCCTAAATCAGCGATTCCGTCATCACCAATTTTTTCACCAGGATGGGTATGAATTTTAATGATTTTTCCTGATAATGTAGCGCGAATAGATGCTTGTTCCAGTTCGGTTTGGGAGCGTTTTACAGTTGCGATCGCA
>NZ_NTFS01000300.1 GCF_002289455.1 Brunnivagina elsteri CCALA 953
TTTTTTGAGTATATCCGCGATCGCATTTCTTTGATCGGAAATATCCCATCTTTGGGCAGTATTATTCGGGACAAATCTTCGCTTAACCCGTTTGGTTGGTCGTGGATGCCAGAATAAATCTTTACCCCGAAGTATTGATGGGATACATAACCACTCCCTTGTGACTCCAGAATAATTTCCCTTTTCGCAACCTATTCCTAAGCCAATTTCTGGCATCCAAACTAGATTTCCTTCTTGCAGTATATACTCACCATCTACTAATTTATGCACTTCTAAGCGAGGTTTACGACGGCGACGAGAGGAATAAATAACGTAGTATAATATCCCTAAATTTGCATATTTATCTTTTTTATCAGTGTATTCTTGACGATAATTTTAGGAAACAACTTCCAAAGCAAAAATTGGAACTACATTCTCATCCCATAACACGTAACTAGGACGTAATTCTTCATCATAGAAACGTTCAACTCCCAAACTCAAAAAACCATCTGGGACTATTGGTGGTTGTTCTGAGTGATAATAGATACCCATGTCTACACCAAATAACCAATCCATTCTATCTGCCCATAATATTAGCAGTATTGCTTTAAGTAATCCTGGTAATAATTCTTGTAGTTCGTTATCCACGGGATTATCGTCTGAGTCGGGCAGTTCTTCAGCAGAGGGTAAATTTTTTGGCAGTTTATTTGGTAATTTATACTCTAGCATGATTCGCTTATCCAAAAATTGGAGGACTACTTAAGAGAATTTAAAAATATAATGATGTTTCTTCAGCAAGTTTTTTAATAATTTAATTACATTTCATTTTGGCATTTGAATTTGCTTTTCTTGATTCCTATCAACTACAATACCTTTTGAATTTTGAGGTGGAAGTTTTGCCGCTTCACTGTTTTGTTTCATGACTCGTAACAAACGATTTACTGCTTGTTTGCGCTGCTGGGATTGTGGTGTTTTTGGTAAATTTGAAAATTCGGCAGTGGGAAAGATTTGATTGTCAGTGGAAGTTGCATTCGCACCAGTTTTCATTAAATCTAAGGTTTGGGCGACTTGTACTTGTTGTTCGACTTGCTGGGTAGAGGAAACTAAACCACTTAAACCATTGACAAGTTGTCTTAAATTATTCCGAAATTTGGGATCACCTGTCAATTCATCCAAATCTGAGGTAATTTTTTGGGTATTTTCAAATGTCACCCTGGCAGAATCTAGGGTTTGTTGTAAGACTACAGCATTTTTGGGGTCGGTGAGAGTTTTGCTAGCATCACGTAGGTTTGCCGATGCGATCACAGCATTTGCTGAGAGGGTTTCAAAGTTTTTCAGCAGTTCTCCTTTAGTTAAACGGTTTACTGCTGGGGAAAGACTGTTAACGGTGACGCGAAGTTGATTGCTGCTTTCCGAGATATTATTCAGGGTGGAAACTAAAGAAGAACGGTTAGTGGTGACAAGGTTATCGAGGTTATTTAATAGTTTGCTAGCATCGCCACTAGTGGAACGTAATTGGGTTGCCGTTGCGTTTAATTGACTGGCTGTTGTCCCGAATTGATTAGCTGTATTGCCGAATTGGTTGAGAGTGCGATCGGCTGTTGTACTGAGTTGGGAAGTCGAAACGCTCACTTGGTTAGCGGCACGTTGTACGGATGTTGTTAAACCAGATACACTATTGAATTGGTATTGCGCGTTTTTACTGAGAACGCTGAGATTTTTGCTTAACTCGGCGACATTTGCAGCTGCGATCGCGCCTTGTTCTAAAGTTCTATTTAAATTATTGTAGAATTTTTTATTGCTGTAGACCACAGCGAGTTCGTTGGTTGAGCGCAAAACTTCGTCTATACTAATACCAATTTTACCTTGAAGGCGTGAACCATTACAAACGATTTGATTGGGGTCGCAGCTTTTTTCCAAGGGTTTTCCGGCAATAGAGTCTTCGGGAATCGATGATTTGGGGAAGATATCAATCAAACTTTCAGCAATTAAACCGCTTTGGTTCGCTTCGACAACCACATCACGGGGAATAATCAAATTAGGTTGGGCAATTTCGATTTCCACTTGGACGTTATTTGGTCCAGGTTTAATCGAGGTAATTCGACCAACTTTCACACCACGAAACCGCACGGGGGCACCTTTTTGCATTCCCCCAGCATTAGCAAACTCTGCATACACCTTATAGGAGCTTTGGGAGGCTGTAAAGCGGTTTAACCACAGGAAAATCAACCCAAACACACCCAAACCAACTAGGAATAATAATCCGACTGAACCCTCTCGTACTGTCCTTAGCGATCGCATTTCTCAAAATCTCCCTTTTATTAAAAAGTTATGAATTGTAAATTATAAATTATGAGTTATTATTCTTAACTCCCTCCACGAAGCTCTACGCGTTTCTAGCTTCTAAATTCCTAACTCTCAAATATTCCTCATCCCACCACCTGAATAGGTCCTTTTATACTTCCACTCATAAATTGACGAATCAAAGGATGGTCTGTAGTATCAACTTCGTTAATACTTCCTTGCCATTGGACTTTACCCTGGTACAGAAACACAAGTTTATCAGCTGTGCGACGTATCGTACTATCTTGGTGAGTAACGATCGCATAAGTACCACAACCCCCTTGAATCGAATTTAACTCACGAATTAAATCTTCGATTACCGTTGAAGCAATGGGGTCAAGTCCTGCCGTAGGCTCATCGTACAATAAAACCTCCGCAGAATCTTGGGGGCGATCGGGATTTGCCATAATCGCACGGGCAAAACTCACACGTTTCCGCATTCCTCCCGAAAGTTCCGACGGATATCTCTCTCCAATTCCCCCCAAACCTACCATTTCCAACCTGTGATTGACCAAATCGCGAATCCTTCTTTTTGATAATTTCGAGTGTTGGTATAGCAAAAATCCCACATTTTCCTCTACCGTCAGCGAATCAAACAAAGCTGCTTGCTGGAACACCATCCCAATCCCAATCGCATCGGCTCCATCTTCGATTAAACCTTTTCTCCGTACACCTTGGATGTAAATTTCCCCGGAATCGGGTGCTGTCAACCCCGCAATTATCCGTAAAATAGTAGACTTACCAGTTCCCGATGGACCAATTATTCCCAGCGCATCCCCTTGATAAATAGTCAAATCGATATTATCTAATACTTTATTATTCCCAAATGTCTTAGAAATACCTTTTAATTCGATAATTGGGTCTGTCATTTTAGGTAATTGGTAATTATTAATGGTTAATAGTTTATAGGTAAGGGATAGTAGGTAATCGGTGATAATTAATTCTTAATGCGGTCGGCATATCGAACTTAACAGGTAATCTGAAAGCAGCTTACAATCTATCATCCATAACCAATCATCATTAACCATGTCTGATATTATCGTCATCGGGAGCGGTATTGGAGGATTAACTGCGGCAGCATTATTCGCACGTTATGGTAAACGTGCGAATAATGTACGAAAGTCACACCATTGCTGATGGTGCAGCACATAGCTTTAGACGACGAGGTTTTGAATTTGATTCTGGTTCTTCATTTTATTGTGGATTGACAGGTGATGAGAGTTTGAATCCAGTTAAACAATTCCTTGATATTTTAGGCGAATCTTTGCGTTACAATCCTCTGGGACATTCTCATTTTCCCGAAAACCCGATTTCTCCCTCAAAAACCCCATTTACGAACTACCAGATTCCCAACTTCTAACTATGCTTGTCGTCAAATTTTAAACTTTACACAGAAATCGGGAATCTGCAACCAACGCGATAAGCAAAGCTTAATGCCAAAGGCATATCGCACCGCTCAAATTGGGTTGATTGAGCTAAGGACAATTCTCAAACTGGCTACAACACAAAAAAATGATTGATTTTGTGGTATCGTCAGTCGTATGAATTAAATAAGATTGACATTTTTATAATGGGAATATAGCTTGTCCAAAAAATTTTACTAACATCCAATTATATTAAAAATCAAGTTCAAGCTTAAAACAATAAAATAATTATCCCACGAAATAAAAATATTTTCTCAAAATCCGAAAATTTTTTATAAAAAGAAACATTAGCCATCTTGAATGTAAAGTACGGCGTAATACTTGACTACTATACACAAATCATACGTAATTTTTTTGAAGCGCTCGACAAAAATCCGTCTTTTTTGCGTTTTTTACGGAATTAAGAGAATATGACGCGGCAATTTTTACTTACGAATTGGTTTTTACCTGAGTTCGATCTAAGAAAATAAGCTATAAACCTAGGACTTACGCATTGACAGAAAAATCAAAATAGTGGGTATGGTTTTCAGCGCTTAAAGCTTGTTTTTCTGTTCCCCATCAAGCGATAGGAACCAAGAAACGCCCCTCGACGTTATTCCGAAGGGCGATCGTGACCAGAATAGATCTCCCAATTCTCTAGGAATTTGGAGGTTTAGTAATGCCGTGATGCTTAGAGGGTGTTTATAAATAAAATTATGTCATTCTGAGGAACGTACGCGCTTCGCGTTGCCGAAGGCTAGAATCTAGGGTTTGCGGCATAGTTTAGAGATGCTTCACTACGCTATCGCTACGTTCAGCATGACAAATCAAGGTTTTTGCCGAATTTATAAACACCCTCTTAGACAACAAAATCACTAATATCGATTTGAGTAGTTAGTACATTGAGCAGATAGGCAATCTCTCCCCCGCCTGCTGAGACGCGGGTGTTGTTGCCATCCTGGACAAAGGTCAGTTGATCACGGGTCAATCCCGATAACCGGAAGCGATCCGTTCCGTTTACGAAGTCCGTAATGCGATTTGTTCCAGAGGCGGAGAGGACAAAGATATCTGCGCCATTGCCACCAGTCAGAGTGTTGTTTCCAGTGCCCCCGTCGAGGACATCATCGCCATTGCCGCCCAACAGCAAGTCATTGCCTGCACCGCCAAACAGGGTGTCCTCGCCGTTGCCCCCATCAAGGCGATCGTTGCCAGCCGTGCCATTCAGGGTATCTTTGCCGTTGCCGCCGTTCAGGTTTCTGCCCACGTTGACGGTAAAGGTGGTCGGTGTGACGATCGTGCCATCACTGACATTGACAGTAATGGTTGCGGTGCCAAACTGGTTGTTGGCGGGGGTGAGGGTGAGTGTGCGGTTGGCACCAGAGCCACCGAAGACAATGCTGCCGTTGGGAAATAGGGCGGTGTTGCTGGCGGTTGCTGCTACAGTTAACGAACTCGCGGCGGTTTCCACATCGCTAATGGTGAAGGTGATTGGAGTCGTGGCGGTATTTTGGAAGGCGGTTTGGTCAGCGATCGCGCTAATGGTAGGTGCATCATTAACGGGCGTAATCACCAGGTTGAAGTTACTGGAAGTAGAGAGACTTCCGGCATCGGTGGCGGTGACTTTCAATGCCAAGGTGCCGTTAAAGTTGAGTGGGGGTGTGCCAGAGAAGCTGCCTGTTGCCGCGTTGAAGGTCAGCCAATCAGGCAGGGCGGTGTTATCGGCGAGGGTGGCACTCAGGGCGAGGGTGGGATTATCCACATCGCTGAAGCTGTTGGCAGGAATGGTGAAATTCACGGCGGTGTCTTCAGGACTGCTTTGATCGCCCAGTGGGTTAGCGACCACCGGGGCATCGTTCACCGGAGTAATCACCAGGTTGAAGTTACTGGCAGCGGACAGATTCCCGGCATCGGTTGCCGTCACTTTCAGTGCTAGAGTGCCGTTGAAGTTGAGTGGCGGGGTGCCAGAGAAGTTGCCCGTTGCCGCGTTGAAGCTCAACCAACCAGGCAGGGCAGTGTTATCGGCGAGGGTGGCACTTAGGGCAAGGGTAGGATTATCCACATCGCTGAAGCTGTTGGCAGGAATGGTGAAATTCACCGCTGTATCTTCGGGACTGGATTGATCGCCCAAGGGATTCGCCACGATGGGGGCATCATTCACGGAGGTGATGGCAAGTCCGACTGTTGCCGTGTTGGAGGCAACGGTGCCATCGCTGAGAGTGTAGGTGAAGGAGTCGCTGCCGTTGGCGTTGGTAATGGGGAGGTAGGTGAAGCTACCGCTGGCGTTGAGGGTGAGGCTACCGTTGGTGAGAGAAATGGCGGTGCCCACATTCGCTGCGCTGCCATTTACAGTGGCAATGGTGAGCGGATTGCCATCCGGGTCGCTATCGGCACCATTGGGGGTGGTGTTGGTGATCACGTTGCCCGTCAGCGGGGTGTCTTCATTGGTGGTAAAGCTATCGTTGCGGGCAATGGGGGGACTGTTGGCGGGGGGTGGGACGAATTCAAACGCCCCGATATCAACTGTACCGCCAATGATTCGGGCAAAGCCAGAACCGCGCTGATCGGTGGTGAGGGGTCCACTGTAGCCAGGATCACCTGCGTTGATGGCAGGGCTACCGTTCACCAGAGCGAGGGTCTGGGTGGGACCGCCATTGTTGGCAAGGGTAGTACTGAGGATGGCACTGAGACTAACACTAGGAATGATGTCGGTGCTGCTGGTGTTTAACCTAATTGAGCGGCTACTGCTGTTAAATCCAAACAGGTTATAACCATTGGAATTGAGGCTTGAGCCAGTATCCCCATATAATTCACTTGTACTTTCTGGAAATATACGAGCAGAATTGCCTGTGACAATGCTGTTGCGAATGCTCGTGATACTTCCGCTAGTGCCGAAGAAAGCTCCAATACCACCACCCAAGGCGCTAGCAAAATTGCCGCTGAGGGTGCTGTTGCTCACTGTCAACGTACCGCCAACGTTGGCGATGCCACCGCCGCTGCTCGATGCCGAGTTGCCGCTGATCGTGCTGTTGTTCACCGTCAGGTTCTCCAAGTTGCGAATGCCGCCGCCGTCGAAGTCGCTAGCGTTTCCCCCGGTGATGGTCAACCCCGCCAGGGTGACGGTCTTATCAGCGCTGCCATTACCATCACTAATGTTGAAGACGCGGGAGGCGTTGTTGCCGCTAATCGTCAGCAGGTTGGCACCCGTGCCCATAAGGGTGAGATTTTTGGTGATCCCCAGTTCGCCGCTGGTGAGGGTAATGGTATCCGGGCTGCTGTCAGTGAAAACAGAACCGGTGAAGGTGATGGTGTCGCCATCCGGGGCATCCAGAATCGCCTGGCGCAGGGAACCGGCACCACTATCATTGGTATTCGTCACCGTGGCGAGTAGATGCTGATAGGCAACCTGCGCCCAGGGTTGCAGAAACTCCGGGGTTTCAATGCTGCCCGTGGCAAATTCCAGATCCCAATCGCCCCCCAAAGCACTGCTGCCCGTCAGGTCAGTGGAGGCGGCGACATCGGCACCCGTGAGGGCGGCAATCTGACCCACAAAGCTTTGACCGATACCATCCGCCGCCAGATCACAGCCATAGAGCAACAGATCGGCTCCCGCTGCCAACGATTTTGACCAGGATTGCAACACTCCGGCGTAGTCAATCAAGTTATCGGTATTGAGACTGATATTGCCCAGTTGCAACGCGCCATCGCTGCCGTGGGAAAACAGCGACACTGCCGCTAGGTTGCTGTAACCCGATAACACTTGACTAATCTGGCTCAGTTCATCGCCTGCGGGGTTGAGCAGATAGGCAGCAGTATTGGGGGCAAGTCCATCCACCAGGGTTTGATAATCGGGCAGGGCGGCATCGATAAAGGCAACGGCTTGAACTGGTGTACTGCCGCTACTCGACCCTAGCAGGGGAATCGCTAGCGGATTGTTCCAGGCTGAGGCATTGAACCAGGACGTACCCCCACCTAACTCATTTGAGGAACCGAAAGCGGTCTGAACGAACGGCTGAGTGGCTGCGGCAGTTAAATCGGATGATGGCAACATAATTTTTAATAATTTTTACGGCTTTGAGATCGATACGGCTTCTTTAGATCGACGGGACAACAGTCATCCTCAATTACCAGTGCAAATATCCCCAACGGAATAGCTCTCACTGAGGAAATTCTGTATATTGTCTGACCTAAGAATAATAAGGGAAATTACAGAGGATTTACTAGAGAAGTTGAATGAAGTTCATAGTGTCCATCAATCTGACTTTTCACGGTATGTGGAAAAAGAAATACGGTTCGCGATATTTTATCGCGAACCAATCAAATAAATTTAAGATGATTTGCACTCTTTAATGTAAGGTGCTTGTAGTGTAGTCTGTGGCGGGGTGCAAATGAAACTACTAGAACCTGAGTTCGATCTAAGAAAATAAGCTATAAACCTTTTCTGACAAGAGTTACAAGATTTTTATTAGGCTTAACTGATTATCAATAATTAAAAGTTATTGATAAGGAATTGCTATTTGACAACTTTAATAAGTAAATTTTTC
>NZ_NTFS01000301.1 GCF_002289455.1 Brunnivagina elsteri CCALA 953
CCTTGACTAGTTGGCTTTGGGAAAGTATTCCTGTACCTGCAAAGTAACCTTTTCGCATGGGGAACTATTAGAATTAAACCGCTTTTCGGGTAGTGGTAGCTATGATTTTGACCCCAAAAGTTTCTTTTTAGCTTATCCTTTGCAAATCGTATTTTCCAACTTAGCTTGGTACTTGGGGTTTGAATGCGTTAGTGGGAATGAAGCGGGTTTATTGCGGTTTGAACGGTTAGATCGATTATTTTTGGGGAATCAACAAAACCACATGCGATCGCGAAGCGGCATCCTTGATGCATCGCGCTCTCAACAAGAGAAATCATTGCAACAATTACAAGCATTATTAAAAGGCAGTGCCGGATTATTTTTGGGTAATAGTGCAGCAGAACAGCGCAAATTTTTAAGCCAGGATAAACAGGTGCGTCTTACAGTTTGTATGACGGTGGAACTTTGGTTTAATGACGACATTTATAAGTTTATTACCGAAGGAACCAAGCGGTTTGCACAAATCAAAATGTCTCCCCCTATTTCTAAGAAAAAAATCAATCTTCCCAAGTCTGTATTTTCTTTGCAAGCAACAGGAGATAAGCAATTTCCCAACCAATTTCAGGCTATATTACCCAAATGGTCTTTATCTGACTTCGATTTGTGGCGCTGGATTGTTGGTTTTGGGGGTAATGTCAAGGTGATACAACCAATCGAATTAGTAGATAAAGTCAAAGGAATTGGTAGTGAGATTGTTGGTGTTTATCGGGAAATTCCCAATTAAAGTGGGAATAGTTGGGTTTCTAATTGTGCTGAAAGTGCTTCTGTATAAGCTTTTGCTGAATTCAAAGGAGATTTTGTATCATGGTTTTCTACACACCTCGCCAAATCGCTGAAACCTCTATTCTTTCGTCGAGGTGTGTCGATTGCTTACTGTGTAAGGGTTTGAGCTATGTGTTTTACTAATTTTTTGCCTGGATGTACAATGTTTTTTAGAAGTGCGTCGATTTGCGGTCTGAAATCCTTACTGGGCAAGGGCTGCTAGACGAACTCCCCACCGATTGGGTTAAATCGGCATTATTGGAAACCATCTAGCAATAACTGCACAGCATCTTGAAATTCATCCCCCACCGATTGGGTTAAATCGGCATTATTGGAAACGAGCGGTAACACAACGCTCGAAAACCTCTTTGACCCCACCGATTGGGTTAAATCGGCATTATTGGAAACTCAATCTCGATCCTGCTCAGCAAGACCGAACCAACGACCCCACCGATTGGGTTAAATCGGCATTATTGGAAACCCATTCTTCATGTTGTTCTGATAAGCCCAGCAGTGCCCCACCGATCGCACTAAATCGGCATAATTCAACAAAAGCGATCGCACCAGAGAAAATTACTCTTGCGATCGCTTTTTATTGCCCTGTTTTTTTCTGTTATTTATGCAACCAAAAATATAAAAAAATCAGTATTTCTTTTGATAAAAGTCGGGTTTTTATTTTTATTCTGAGTATAGAATAACTCTTTTATTTGCGTAAGTAAGTAGGCGGAAATAAACGGAACTATGTAACAGAATGTAAATTCATCTCAAAGCCTTATCCCTACTCACTACTCACTATTCACTACTCCCTGACCATAACGATAATTTTTCCCGCTCACCTACTTAAATGAGGCTGATAGAATGTGATAGTTGTGGTGCTACGCAATGACTGTTTAATTTTTTTATAGTCGCGAAATAAAAGCTGGAATGCTCCCCAGAGAGCGATCGCTAAATAATTTAAACAGGCTATTTACAAATAGGTGCATATCTGAAAGTATTCTTAGGTCATCAATATTATGTTAATCATAATTCCTATTTACTGAAGATTTCCCCATCTTCCACAGCACTATAATGCTTTGAGGGTGGTAATTACGGCTAGCGCCGCACTGCGTGAACGGCATCGGTTAAGCCTTTGACACCTGTGATATGATATTAGAAGATTATATCGAAACAATAATCTGCGCCCAAATCAAATGGTGGGAAAAGCGTAGTGTTAAAAATTAGTGTTGAAGAAGCAACAATTAATTTCAAAAATCTTTTAGAACAAGTAGCTAAGGGAGAAGAAGTAATTTTGCTAGAGGAAAATAAAATTGTAGCTCGTTTGGTTCCTCCGCAAAAAAAAGAACAGCGTTTAGTTAGTATGAAACAATTCCGAGATGCACTTGCTATTAAGGGAGAATCTTTAAGTACAACTATAATTAATGCACGTATTGAGGAGCGCAGTTGATTTACCTGGATACAAGTATTGTTGCTCCTTTATACTGGACAGAGACATTAAGCGATACAGTTGAGGAACTTGTATTAAGTGAGACTGAGCTTGGTTTGAGTCAATTAGTGGAAGTGGAGCTTATTTCAGCATTATCACGTCGGGTTAGAATGCGTGAAATATCTTCTTATGATGCAACAGCTATAGTCGAAAGGTTTCAAATTGATATAGATAGCGGGTTTTATACTCGTATTACTCTCGAAACGATTCACTACCACTTAGCGCGTGAGTGGATTAGTCGGTTTGCAACACCACTACGTACACTTGATGCTTTGCATTTGGCTGTTGCGTCCCAGAATAATGTTAGGTTGTTAACTGCGGATGCGGGTTTGGCTGCAAGCGCTCAGTTTTTGGAAGTTGATGTTCTTTTATTAGAGTAAACTTGTTTTTTACAATTATTCGTCTTCGACTGCACTATCATGCTTTGAGGGTGGAAATTACGGCTAGCGCCGCACTCCGTGAACGGCATCTGTTAAGCCTTTGACAACGTAGCTTTTTGTGGATTGGGAGCATCTCACTCCCAATAATATAGCGGTTCTCGGTTGCATCCAATACCTTCCCTGCAAGGGAGGGGAGCAAGATAAGCGTATTTTACTTATCTGGAAACCGCTATAAATTGTTTTAAGTGGTTAGCGAAAATTAATTACACACGATCATTATGAGCAGAGTCTAGTGTTTGCAATGGTTTGGGATTTTCAGAATGTACCATTAATTTTCAACTAGCACTTACCAGAATACTAATTTTTATTTTTCCATTCCCAGTAGGCTTGTAGAGGACTAACTGTTGCATTTTTAACTTTGTCTTCTGTACCTCCAGCAACAGAACCACCACCTGCTTTAGTTCCAACTGCTAAATGGAAATGCGCGTTTATTCCTAGTTGATTTCCAACAGTACCAATTCGATCTCCTACTTTTACAGGATCATCCTTTTTCCACTTATCTAAGCTTTGCAAATGACCATAAACCCAAACTCTACCATTTGTATCTTCAACAGCTACAAAGTAGCCATTGGTCGATGCATTCGTAGAATCTGTCCATAAAACTTTACCGTTAGTTGCTGCTTGTACACTGTCTCCAGCAGAAGCTCTCATGTCAATTCCAGAATGTGATTTGCCAATGACTTGTTTGTAACTTGTATCGTATAAGTAACCAGCATTCATTGTTCGAGGACTTCCTAAAATCGCTGTACTAATATCTCTGTAAATTTGTTTTATAGAATCTTGGCTTTCTTCATTACTTAAGTTGCCATCAAAGCGAGTATCATCTCCACTTTCCAAATCCCAATTATTATCTGTCAATGATGATAATTCACGATAATAACCAGCAGCACTAACAGTAGGATTCCGCAAAGAGGTAAATACCTTACTCTCTCCAAAACCGACTATATCGGCTTTCCCATCACCATTGATATCAGCTACCATCCTGGGGTAATCATTATTATTAGTCCAACCTCCATTAGCCTTAGTAAAACCTGGAGATGAAGCGATCGCAGTTTGGAATGTGCCATTTCCATTGCCCAAGGAAATCAATACCTTACTCTCTCCAAAACCGACTATATCGGCTTTCCCATCACCGTTGATATCAGCTACCATCCTGGGGTAATCATTATTATTAGTCCAACCTCCATTAGCCTTAGTAAAACCTGGAGATGAAGCGATCGCAGTTTGGAAGTAACTTGTCTCAACTACAGTACCCGTGTTGAATAAATTAGCTGTAGGTAAATAATTTCTAGTTTTACTCGTTGCTTCTGCTGTTGTTACACGTCCATCTTTGTTGATGTCCAAACCTATATTCTGTTTGTATGCAGTTGTTCCACTAATGAATAGATTAAACTCATTACCTTTGCCAATAGCAGCTGGGTAGAGAACTGCCATGTAAGTATCTTCCAAGGTTGTTAATCTACCAGCGTAGGGCTTGAAATATTTTTCTACATAATCAAGCTGTTGAATAGCACTCATCTTTGCTAAAGCGTCGGTTGAAGTGCCTAAAGATTTAGCTGTACTGGGCATGAATTGAATCAAACCTGTTGCTCCACTACCTGCACCATTTCTAATACTAGGGCTGTAAGTACCACCTGTCTCAAATCCCATCACAGCCATTAAATATTCTGGAACGATACTCAAGCGCTTGCTAATGTCAGCTACTTTGGTGATAAATTCCTTACTAACATTTGGTGAATACGTTCCATATTGAGTATTCATCTCAACAAAAAGTCTCTTCCCATCAATTACCACAGAGGCAAAATCATTCTCATTTCTTAAATTTCTTAATTCACCGTCTGAAATTGTAATTCCCTGAACTACTCGTTGAAAAATACCCCCCTCATCCCCAGCAGCATCCTCTTGATTAATCCGAAAATCAACTGCGTGTCCAATCTCTTCTAGTAAAACACTTTTAATCTCCCCAATATTGCGAGCATTTTGCTCTACAAAACCTTGAGATAAATAGATAGTATCGGTTTTGGTGGCATAAGCACCATTTGCTCCGATTATATCTAAATCCCCAGATATTTTAATTTGAGGCAAATCAGCAAAACTTCCTTGTAACCAGGTTTGTTGTAACTTCGATACAGTCTTTACATCCCAAGCTGTACCAAAGACTTTATCCATCGAAGCTGCAAAATCAGAACTTGCAGCAAATCTTTGTAATGACACTTGAGCTTCCTGCATTGCGTCATTTATAATGGCACTATGGCTGCTACCACCATTAATATTAGACATCTCCAATGGATTGTTCTGATTTGTAGCACTAATATTCAAGCCCTTATTCAAGTATTGCTTGGTGTCTAATTTATCCGCGCTATTAAATACCATATCTATTTCCCTCTTGTGATGGTTTTTTCTTTTGATTTCGATTACCTATGTATGTAGGTTAAAGGTTAAAACGATTGTTTAATCAACTTTTGGCGCGAATGAGAAATTAATCAAATATGAACTCACAAATACTAAAAAAAGTGAGTATATTGCTCCCTCGTTATCTATGCAAATCATGGGAGAGAATTTGGCGAGTTAATACAAAAAGAAGGATTAAATAAGTTAGATTTCAGAAGTCACAATAACTAAATTAAATTGCGAATTTATTTAAGTTTAAACGACGCAGGTGTTTCCATTACATCGACTTCAATAGAAGCCAGCTAATTCAAAGCAAGTAAAAAGACAATAGTTAAAATTAAAAGAGAACAATTGAATATTTCTCTTGTCTTTTAGTTTTCAACTTTTTACTTTTTCTCCCACTCCTTGGAAATCAAAAATAATCAAAAATTTGATATCCTTGGATGAGTTTTGCAACACTCGGAGATAAGCGGCAGCATCATTGTGCTTGCGAAATCGTGCAACAACATGAGAATCATCATCTTCCACAGAAGAGCAACACTCTTCGCACTCTTGCTGTTCAACTAAATGTTGATTTACTGAAACACGAATAATGCACCAAGGATGCAGCTGCTTATAATAGGTCATAAACCACCCCAGAAGTCTTGATAAATCTCACAAACACCAACTTTGAATTAACTACTAACAAAGTAACTGGAGAATATATCTGAAGACAGAGCAAGCTGGTATTGACAAATTTAATTATTTATGTATTCATGTTTAAACATCTCAGGACTTCTAGAGGAATCTCTTCAAAATGTTCTAGAAATAAATCCACCAAACCTAGATTTAGTAAATCGTTGCGTGTCGGATAGCGTTGATTTTTTCCACTTTTAAACCAACCTCGCACCGTCGAATCGGAACGGAAACATATCAAAGCAATTTGCTCATAACTCACACCCCATTTGCCATAAAATTGTGTTGGTGTCATACCAAATTCCCAATTACTGTACAGTTGAATTAGGTGTAACTCGCGTGATGTAATTCGACGGGGATGAGACATAGTAAGTTAAAAGGAAAAAGGTAAAAGGCTAAAGGCAAAAGAAAAAGCAAAAAACTTATTAAGCCTCTCTCCGTTTACGGGGAGAGGTACCCTGCGGGAAGCCGCTCCGCGTCTATGGAGAGGGGTTCTATATTAAAGAACTCACGACTTATTCAATGCGAATCTATATGAGTAATCTCAATAATTTCTCCCTCCAAATATCGCCAATAAAATCGCTTTGCCATCGACGCAGAAGAACTCCAAATATCACCATCTTTACTGCAATAGCGATGAGTTCTTAAACTACGATAAGCAGGACTATTCTGAACGAAACATTTGAAAGCTTTGTCATATTGCTTGCGGTCTTTATTTGGTAAATCATCAAGTTGTTTTTCAGCTTTTGGACTAAAAATTAAACAAAACCTGACAAATTGAATTTGCATTCAATCATTTCCCAATAAAACAAGGTAAATATCCACATTTGACCGAAGCACATTACTCAAAGGTGGGGCGCGTGCTTGCTTGTAAAGCTTCATTTTGTTTATGATGATTGTGGTAAATCTTGTCTAAATTGCCGCAGCTAAACTTGTTAAACTATAAAAGCTGCATCATCGACACTAAATTCGGGTTGTGTTCCCACTACTGCGACTTTACAACGACTGTGTGCAGACATAGGATAAAATCTCACTTGGTCTTCCCGTCGGTTAACCAGTCGCATCAGGAGTTTAGAAATACTTTCATACTGTTTCTCATCCAAAACACACTCAAAAACAGATTTTTGTACTCGTAAACCATAACTTTCCAGCAGTTTGGAAACTTTATTGCGACGGGTATCGCTCACAATGTCGTAACAAACCAAATAAAACATAGCTATTCCACCTATTTCACCAAGGTTAATACTGGTTTTTGGGTTTCAAGCATATTGATGAAATTGGTTTGTTCTGGGTGAAATTTCAATGCAAGAGGACGGTAATATTCCACATCACCCAACAGAGATGCAATATATTCTTTGACCTGCAAGTCAATACACTGACGATAAGAAACTTCTCCAGCGTATGGATGTAGTACAAAAGTTTTTAATTTTCCTTCCCAATGTTGTAAAAAGTGTTGCAGATGGGTGTAAGATTTTTTCCCATTCCCGTTACCATTACCATTACCATTACCATTATTCTTAGCAAGATTACGAACAAAAGTTAACACCAAATCATCAACTATCGGTGCGCGAAATTCTGCACTAAAATCCCACGCTAAAGGAAGTTCGTGATGAGTGTCCCGGTGTAAAATACCATAATCTGGGTGAAGTCCTGCTGTTTTGAGGTGGTTGTAAATATATTGGTGTAATAGTTGATTTCCCAGGGTTAAAAACCTGTTAATTTGCTTTGCCGTTGTGTGCGGGTTTAAGCTATATAAACTCAGTATAGAAGCAACAGCACAGTAGTAAACTTTATCTGCTTCCTCTATATATTGGTGCAGTTCTTCAACGCATGGTGCGAGGGATAAATTATCCATCAGCAGTGTTAAATAATCCAAAGCTCGTTGAGTTGTGTAGTCTGTGCAGTAACGAGTCCAATTTTGGAGAAAAGTCTGTTGATTGTGGAGTTTTGCCCAAACTATACTTTCTGCTGTTGCACGATTAAATTCTCTGTCATGTAAGCGTTGACGTTGGTAATTTAAGTATTTAGCTTGGACTGTAGATGGGTTTTCTAAGCGTCCTAGATATTCACCTGTGTGAGTGAAGTAGATGACGGGGATTTGATTTAAACGAACTATTTGTATGACATCTTTTGGTAATTTGATGTTACCAAAGATGGCAAATTGGCTAATGTTGCTAATGCGGATAAAAAAGCGTTGTTTCTCTTGTTGGAATACCTTCAGATACTTGTTTTGTAGTTTGAAGGATGCATCTGGTTCGGTGATATAAATTGTTGACATAGGTTTGGTGAAGTAAAGAGTGTGAAGTAAAAAATAAAAGTATTAAGACTTTTTCTTTTGTGGCTCGACTGAGCTTTGCCGAATGTCCTTTTAGCTTTTTATCTTTTACTTATCTCCATCTTCCCAAAGCTCTATATGAGTATGTATCGGAGTAAAGGCTATTTTTATATGAGTT
>NZ_NTFS01000302.1 GCF_002289455.1 Brunnivagina elsteri CCALA 953
GAACAGGGACTGTACAACTGTTAATAGATAATGTTGGTCGTCATCCGTTGTTGAAAGAGGTAGAGATTTGTCGTGTGGGGGTAAAATCCCTCGATAAACCCCGTGCTGTGGAATTGCCAGTTGGAATAATTACTACAGATTTAGAGGCGATTGTTACTGACCCGCAAATAGATATTATTGTGGAATTAATTGGGGGAATCGATCGCGCACGTGAATTAATTCTCAAAGCGATCGCAAACGGTAAGCATGTAGTTACAGCCAATAAAGCCGTGATTTCCCGCTTTGGTGCCGAAATTTTTACTGCTGCAAATCAAGCTGGTGTGTATGTACTGCTGGAAGCTGCTGTAGGTGGTGGTATTCCCGTAATTCAGCCGTTGAAGCAGTCTTTAAGTGTCAATCGAATCAATACAGTGATAGGGATTGTTAACGGCACGACGAATTACATCTTGACGCGGATGCAAAATGAAGGTGCCAGTTTTGATGATGTTCTCGCCGATGCTCAACAATTAGGTTACGCTGAAGCAGACCCCACAGCAGACGTTGAAGGATGGGATGCTGCCGATAAAATTGCAATTTTGGCATCTTTAGCATTTGGGGGAAGGATTAACCGTGACGAAGTATTTAGTGAAGGAATTCGCCAGGTTAGTAAAACTGATATTTCCTATGCCGATAAATTAGGATTTGTAATAAAACTACTTGCGATAGCGAAGCGCTGCTCTCCTCTTTCTTCCTCCTCTTCTCCACCTACTCTCTCCGTGCGAGTCCATCCCACCCTTGTACCCAAATCTCACCCCCTCGCAAGCATTAACGGAGTATATAACGCGATTCTCGTTGAAGGGGAACCATTAGGGCAAGTAATGTTTTTCGGTCCTGGAGCAGGTGCTGGTGCAACCGCGAGTGCTGTTTCCTCTGATATTCTGAATCTTGTTGCCCATCTTAAATCCCGACAGAATTCCCATTCTAATTATAATCTAGACCCGCTTTTAGCTTGTTCCCATCAAGATTATTGTCAAATTGCACCCGTTTCTGAACTGGATGCTCGATTTTATACCCGATTTTTAACTAGAGACCAATCTGGGGTCATTGGGAAGTTGGGTACTTGTTTTGGTAAATACGGTGTGAGCTTAGAGTCGGTAGTGCAAACAGGTTTCCAAGGGGAGCTAGCGGAAATAGTCGTTGTCACCCACGATGTCCAAGAAGGTAAGTTTAAACAAGCCCTAGATGAAATTCGTACTTTTGAGGCAATCCATAGTATTCCCAGTTTGTTGCGGGTGATTTAGGCAGTTGGGAGGAGTTAGGAGGAGTTAGGAGTTAGGAGTTAATGCAAATGCTCAAGTTTTTTACCTTTGTACCCAAACCTTATAAGCTGTAATCTATAAAAGTGTTTTAATTTCCCTGCTATCTATTTAATTTTTCCTGTGATGTTCTCGGCGGATATTGTAAAAATTGTTGCAGTGACTTAGTTTTCTTTAGAGAACTCCACAGAAAGAAATGCCCAATGTCATTCTGTAGCTTGCTTCCCGCAGGGTGGAACGTACGCGCTGAGTCGCAAAGCGACACGCTGCGCGAACACGTTGCCGCAGGCTAGAATCTCGCGTAGATGCTTCGTTCCTCAGCATGACAACACAGGATCATTCATTTTGTGGCTTACTCTTAGTAAGAACAATTAATAGCGATCGCATATTATCACGATGACAAATTTACCTCCTTCCGACCCTCGCTCAACTCAGCGAAATTCCCTTGATTTTGATGATTTTATCGGTGTACTAGTTGCATTTGCGACTATTGGCTCAATCCTATTTTGGGCTTTATCTCGTCAAGAATCGAAATGGAATTTTGGTCAGTTGATGCCGTCTCTGTCTCCAACTGTTGTACCAAATCTCCAACCGAATCCTCAAGCCGGTATAGATAATAATCTACTTCTCAGTATGCCGAAAACTGAGGTACAACCGAACTTGGTCACTCAAGTTCCTGTGATTCCCAACTCAGATTTATCTCAGGATGATGCAAAACCTGGGATTCCAGCAATCGAAATTCCTGTACCTGAGAAACCCAAGGAAATTCCTTCCGTTCCAGGGGCTGGGGTTTTTGGCTTTATTCCACCACTTGTTGATGGTAATACCCCCAATATTTCCCCAAGTATTGCACCAAAACCTCAAGTTACCACGACCGTGGCAAAATTACCGACAATCCCACCTCCCAGGGCATTTACGGATGTACCTGATAAATTTTGGGCACAAGGCTTTATTAATGCTTTATCTTCGCGCAAAATAATTGAAGGTTTTGAAGATTATTCGTTCCGTCCAAATCAACCCATAAATCGGGCTGAGTTTGCCGCGATCGTAAATCGTGCTTTTAAGAAAGAGATTGGACAGACAAAGTTAAGCTTTAATGACATCCCGCAAAAATATTGGGCAACTGGAGCC
Organism: Brunnivagina elsteri CCALA 953; assembly: GCF_002289455.1. GTDB lineage: Bacteria > Cyanobacteriota > Cyanobacteriia > Cyanobacteriales > Nostocaceae > Brunnivagina > Brunnivagina elsteri. Next base: position 2,427 of record NZ_NTFS01000302.1, read on the forward strand.
ATAAATGATGCGATCGCAACTGGGTTTATGAAGGGATTCCCTGACAAAAGCTTTAAACCCGATCAAAAAATTCCCCGCGCTCAAGTCTTGGTTGCCCTTATCAGTGGTTTAAATTTGAAAACACCTGCTTCCCCTGAAAAGGTAGTCAGCATCTACAAGGATGCTAAAGATATTCCCAAATATGCCATTCCCAAAGTTGCAGCCGCAACAATCGAAGGGCTTGTGGTAAACTATCCCGACAAAGGCAGTCTTGCCCCAAATCGAGAAATTACCCGTGCTGAAGCGGCAGCAATGATTCACCAAGCCTTAGTCAAAATGGGTCGGTTACAGCCCATTAAATCAGAAAATATCGTTAAAGCACCTAAATAATAATTCATCGTAGAGACGTTCCGGTGGAACGTCTTTGTCTTTAAACCGGAAAATCGAGACATTCGATTCCCATCACACAACACAAAATACAGCCACTTGCCATGTAGTATCTTCTACCAAAAAGCAAGCGGCTGTTATCATTCAGCAAATTTTAGATATATTATTCTTTGCCTACAACTTGATTTTTAATAGTTGAGATTTCAGTGGTTAACTCATCCCGACTATCTTTTTTGAGTAAATACCTGTAAACAAACCAAACTGAGTAACCAACCCCAATTAATTCAAAGGTTGGTGCTACTAAGGGAATGTCGTTCAATGCATCTAATACTGCGAGTACGACCCTAAGGGTGACAATCGAAGCCACAATTAAACCAAAGACAATCAATGGCTGCTTGTATTGATTAAATATATTTCCAGCATATTCGGGTAATGTTCCTAAAATACTAGAAATTTTCTCTCCGTATTTGATCCATTCGTCTTGAGAACCAGATGGCTGAACTTTGGTAATAGTTCCCAATTGGTTATTGATTTCCGGCATTGTAGCCTCTGGAGATTTTGTTTCCATAATTTCCGGTTCTTGCATTTCCGCTTCCATTTATGATGACAGTTAAGCTTTTCTCATGCTACAGAATGACAAGCAAAAAGCTGCTGGGTTAGGGGATAAGTTTTTTGTACCCCTAAAAACGACCTGACTAGCAGACTCGCTTCTTTACAACAATAATTGCTTTTATGCCATTTCTTCATCGACTACAAGGTAGAAAATGTATATAAAGGCAGAAGTCAATCCCTATCGGATGAGATATGACTAGGGGTTCTTCTATCAAAGATGTCTGTACCAACCTCTATGCTTTGTCATTCAACATTTATCGTAGGGGAAAATTAGATATCTGGCAAAATTTGTCTACTTTTTGCTATTATTTCTTATTTTATAAATCTTGAAAAAAGTGTTTGCAAGTGTAATCTCCGCATAATGGATTAACAGGAGGTATCTTACTATACTTGCGCCCGTGTTCTTTTTAGATGTTTGTCGCAATCTGAAAAAATCTTCTGTAAAAGAAAACAAAATAAACAAAGTTAACAATTTATACTCTTGGATGAGTGTAAGTAGATTAAATCCAGCGTTTTATAGTTAGGCTGAATTATGCCTGTATATTGAATTTTGACTCAAATCTGATTGTTTGATGTGAATAAGGATTGCGATCGCATATTTTTGCACTGAAGATATATCACACTGTTGTGATTCGCAAAAGGATTGAAAGCATACGTGTACATACTTAAGATATTGAGTTAAGATAACAACGCCCATAACATTCTACCCTAAAGAAAATGACAGCAGATAACTCCAACGACGGAAGTATCTGGGAACGGCTAGAGCGTGGAAGAAAATTAAAGGCTGCACGTGGTGGTTACGCTGGATATGGTTCACCACCATATGGACTAACCTCAATTAATGGCGAACTTGTCGAAAACCCCGACGAACAAGCGATAATTGAAATGATCCGTCGTCACCATAAGTCAGGAAAATCTTTACAGCAAATAGCTAATTGGCTGAATGAGAACGGTTACAAAACAAAGCGAGGTCAGATGTGGAAACGAATATCTGTTAAGCTTGTTCTAGACCGACTCTACGGCACAACACCAAGAATATCTGGTGTTTATTCCCATATAGAGAATGATAATATTATCTATGTAGGTAATGAATTGGAGGAAAGTTATTAATGTACCTCTAGTACTAATTATTTAATTTGTGGCTAGTTTGACTAACCAATATCAATTGTGAACACTCTTCTATGCTGAATTTGCATCTGCTCAGTGTAACATCCGTTATTATATGTTTCAATTGAAGCAAAGTCCACTAGCCATAGCGAAGCTGTATCGTTTATGCATTTTGATGAGCCGTTGATAATCGAAAGAGATATTGAAAGCGCTATTGATCGTCAGCCATTATTTAGTTACTCCCGATATTCCCCTATTTGAAGTAGTGGTTTTGATGAGTCAGAGGAAGTACAGCCAGAATCCATTTATTCTGGCTGGTAATCCCAGTTTGAATGATGGAAAACGCAAGATTTCGAGTTTTGTGCTAGTGGTGGAAGAGGAAAAACTACTGGGGATATTTACAGAACGGGATATAGTCAAGTTAGCGGCTGAAGGGAGAGATATGCAAACTTTAACCATCGGGGAAGTGATGACTCCCGATGTAATTACTTTGCCTATTAACTCATTGCGCCATGTCTTTGGTCCGTTGTTTTTATTCCGCAGGTATAAAATTAGACATTTGCCCATTGTAGGCGATCGCGGTGAGTTGATTGGGATTATTTCGCAGGATAGCATTAGGCAGACACTGTTGAGAAGACAGTTCAAACCTCAGAATCGCAGAAAATTCAGCAAATACTCAACCAAAAAATTGACGAGCAGAGGCAGCTAGAGCGCTTACTATCTCACGCATCTGAAAATTTAGGTAATATTTTCACTAAAAATAATATTCCGTCTAATATACAGCAATCTCACATGCAATCTGTGTTATTCGATATCGAACAAATGTAGATTTTAGTTCGCAAAATGAATCAAGAAACGAAAGATTTGCAAAATTTAGCACTAGCAGATGTCGATGAGGATGGAAGTATTTACCCCAGTCATACAATAATTGAGCAAAGTATAGATAATGAAATAGAGGAAAATTTCCCAAAGTCATTACCTAATATAGCTACTGGAATTTAATTTACTTTTTATATCCCCCCATATCCCCAACTGTTTCAAAAGTCAGGAATATGGTGAATCAAACTAAATATCAAATGTTTGAACTTAAACCAACGCGAAAAGTTAAACCAGGGCTATAAATTCTATTTACTCTTTCGTACTGTTCTCCCAGTAAATTTTCTAAGTAAAATGTTAGTCCCAATTTTTGATTTACGGGTACGCGAGCGCTCAAGTCTAAATTTAGATAAGATGGTGAGAAATCTGTGGTTTTCTCCCCAGGATTAGTAAAAAATGCTCGACGAGCGCCACTATAATAAGTAGCATATAAATTAGCTTGCCATCCGTTTTTTTCGTAACCAATTCCTGTTTGCAAATTCGAGTAAGGAATTAAACCCAATTGTAACCCTGATTCGGTTCCAGTTTGAATTTTGGCATCGGTGTAAGTATAGTTGAAAAATGTTGACCAGTGACGCACCATTTTCCACCGCAAGGCAGCTTCAAAGCCATTTGTATCAACTAAACCAATATTTTGCCATTTGCCTTGAATGATGCCTAAACGCTCATCTAAGCTACTACCAAAATAAGTAAATTGTCCGGTTAAATTTTGGGATAAACTAACATCAATTCCAGCAGTCCAAGAAGAACCTGTTTCTGGTTTTAAATCGCGATTTGACAACCAACCATGCACAGTATCGTAAACATATTTTTGGTCTAAACCGGGATTTCGTTGTACAGATGCCCAACTTCCACGTAAAGCTATATTTGGTGAGATTCCATAGCGGAAACCAGCGCTAGGATTGAAGTAGTTTCCAAATTCTGAATCAAAGTTTTGTCTCAGTCCTAAATCAAATTGTAATGCATCGTTAATATTAATAGTATTAACTGCAAATAAAGCTGTATTAAACAAGCTTCTATTTTCTTCTTCATTGAGACTAATTCTATCTGGACGAGTACTATTTACTATTCCATCTAAGTTGAGATTATTTAAATCTAAACCCCAGCGAAGTTGATAATTGGAGGAAATTTTCCATTCATGGTCTAATCTAGCAGTAAATTGTTGGGTATCTAAAGTTCCTGTGCGGTAAAACTCTGTATTTCTGAAAACCGTGGGACCATAAGTGTTAAAGTAATCTTGATTGAATCCAAATGTAGTTGTGAGTTTGGAATTATTTGCCAGTTGAGATTTCCAGGCTAAACCAATATTTAATCCATCATGGTCAAGTCTATCCTTTTGTAATGGAAAACCAAAATAGACTAAACCACGACGACTACTGAGTTTTTTAACATCTAAACTCAGGGTATTTTTCTTGTTTAAATCAACTCCAATATTCCCAAAATAAGTGCTGGTAGCTGTATCAGCATTAAATAAGTTACCACTACTATCACGGTTCGCAGCACCAACGGGAACTTTATATTTGTTATCGGTCAAAAAGCGCTCAAAACTCAAGTTGTAACGAACTTTTTCAGTTCCACCACTAAAACTTGATTGTTGATTATTTGAATTCAAAGAACCAAATTCTACAGTTGCATTTAGTTTTGCTTTCCCACTACCTTCTTTGGTAATGATGTTAATAACTCCACCAACTGCTGAGGAACCATATAAGGAACTCGCGGCACCACTATATAATTCTACTCTATCTATTGCTTCGACGGGAATACTATTTAAATCTGTAGCACCATGATAGGTATTGATATTACTATTAATTGGTCTACCATTAATCAGAATTACTGACTGATTTATTGATGCACCACGATAATAAGTGCCAGTGTGAATATCTGCACCATGACCAACATCATTAATTGCAAATCCCGGCATTCTTTTTAAGATATCAGCAACACTAGATGCACCTTGTTTTTGAATTTCTTCTTTGTCAATTATGTGAGTTGGAGTTGATTCTGGAAGTGCATCTTTTTCACCAATGGCTTCTAATTGAATCTCTGAATCGTCTTTTTCTGTCGTATTAGTTTGAGAGATATTTTCAGAATTAATTACTTTATTGAATTCATTTACTTCATTTACTTCATTTACTTCACTTTCTCCAATTTCTCCAATTTCTCCAATTGGTTGAGTTAGTAAACTAGCATTAGTTCCTGGTAATGTAATATCGCTAATGTTCGGGATATTTGATTGAGCTTTTTCGCTTTGATTTTGGTTTACTTGATTAATTTTAGTATCAGATGCAAGTGATGGGAAAGCGATAAATAGACTGAGTAAACTAATTGGAAATAAGTACAAATTCTTTTTCATTTTCTTAAGGGTTATTTTTTTTGCTAAAAATTGCGGTTGAATTCAGGATTATTGTTTTGTTGCGATCGGTAAATCTAGATTAAGTTGAAGTTTGTCTATTGCATTCACATGATTATTGTGACGGTAGAGATTTAAAACTTCCCCAATTACTGATTTCTGACGACGATAAATTTTTGACCAAAATCCAGATACGTTCTGCAATTAATGGAATAGAAACCACGCTGAATATGAGCAGAGGGAACATAACTATTCCATCTGCCGCAAATATATTTTTTATTGCCATTTATTTTTTTTGAAGCTTCCTGATGTGAACTCTATCAATTTCTATTTTGCGGAATACACAAAAGATTATCGGTATTTTAAATCAATTGTCAACTAATTTTATAACATCTGAGTAATATTATTATCTTTGACAATCTGTCTTACTTAAGTATTTTTCATCTACGGAAGTTTTACAAGCTGTCATATATAGA
>NZ_NTFS01000303.1 GCF_002289455.1 Brunnivagina elsteri CCALA 953
CAAGTTTTTGCGCCGTCTAATGGCAGTCGATTGATTTTACGATCAAAATTCCCTAACTCAGTGCTTACTTTTTGCCCCACGTGAAAAACCCAAGTCTTAAAACCCAGTAACCCGACTTCTAACCCCACGATTTAAAATCCCCGTCAATAGCTAAATTCCTCGATAAAAAGAATGAGGAAGGAATGTTTAAGCTCAATTGAATTATACTACAAATGGCTTGGAGTTTGGCTTTTAAACGTAGAGTTTCGCAGAGTAAAGCGCAAAGTTTCGCAGAGAATATTTGTAGTTTCGTGCTGATGATAAAAGTTTAATTATTAGCCGTTTAGAGTATGGCTGTTTAATTTTCTGAATCGGTGTGATTTGGAAATACTTAAAAAAGTTGCGATCGCATTGGCAAAACCTACACTAAAAATGGTATTACAATAAACGACACTTTTCCGTTTTTCCTCCCAATCCCCTACCCTCCGCTTTATGGAAAAAGACTTTTATCTACAATACGCAACCGTCGAAGATAAACATTGGTGGTTTGTTGCTCGTCGTCGCATACTCGACCGAGTGATACGAGAAATCAGTCTTCCGATAGATGCAAAAATTCTTGAAGCTGGTTGCGGAACTGGTGGAAATTTACGAATGCTGGCACGTCATGGTGAAGTTGCAGCGATGGAACTAGATGAAATTGCTTGCGAATTTGCTAATCAGCGTCAAGTGACTACTGTGAGATTGGGAAGTTTGCCAGATAAAATCCCGTTTGCGGGGGAGTACGATTTAATTGTTGCTTTTGATGTGATTGAGCATTTAGATGATGATTTAGCAGCACTTTCAGCATTGCGATCGCACCTCAAACCTGGTGGTTGGATAATATTAACAGTGCCAGCATATCAATTTTTGTGGAGTTCCCACGATGATATCAACCATCATAAGCGTCGCTATCGTTTAAGAGGTTTACAAAAAGTTGTCCGCAAGGCTGATTTTTCGTTATGTTATGGTAGCTATTTTAATACTTTTCTGTTTCCCCTTGTTGCTGGAGTCCGTTTGTTGCAAAATTTATTTAAACTTGGGAATAAATCTCAAGAAAATCAAATTCAAAATAATAAACCTCAAACAAGTGGCGATTTAACAGTACCATCTCCCCTAATTAACAAACTTTTGACCTTTCTATTTGCTAGCGAACGTCATTTTTTTATGGGTAAATTGAGTTTGCCATTTGGTGTGTCAGCATTAGTTGTAGCTCAGAAGGCAGTAGTCAGTAGGCAGAAGGCAGAAGGCAGAAGTCAGTAGGCAGTAGGAATAAATTAAGTAATCCAATATTTCAATTTCTAATTCCTAACCTCTAACCCCTAATTCCTAACTTCTAACTTCTAACTCCTAATTCCTAACTCTTAACTCCTAACTCTTAACTCCTAACTTCTAACTCCTAACTTCTAACTTTCCAAAATCCAAAACCGGATGACTCAACCAACCTACTCCATCGTTATCCCCATATATAACGAAGAAGACAACATCAACGAAATGTATCGTCGTTTAACTGGTGTTATGCAACAGTTAGATGGTGAATGTGAATTAATTTTAGTCGATGATGGTAGCAAAGATAACTCCTTGAACTTGATGCGTGAACTTCACCATCTCGACAGTCGAGTAAATTACCTGAGCTTTGCCCGTAACTTTGGTCATCAAGTAGCAGTAACCGCAGGTTTAAACTTTGTGCGTGGAAAAGTTGCGATCGTCATGGATGCTGACTTGCAAGATCCACCAGAACTAGCTTCATCAATGATCGAAAAATGGCAACAGGGTTATCAAGTTGTCTACGCACAACGAACATCCCGCAAAAAAGAAAATTGGTTTAAACGCTTGATGGCATATGGATTTTACCGCATCTTAAGGCAGCTTGCAGATGTGGACATTCCCGAAGATACAGGAGACTTCTGCTTAATGGATAGACAGGTAGTTGACGTTCTCAATGCCATGCCAGAACGAAACCGTTACATTCGTGGTTTACGTGCTTGGGTAGGTTTTCGGCAAACCGCAGTTAAATTTGAACGGGATCCCCGCTTTGCTGGTGAAGTAAAATATACATTTGGGAAATCTTTGGCACTCGCAATTAGCGGTATAGTATCGCTTTCCAGAGTTCCTCTACGTATTGCTACTTACTTAGGTATTTTATCAGCAGGTGTAGCCTTACTGATGATATTACTAGTACTTTACTGGCGTTTTTCCGATCGCACAACACCCTTAATTGGCTTTACATTAATTACGATCGCACTCTTTTTCTTAGGTTCAGTACAGTTATTCTGTATTGGCATTTTAGGTGAATACATCGGACGTATTTATGAAGAAGTCAAAGGTCGTCCCATATATACTGTAAAAGAAATTGCTGGTGTTTCACCACAATCGAATACTTCTGTTCATAAATCATCAAGTCATTCCCCTATTTAATCTCAAATTGCATTTAGGAAAATTACGTGAATCCACAAGAATTCGGTGTATTATTAATATCAGTTCTCGCCAGTGTCATGGGACAATTTTTTTTGAAAATGGGTGCAGCAAAGTTGGGGAAATTAGACTTTGCCCATCCATTTAACAAAATTACTGGTATCATCACCACACCAGAATTATTAATTGGATTAGGCTGTTATGGATTAGGTGCGATCGCTTATATTTTACTCCTAACGCGAGTTAATTTAAGCGTAGCCGGACCAGCAGCTTCACTTGTATATGTATTCTCTGTTATCATCGGCTTTTTTATATTTAAAGAACCAATTCCAATAATGCGTTTAACGGGATTAGGTTTTATTGTTGCGGGAGTAATATTAGTAGTTTGGAATAAATAAAATCGGATATTAGGCAAGAACCAATAATCCATAACCATTAACCATAGCCATCCCAAATCATTTGTGTTGGCGTAGCCTGCGCTTGCGCTTAAATGATATTTCAATATATTTCTTTATTCTCTCTGCGTTCTCTGCGTCTACCTACGGTAGATACGAAGTAGCTTCTGTTGGCGATAGCCGCCCTGTAATGGCTAAGTAGCCACTACCCTAACGGGAAGGCTAAGAGGATGTTTGAAAAGTACCCCGAAATGTCATGCTGAGGCACAAAGCATCTCAATATACGCATGAAACGCAAGATTCTAGCCTGCGGCAACGCGTAGCGCGTACGTTCCGTAAGACTCCACTCAGAATGACAATTTATACCTTGTCCGACTTTTCAAACATACTCTAAGAGCAAACGTGTCTATGGCGGTTTATCTCCTTATCTATTTTTCACTTTGGAGTAGACTGTCCAGAGGAGTTATCAAATAGGATTGCCATATTAACTATTAACAACTATGAGTAAAATAACGATACCTACAATTAATATTAACAATAATTTGCAAAATCAAAAAATTTGGTTTCCAGCACTAATGTGGCTACTCAGCCGTTTAATAATACTCATAGTCATGTTTATAATCATGCCAATCGCCACAAAAACATCAAATGTGGTGATTAACAAGTATGGCTGGTGGGATGTATTATTTGCTTGGGATAGCGTCTGGTATTACAACATAGCAACAATAGGCTATAACTACGGACTTGATTTTACGAAAACTCAATATTCAGTGGCATTTTTCCCCCTATATCCCTTATTAATTTGGATATTAACAAAAATAGGAATACCTGTAGTTATCGCTGGATTACTAATTAATAACTTGGCATTTTTCGCAGCATTAATAACACTATATACCTGGGTTGAAGAACGCTACGGTAAAAATTCTGCCCGGTGGGCAACTGCGACAATGGCATGGTGTCCCTATTCGATCTACGGTACAGTCATGTATACCGAAGGACTATTTTTCCTCTTCAGTATTTCAGCACTACGCGCTTTCGATCGAAAACAATACGCTTGGGCTGGTTTCTGGGGGGCATTATCCAGCGCAACCCGCATCACCGGAATCACCCTACTTCCAGCCTTTTTCCTCACCGCTTGGAAGCAAAAGCGACCAATTACAGCCTATATTGCTAGCCTTTTTGTTGCTTCAGGTGTCGCCATTTATAGCCTATACTGCCTCTGGAAATTCGGCGATGCTTTAGCCTTCCTCAATGCTCAAAAAGGATGGCGAACCTCTGCGGGTTTTGCTTGGCAAGGTTGGTGGTATATGCTGACACAAGTTGCGATCGGTGGAAAAAATGCGGCGATTGGTTATATTCAAGACCCTTTTTATCTCCCACAGTTTGCTATTATCGCAATTAGCGCCCTTCTATTGTTACGCTTCCGCCAAAAACTTGGTGCTGATAAAGTTCGCTACGGTTTTTTTCTACTTTGGTTTGTACTCTGGTTAATGGCAGGGGAATCCCTAATTAAGATAGTCTTGATTTTCGGTGGCTTGTATCTACTTTGGTATTATCGCTTTTCAATCCCCCTAGTCGCTGCTATTTATGGCTTTTTCTCCTATGGAATTGCCCTGAATACCGGATTGACCGCTTCTGTGGAAAGATATGTTTATGCGATCGCGCCTCTATTTATCGCATCTGGTTTTTTATTTGCTAAATACCCACGTTGGGGTTATGCTGTTATGGCTTTTGGTGGTTTGATACTTGTCCTGTTCTGCATCCGCTTTGCCCAAGACTTATGGCTAGCTTAGTAGTACTTCATGAGTACAAATAGTAAAAGTTTCATTTTATTAATTATTTGTTACATAAATCGTACTGTTTTTAGCAAACAAACACCGTATATTGTTCTTTAAAAAGCCTTGAGAGTATATTCTATATCTTGTTCATCAAGAAAATATTTCACTTGTTAGCTGGTGTGCATTTTTATTCTCATCGGCTCATCTACACTCTATTCCTTGGCAAAAATAAAACTAGCACCACAAGGCAACCATAATTCTTACCAATTCCGTTCTACCCCGAACCCTACCTTTAAATATTTGTGTACTTTTTTACTTAGCACTGAAGATTAATTCAGTATAATAGGTAATTAAGTTTACATTATACCAGGAGAGAAAATGATTAAATATTACTTAAATTCGAGTTTGTTGGATAATCTCTCGAAAATCTAGTCATGATATAGATGTAAAAAGCAGTGGTATTACGGTAAGCATTAAAGTTTATATGTAATATTAATGATATGGGAGTAATTAATTCCTCTATCGGTGATATGGTCAAGCATAAGCAAAACAGCAAATTTAATTAATAATTATATTTGATTCGCTTATTAATTTACTTAAGTATCAAATTTTGCAGATCATCTAAGTACGAAGTTAGGAGCAGTTTTACAGTAATTCATTAAGTAAAGAGTCTTTGTCCTCAAACCAAAGTTGAATTTATAAATGAGAAACTATATCTAAATAAACAGCGTCTAGCGTATTTGCTAGAGCGTAGATGTAAACTATCTGATTCATTTAAAAACTTAACACTTTCTTTCCAGGAAGAAATAATGCGAGGCAGTAGAATATATAATGTTACGAATGTAACTTAGACTTACTATTTAAAAGTAGTGAATACAATATAATCAACATAGATTTAGTTCATGTACATTCTCGTATTTAGTAACTAACTAAAGTTATTTAAAAACAGAATAACTTCAGCCAAACCGTTAGGCTAGAGTTAAACAAAAAACTTCTATCGTTTGAATATTTTTAATAATCTGTGAACAGTTACAGGTAATTTTCTTTACATTAAGGAAAGAAATTAGGTATCTAAATATCTAAAAAATTCTGTGATTAAAAACCGCGATTGTCGGTGTTAGGCAGTTCGAGGTATAAAGGAGCTGTGAAGTGGAGAATAACAAACCTTTTAGTTGGTCGCAAGGCGCATTAATTGCATTACTGGGAGTGGGAGGTTGCCTGAGTTTGGGTTTAATGTTACCCATTTTTCCTAGCAACTTGCAAACACAGAGTACGCAAATAATTGATATTAAAGATGTATCACTTCAAGCCTTAACACAAGAAAGGATTGAAGCAATCAAATCGTCCATGCTTACAAGCTGGCAAAAAGAAGCGGTAGCAAAAGGTATTAGTGACATACCCAACAGCTTCCAAGGAGCAACGATTATGGAAGCAAAATTGCCTCCTGGGGAGAAAGTCATTGCTTTAACATTTGATGATGGACCTTCGCCCCAGAATACACCCCAAGTTCTGGAAATTCTTAAAAAAAATAATATCAAAGGTACATTTTTTGTCGTCGGACAGATGCTGCAAGAACATCCAGGTTTGGGTAAGCGGGTTGTTGCAGAGGGGCATGTGATTGCCAACCACACATGGCATCACTGGTATCATTACATGAACCCGCAAGCCTCAGCATTTGAAGTCGATAACACATCAAATTTAATTTATAAAGTTACGGGAGTAAAGACCAGTTTATTCCGTCCACCTGGTGGGATCAAAACTAATGGTCCATATAATTATGCTAAAAATCAGAAATACGCAAGTATAATGTGGTCGTCTGATTCCGTTGATTATTCCCGACCAAGTGTATCTAAATTAATCAGTAATGTGATGCGAGAAGCCAGACCAGGTGGAATAGTACTTATGCATGATGGTGGTGGAAATCGCTCTCATACGGTGCAAGCTCTACCGCAAATCATCAGTAATTTTAGAAAACAGGGCTATCGTTTTGTCACGATTCCCGAACTTTTGGAATTACAGGATAAGCAGTCACAGACAGTTGCGGCAAACAAAAAGTAATTTTTATCTTAATATTTTACCGATAACGCCAGCTTTATCCGGAGTGATACGCCCGCTTATCGCAATCTGAGAAGATAGTTATTATGGGTATACAGCAAATTGCAAGTAAGTGAGGTATATAAAAGAGATAAAAACCGCAGATATAGACGCTACTCCACGAGAAGTCTCGCTCCGCTCATCTAATGTGGCTACCTTTGGAAGTCAGTCCCTGCCTACCCGCAGGGCACGCGGATAAATACAGATGGTAGTGTACCTCATCCAAATGAAATGTGCTGTATTTCTTAGCCATTGCCGTATCCACTGTACAAAACCGATTATTCGAGATTACTGGTAGTACGAACAATTGATACTATGTCTCAGCGTAATATCTGTTACTCTATACTTAATTTTTTGAATTAATTTTTAAATTAATTTTTGTTATTACTCAAAACCATCGCCCAATGATTTTTGGATGACTTTTGAATAACCCTAGTAAACCATTTCGCCTGAGTGCGATGGTGTAAAGCACCTGCCAAATGCGATCGCAACCCAAAGAATGTCGGATGAAGGAGCTATGACGTGAATACCAAAGGACTTTTTAGATTACCAAAATTTGTATTGTTTGGGCTAGCTGCTTTAGTACTAACTTTAGCTGTGGGAATGGCAATACCAATTCAGCAAAACGTCTTCAGTAACGGTTTAGGGCAAAGCGTAATTGCCAGTAGTTTGGCTGCACCAGCTACTACAACTCAGCGCGTGACAGAGTTGAAAAAGCAAATGATGGATAGTTGGCAACAAGAGGCAAAGCAAAAAGGTGTTTATCAAGAAATACCCAAACGCTACCAAGGAGTCACCCTCAATGCAGTCAAGCCGAATCAAAACGATAAAATAGTTGCTTTAACTTTTGATGATGGTCCTTGGCCCAAGTATACAGAGCAAATATTAGATATTCTCAAAGAAAATAATGTTAAGGGAACATTTTTTGTCATCGGCAGAAACATGAAAAACTTTCCAGAAATTGGGAAACGCATTGTTACCGATGGTCATGCGATCGCAAACCATACCTGGCATCATTGGTATCATCGTCTCAACCCCAAAGCTGCGGCTTATGAAATAGATGCTACAGAAGAAATTATTTATAAAACTACTGGTGTGAGAACAAACCTCTTCCGTCCACCTGGAGGTGTTTTAGGTAATGGTCCGGCTGCGTATGCGAAGAGTAAAAAGTATTCGGTGATTATGTGGTCGGCAGATTCCCACGACTACAAACGTCCTGCTGTACCTCGTTTGTTGAGTAATGTGATGCGTGATTCCAAACCAGGTGGGATTGTTTTGATGCACGATGGTGGTGGTGTTCGTGATAGCACAGTTAAGGCACTACCAGCCATGATTGAGAAATTTCGTAACTCTGGTTATCGTTTTGTTACCATGCCAGAGATGCTGGAAATTGAAGATAAGGAATTGCAAATGGCGAAAAAATAGAATAGTTAAACCTCGTCCATTTTGAGAACTGGAGTTTTCCACGAAAATATATTATTGTGAATTTAGGGGTGTAGTTGAGAG